>JAKAZZ010000017.1 GCA_021826315.1 Actinomycetes bacterium
ATTGACCTCCACTTGTGTTGACCGGAACTTTACCACCTAAGGTAAGGTCGTTCTCTAATACCCAAGGTCCGATCTCACCCTTGGATGTAATGCCAAGGTCTTCAAGAGCGATCATCACTGCAATTGGGTAGCAGTCATAGATTCCAAATATGTCGACCTCGGCAATCGATATATTTGCCATCGCCAGCGCACCTTCCCCAGCTCTTGCTACTCCGCTGACCAAGCCATTGGTCAAGAGTTGGGAATTTGAAAGGGTAAAGCCACTTTGGGAAAATCCAAAGCCTTCAACTGTGACCGGGTTCCCAACCGTAATCTCTTTTGCTTCTGCCAGTTCTGTTACGAGTAATGACGACGCTCCGCTAGCGGTTGCCACACATTCGAGGAGGTATAACGGCGATGAAACGAGTCGAGACTTCAGGACGTCATCGATATCGATTGGGTCCCTAAACAGTGCCCTTTCGTTTAGAGCTGCGCTTCTTCTTTGGTCAACGACCACCTTTGCTCGCATCTCATCAGTTGTGCCGTAGAGCTTTTTGTGAAGTTCGGCGATCATTGCATAATCGCTGTTAGCCATATGACTTCCATAGGGGAGTTCGAACTCATCGAGGATAGCGATTGATGGCGGCCTCCTTTGGCTCTGCCTCCTCATCTCTTGATAGGTGAGATCGCCTCCAACAATTATGACCCTCTTTGCGAGTTTTGACTCAATCGCCATCTTTGCGTGCCAGAGTGCAACTGTGGGAGACGCTCCATAAGTGGTGATGTCGAGGCTGTATGTGGGATAGATTCCAAGGACTTCGGCTAAAGTAACGTTGAAAGCAGGTCCAGCAAAGTTTGATTGGATAGTAATAATGCCGTCGATCTGCCTCGGTGTGAGGCTAGCATCTGCGAGAGTCCTAAGTACAGATGCGACGACCATATCTAAAAATGGCGGAGCCGAGCCCCTCTCGAACTTTGCGATATCCCAGCTTGTTACTGCTGCCGTTGACATTTGACCACCGATGACGTTGTGCTTGTAAGAATCGTAGGTAATAGAGCGATAAATATCTCAACGAAGTCAAAGTTCTCCGAAGATAATATCTCCAACCTTGAATAAGGAGCGACTAAACGACCACTAGTAGTTCGTTAGCGTGAAAGAAGTTTGTTATCGCGGACGGTTCTCGCTACTAGCATCGAGTCCGTGGAGGAGTCGTCTAAGAGTACTGTGATCGTGGCGAGCATAACTAACTTCGCCATCTTGGTTATAAAGGTAATCGCAGCTGTGATTACGGGGTCAGCATCACTATTTTCAGAGAGTGCGCATTCGGCGGTCGACTTCGCCAACCAAGGTTTTCTCTATGTGGGCCTTAGGAGATCAAAACGGGCACGGGACTTTGAACACCCCTTTGGATATGGTCCAGAACGCTACCTTTCGTCCTATACCGTCGCCGTTACGCTATTTTTCCTCGGATCTTTGCTCTCAATCCGGGAGGGGATCATCAAGCTATCTTCGAACTCTAAGGTCGAGTCGCCGTCGGTTGCAATTGTGGTACTTCTAATTAGCTTCGTGCTCGAGGCGAACTCTTATAGAAAGGCGTCAAAGGAGTCAAAGAGGGAAAGAGTTTCGGGAGAGTCTCTCCTTACCTTTGCCAAGAGGACAAAAAATAGCGAAGTCTTCCTCATTATGTTTGAGGACCTTGGGGCGCTGGTTGGTATTGTGATAGCCCTTTGCGCCCTACTTGTTTCCGTTGCAACAAAGAACGAGACCTTCGACGCCATAGGGTCGATTTCAATAGGCGTCGTCTTGTCGTTGATCTCGTTTTTCATATATCGTGAGTCGAAGAGCCTGATCGTTGGAGAGGGAGTTGGAGATGAAGATCTCGCAAAGATTGAGGCTGCCGTAGTTGAAGATGGCCTTCCTAAGAGGATTATCTACATACGATCATTGCACTTAAGTCCTGATGACGTCCTTCTGACCTTGAAGGTCGCCTACGATGAGGATGCGACTATGGCACAAGTTGCGGCCGATATCGATCAAGCCGAGGCGCGAATCAGGAGTTCGCTTCCAATTGTGGGTCAGATATTCTTCGAACCCGACGTCTTCCATCCTTAGGTGATCTCATAGCCCTTGAGATTTTCAGGTAGCAAGCCAGCAGCTATGGCAATTAGGAACGACGCCTCACGGCGATCCCCACCGCTAGAGGTTCTACTACCTCTTCTATTATCTGACGTGGAAGATCTACCTCAACGGGAATAGCGTTCATGAAGACGCTGTGGATCAATAGTGACGATGCGACATTTGCCAACCTGATCAAATCATCGGTTTCCAGATCCTCTCCTTTGTAATTTTCTGTCAATATTCGGCGAAAGTAGTCCCTTCGAGGCTCGGCGATCGATCTGTCGAAGATCTCGGAGAAGCGCTTTGACCGTCTCGACTCAATGAGCAGGTTGTAAGCGATTTGTCCAAGCTCAGTATTGAAGAATGCAACCACCTCTTCAAGGGCTTCCTTGAGAGTTGGGAATGGATCGCCCTTCGGCGTTTCTCTAATAATCTGCGGGAAGTAGTGGCCAATGGTATCGAGGATGAGGTCTTCGCTATCTCTCCAACGGCGGTAAATCGATGCCTTAGACGTACCTGAGGCGCTTGCGACCCCTTCAATTGAGAATTGACTGCACCCTCTGCGAATTAATTCGGAGAATGCTGCTTCGTATATCTCTCGTTCGAGTACCGCACCCCGTCTACGTACCTTTGAAGGTTCGATTGCTGTCATATTAACTTTCGGCCTTTTTGCCACCATGGGGAATAAGAAACGGTCGCGTATCTTATATTATATTGTAAGTAAAAAGTGAATTAGTACTGACGGTGAAGTGAAGGTTTTGGTGATTGATAATGAGTAACGAAGCGACGCATAAGAGTAAATCGAAATTAGCGCTTGTGGTCATCGCAAGCGCACAGCTAATGATCGTATTAGATATAACGATCGTAAATGTAGCCCTCCCATCAATCCAGAGGGCACTTTCTTTTTCTACCTCGTCCCTTGCTTGGGTTGTAGATGCCTACACGTTAGTATTCGGCGGCCTTCTGCTTCTAGGCGGGCGCTCTGGTGATATCTTCGGACGACGAAAGATGTTCACCGTAGGGGTTTTGCTCTTCGCGGGAGCCTCGCTCCTAGGTGGTCTCGCGACCTCGTCAGCGATGTTGGTAGCTGCGCGAGCTCTGCAGGGGATAGGTGGTGCAATCGCTTCTCCGACTGCACTTGCTTTGGTTGCGTCTAACTTCGAAGATCCGAAGGAGAGAACCGAGGCCCTTACTCTCTTTGCCGCCGTCTCTGCAGCTGGTGCATCTCTTGGACTGATTTTGGGTGCCCTTCTCACGCAATATCTCTCTTGGAGATGGGTCTTCTTTGTCAATACTCCAATAGCCTTAGTTCTTTCATTTGCAGCAGGCAAGATCTTGAAGGAGTCCGACAAGCAAAAGGTACCGAGTGACCTTCTAGGCGCATTTACTTCGGTCCTTGGAGTCGCTGCGCTGGTCTACGCCTTCATCCACGCTGCTGCTTCGGGTTGGTCGAACTCCATAACAGTTACTTCATTTGTAATTGCAGCGGTATCTTTGATCGCCTTCGTTCTGCGCGAGAGAAGTGCTAAGAGGCCCTTGCTCGAGCTATTCGTATTTGAGAATCGAAATCGCACCGGGTCATACCTAATCATGTTCCTTGTGTCAGCCGCGCTCTTTTCACTTTGGTTCTTCTTGACGCAGTTTTTGCAGGAAATTTTGGGTTACTCGCCTCTAAAGACCGGCTTTGCTTTTCTTCCAATGACCTTGACCGTTATGGTGATCGCGCGTAACGGCGCCTGGTTCATGAAGAAGCTTGGTCCTCTTCCAATGATGATCTACGGTCCAACTGCATCTGCTTTAGCCTTATTTATCTTCTCGAACCTGAATAGCCACAGTAGTTACCTCAAAGTTATTCTCCCAACACTTTTATTGAATGCCACAGGCCTTGGAATGACCTTCTCAAGCGTCTTTCCGATGGCGATGACTGGCATTGACCCTCGTCGTGCCGGTATCGGTTCGGCAATGGTCTCGGTCTCACAGCAGGTTGGCGGATCCTTGGGTATCTCAGTCCTTGCAACTGTTGCTGCCGCTGGCGTGTCCTCTAAGGCCCACTCGCTTGTTGCAGCCGGTGTGAAGTCACCGTTGGCAATCAAGGCAGCCTCAGAGATTTCAGGCTGGACCAGTGGCTTTAGGGCGGCTTCGATGATGGCTATCGCCGGAGCCCTAGTTGCTGTCCTAGCGATAAGGCGCAATAAGGCTCCACAGATCGCGGGAGGAACTATTCCTGTAGCTGTCGAGGGGTAAGAAATCCCTCATACCTTTCCCTTAAAGTTAGACCCCTGTTGTTTCGATAAACCGAATATACGGAGGTCTAACTGTTGGGGAAGGATACGTCGGTGATGGGACTCGATACTTTTCTGACTGTAGTTGACCTAGCAGCTGAAAAGCACAGCGCCTCTCGAGAACTTCTCGCCTCATTCGAAGGTGTCGATTTAGATCGTAGAGCAATTTCTATGGCAATCTCATCCGACGACGTATTTTCAAAATCTGTACTTCGTCTAGCAAACTCTCCCTACTATCGGCGTGGGAGAGAAGTCACTTCTGTCGATTACGCAGTTGCCCTGATAGGTGAATGGACTATCCGTGCCTTTGCACTTCTAGATATATTCAGAGAGTATGGTGCCCTTTCGAGTGGGGCATGGAACCATAGTTCGATCGTTGCGATCTCCGCTTTTCACGTCTCAGAGTCCCGCGGCGCTGACCCCTCACTCTCTTATGCGGCCGGACTGATACATGACGTTGGAGCCTTCGTTTTACGGGCTATCAATGCAGATCGATATCACGACATAGAAAAGATCTTTGCCGGTGGACTCACCTCCGAGAGCCAAAAGGAGTACCTAGACTCCGAGCGCAGTGCCTTCGGCATTGATCATGAGGAGCTAGGGTCGTTGATCTTGTCACGCTTTGGCTTCCCTGATCAGATGGTTGCGGCCGTTCGAGGACATCACCTGATCGAGGAGGCTAACCATCCCGTTACTAGGTCTATCATCGATGGCGAACGGATCGTCCATTTATCGCAGCTTCCATTCGAACGATGGAGCGATATGCACCTTTTCCCTCTTCAGTACACAATCTCCGATACTTATAGTGCAGTTAAATTTATGACCGAGGAGGCATCGCTGCTCTTCAATGAATATGAGGGTAGCAAATGATATTTGGCCCTTGAATCGTAGAGATATTTCGCCCAATGAAGGGCTGACGCGAAATTGGAAATTGAGACGAAAGTGCATCTCAGCTGTCTCCGATAAGTAACGTGCGCAGTGGTGGAAATTGTGGTTGTACTGGAATTTATTATCGTCGATAGAGTTTGACTTAGGTGCGAGATCTAGTATCTTGGTCCAACGTAAAACTTTCTGAACATTCCTTCATATGTGGTTACCAAGTTCTTATCAGTAAATTTCAAGAAAGTAAAGAGCAAGTAAAGAAGCTAGATATTCGAGGCCCCTAACTTCTTACTCATGTTACGAGCAAATCGAAAAATCAACCTAAAGTCGCGTACAGCGACAACATCGATCGGGGTCGCAGCCGCAACGATACTCCTAGCGGCATGTGGTTCGGCTTCGGCATCTACCACGTCGTCCTCGTCGTCGTCATCGACTCCGTTGTATCTTTGGTCATCTGAGGGATATGACTCCTCGACCTGTACTGCCTTCCAAAAGGCGACCGGAATCGTTTGTAAACTATCGGATAACTCAACTGGTCCAACCCTAGCCAAGATCCAAGCGACCAAGAACAACCCAAGTTGGGGCGTTGCTTGGACAGATGGTAATGCAGCATATGCTGCCCTCGATCAGCAGGGAATGCTACTAAAGAACTTCCAGCCAAATACGGGGACTCTAAATGCCCTCGGCCAAAAGCTGGTACCGGCAGACAAAAGCTATATCATCACGGGCGTAACCACGACCGGAGCCTTCGTCTATGACTCTTCCAAGGTCGCAAATCCTCCGACTAGCTGGCAAGAACTTCTCCAACCGCAGTGGAAGGGTAAGTTCGGAATGAA
Organism: Actinomycetes bacterium; assembly: GCA_021826315.1. Lineage (GTDB taxonomy): Bacteria > Actinomycetota > Acidimicrobiia > Acidimicrobiales > Acidimicrobiaceae > Acidithrix. The sequence goes on from JAKAZZ010000017.1 coordinate 6,099, forward strand.
CAACCCGTCTATCGACGGTCCAAGCTATCCGATTCTTGCTGGTCTCTTTGACTCCCTCGGCGGTGTAACTCAAGGTGAAGCCTTCATGTCACAGCTCAAGGCCAATGGATTGTATGTATCGCAAAACTCAGTCATGGATGACATGACTGCCGGTAAAGTCGAGATTGCGATCGGTCAAAATACGTCGGGTATCGGCAGAGCTCAGAAGGACCCTAACATCAAGGTCATTTACCCAAATCCATCGCCAGCACTTCCTAGCGTTCTTGCCATCGATGGTAAGGCATCAGCGGCTGAAATAAAGGATGCCAAGGCATTTGCGAACTTTATATATAGCCCGGCTGGTCAGAAGGCGATGTTGGCGGGCGATCCAACTGGTGACTCTCAATTCTTCCCAGTTGTAAATGGTACTGTTGCAGAAAAGCAGGTACCACCTGAGTCTTCTATCAACTTCTACTTCTACGATCCATATAAGTGGGGATCTTTGGAGTCTTCGGTAAACACATGGTTCTCAACTAACATTGCTTAGTTCTCCTCCTTACCAATCAGAAGAGATTGACGAGGAAGGCGTTGATCTGGATCGTCGTTCCGGCATCCAGGTCAAGAGCCGCGGGCTTTTTGAGACTGCATCACTTAGGCTAGGGCGACCACTTTTGTGGGTCGTCCTAGCTGTCGTCTCAGTGATCCCCACCATCGCATTTCTTCTACTCGCATTTTCTCCAAGGATCTTTGCCCAAGGCAACTCTTGGTTTACATTTTCTGCCTTTGGTAGAGCCCTAAGTGGTAATGAACTAGTGGGAATGCGAAATAGCCTCGGCATATCTACTGCGGCCGCCATCTTCGCTGTCGTGATATCTTCGATGTTGGCCCTTGTGGTTCAGCGAGTGAACTTGCGCGAGTCACGTTGGATTCCGGGTTTACTATGGGTGATTCTTCTCGTTCCGACATATGTAACTTCGGTTGGTTGGAATGAGGTCGTAGCACCTGGAAGTATCTTTTCGCAGCTCGGCCTCGTAAACGGTTCGATACGTAACTTGGTCCTTGGCACTGGGGGAATTATTATGATTCTCACCTTTACCGGGGTTCCCTTTGCGTACTTTGCCATTTCGCCCGCAATCCGTGGCTTGGGTCGTCGCTTCGAAGAAGCGTCGCGTATCCATGGTGGATCGATTCCACGTACCATAAGAATCGTAACTCCCATCCTGCTCCCCGCCATCTTTGCAGGTGCTACCATCGTCTTCGCTGAATCTTTGGGCGACTTTGGCGTAGCTTCAACGATCGCTGCGAATGCGAATATCCCCGTGGCTACGACCAATATCATGTCAGCCATCGCCACATTCCCCACTGACTTTCCTATGGCAGCAGGTACGAGTTGGCTCTTGGTCCTTACTCTTGGGATAGTGCTGACCATTCAAAATAGAATGACTAGGTCACGGAGCTACGGAGTACTTTCTGGAAGGACCGCTTTTGCGCCGGTACTTAGCCTATCGCTTAGGGCAAAGGTCATTGTTCGAAGCTTTTTGTACCTGTTCTTCCTGGCAGCACTTGGAGTTCCGGTTCTTGGGGCACTCATCTCGACTCTATTTAAGCCCTTCCAGAGCCCGTCGTTGTCGTCGCTTACTTTGAGCGCATATACGACACTGTTCAAAACCCAATCAATTGGCGGACCTATCGTAACTTCGCTTACCATGGCTGCGATCACGGCGACGATAACCATCGTCTTGGGGATATCGATCGCCAAAGTTTTAACCTCCCCGCGTCCGGGTTTAAGCGGAAAGTTTACGGACTTGATCCTCGTGACGTCGGTTGCACTTCCTGGTTTGGTTTTGGCTGCCGGATTCATCTTTGTCTTTAATCTTCCACTAACTATTTCCATGGGCATAAATATCTATGGAACGATGATTCTCCTTGGGATTGGATACGTGGCGATCTCACTTCCTTCTAATGCCAAAGTTATGGTGGGACCGATATCGCAGCTCGATGGATCTTTGATGCGTGCTGGGCGAATCCACGGAGCTTCTATGCAGAAGGCATTTCGAAGGTGCGTACTTCCACTTTTAGCAAAAAGTATCGTGTGGGCTTGGCTGCTGACTTTTGCATCAACCTTCGGTGAGTTGCCCACTTCGCAGATGCTCGCCCCAACTGGAGTCAGGACTATGGCAACGGCGATTCTCTCGTCATTCCAAGTCTCGAATCTCTCCGCAGCTACTGCTTTTTCGGTCATACAGATGGGAATCGTTTTAGGTGTGATCCTTCTAGTGCAGGGTGGATTTAAGTACCTTGCTCCTAAGGGCTGGCAGACAATTACCGTCCGGCGCAAGTAGCCGAACATAGGCACCACGGGTGCAGAATTAATTTACAAACTAAGTCATTGGGGAAAGTGCGTTGACTAAACGAGTTGAAATATCTGCCGTCACAAAAGGATATGGCGGAAATACGGTTCTAAAGGGTGTCGATTTAACTATCGAGGCGGGTGAGTTTGCAGTACTACTTGGTCCATCCGGCAGTGGTAAGTCGACGCTGTTGCGTCTAGTTGGAGGCTTGGAGAAGATCGATACCGGAGAGATTCGTTTTGACGGGAAGGTGATTGCCTCTGCTAAGACACACACACCTCCTGACAGAAGAGACCTCTCTATGGTCTTTCAGGACTTTGCCCTCTGGCCACATATGAACGCCCTCGAGAACGTCTCATTCGCATTGGAGCGCTACGAAAAGGATGCCAAGGTTCGAAGGCGTCTCTCTGGCGAAATGTTGGAGAGGGTGGGTCTTGCTTCCAAGGCAGAGCGATTTCCTTCGAACCTTTCGGGCGGTGAACAGCAGCGTCTATCTTTGGCCCGTGCCCTAGTGGCCCGTCCATCGTTGATTCTCTTTGACGAACCCCTATCTAGTCTCGATGCTGATCTGAAAGAGAGGCTAAGAATTGAGATATCCGAGTTGACTCGCCAAGTTGGATCGGGTGCACTTTACATCACCCACGATCAGAGTGAGGCCTTTGCCCTAGCTGATCGCGTGGCCCTCTTGAATGACGGGGAGTTGATTCAGGTGGACCAGCCGGAGGCGATCTACCGAAACCCAGCAACTCCATTCGTAGCCCACTTTACGGGCGTCGCCGGAGAGATCGACGGCGAAGTAATTGGCTGGAAGGACGATCTAAATGTTCTTGTCGCAACTAAAGCTGGAACCGTACTAGCGAAGCGTTGTGGCGGCCTTGAGAAGCGTTCGAAGCAAGTTCGTTTGATGCTCCGCGGAAGTGCAGCGCGCATTAATAAGAGCACCAACGGAGCTGATGGCGTAATGAATGGTCGAGTAGTGGACGTTGCTTTTAGGGGACGGGGATACGATCACGTCATTGAGGTTACAGGTGGAACTCGCCTTGTTGGGATATTTGCACACGATAGGTGGGAGCGTGACGACATAGTTCATCTGACACTGACTGCCGATCAAACTCTTGCATTTCCTATCGAAGATGCGATCATCGACCTTGATTCATTGGCGATCAACGGGGTAGTTGCCTAGTTACTCAGCTTTTGCCCTGAAGTGCAGGCACAGCACTAGGAGATAGTTGATCTGGATGTTCGATGAGGGCCGCCACTTTCTCACTATCGTTCGTGACCGTAAAAGTGGCGGTTCCATCGGAAATTACGTTCAGGTTGAAGGTAGTTTACAGCAGATAGCAACCCGATGTAGGGATATCGTTCGCGTGGTGTTAACCGTAGGTTCCTAGGTTTCTACAGACGATAATGAGCGTGTTGCTTTGGAGTGTGATGAGATGAGTGCCAAGCAGTCGCAGAACGTATCTCCTTCCTCAGATTGGTCACCTCGCCTTCTTTTAGTGGAAGACGATATTGAACTAGCTGCTTCCGTCGCACAGTACCTTACCGAAAAGGGACTGACCGTCTCCGTGGCGCATTCGTTCAACGAAGGTAAGCGCCTTCTCGACCGTGGGCAATTCGATAGTGCCCTCATAGACGTGATGCTTCCCGGCAAAAGTGGCCTCGAGTTGTGTGATTATGTAAGCCTCCACCTTCCGTCGCTTCCAGTAATTATGGTTACCGCTCTCTCTAGCGAGGAAGATCGGCTAGCTGGTTTTGATGCTGGAAGCGATGATTACCTAGTGAAACCCTTCTCTCTTGCGGAGCTCTATGCCCGTCTTAGAGTCTTGATTAGACGAAGTTCTAAGCCAACCCTTCCCCTTACCTTCAAGGCAGGTCAGGTAACTATTGATACTTTGGCAAACATTGCCAAGGTAGGCGGGGTTGAGGTGCGACTAACAAATCGTGAAATTCAGATCGCCCAATTGCTAATTCGAAGATCGGGCTTCGTAGTTACACGGGCCTCGATTCTCTCTGAAGTTTGGGACGTCGAAGAGGAGATTGCAGCTAACAATGTCGATCAGTATGTTCGGCGGTTGCGCAAGAAGGTATTTTTCGAAGGATCTGGGTGTGAAATCGAGACAATCCACGGCCTAGGTTATCGTTTTCGAACTATCTCCTGATTCAGCTTGGATTGCAATCTATCAAGTTCTTCATCTTGATAGATTGCTAACTGGTGACTGTTCCTAGCTTTTACCCCCTTGGTCAAAGTGGAACCGGTGGTACCATCTCGCAATGGGGTACCACCGGTGATTTTCATCTGGAACGTATCGTGGCTTTAGCTAGGTCCGCTATCGATATAACCTTGATTATCTGTACTGTTCTTCGAGAACCCGAGCGACTTCGGACCTCGTAAATTGTGTAGGTAGAGCAGTTCCTTCGCGAAGCATCTGCCTAACTTTGGTCCCCGAGAGTACTAGGTGGTGGTCTGAGGCGTGTGGACAGCTGCGCTTTGAAACTACGCCTTCACACTTCTTGCAGAAGAAGGAGTGCTCGAATCTGATGATTTGGATCTTGAGATCGTCGTTAGATAGTTCGTCGAATACCTCTTGCGCGGCGTAGGTACCGTAGTAGTTCCCGACTCCAGCATGGTCTCTTCCAACTATGAAGTGGGTGCAACCATAGTTCTGGCGACTAATTGCGTGCAAGATCGCCTCTTTAGGGCCCGCGTAGCGCATAGCGGCGGGATAAGTTGCCAAAAGGACGCGATCTTTGGGGTAATAGTTGTCGATAAGTACCCGGTAGGCCTCCATTCGTACCTCAGCCGGTACGTCATCGTCTTTGGTGGCTCCGACCAATGGGTGTATGAATAGCCCATCGATTAGCTCTAGTGCAACCTTATGTAGGTACTCATGTGCCCTATGTATTGGGTTTCGCGTCTGAAACGCAACAACGCTCTTCCACTTTGACATCTGAAAGATTGCACGGCTTTCAACTGGTGTTAGGTAGTGGCCGTGGATGTCGTCGTGGGGTTCGTCAATGAGGGTCAACGGTCCTGAAACCAAAAACCTACCCCGAGCAAGCGTCGCAGCAACGCCAGGGTGGGCAGGATCCTCGGTGCCAAAGGTCGAGTTTAGTTCCTCGGTTATGAGTGGTTCATAGACCTGTAGAACTTCGAGGTTCGCAAGGTGCCGTCCGCCGCTCTTAAGTCCGAGTATCGTGCCTGCCGTCGGTGCTTCTTGTACGTCAAAGGTTATTGGAATTGGCCAAAGAGTCGAATCAACTAGACGTCCTCCTTTGATCACTGAAAGGTAGTTCTCCTCGTCCATGAAGGTCTCGAGTGGACTGTATGCTCCAGAGGTGATCATTATGAGGTCGGCCAGTTGCCGCTCGTTGATTTCGATAAAAGCTTCAACTTGGCGATCGTCCTTTACGATCGGAGCTACTTTGAGAGTTCCACTTTTACCGTGGGCTAGAATCGTCATTTTTTGCCTTCCGTATTTCTAGTCCAAATCCCACATTCGACCCTTCCTTGGCCGACAAATCGACCCGCGCGCGGATCCTGACCGTCTTCTACTGCTCTAGTACACGGCCAACAGCCCATCGAGAGGTAGCCTTCGGAGACGAGGGGGTGTATCGGAAGGCTGTTTTCTTCTGCGAATTCAATAATTGAGCGCGTCGTCCACTTGTAAAGCGGGTTGATCTTGAATGGAGTTCCCTCTTCAAATGGAGAGAGGTTCGTCCTTGTTTTAGCTGAATCTCTAGTGCGCCCATTTAATATTGCGCTCGGCGCCACTTCTTCAAAGTAGGAAAAGAGTGGTTCAACCTTGTTGATTTCGCAGCACCTAGTTGGATCTTCCAAAAATCCATCTTCGAAGGGAGTCTTCGAAGAGAGTGTCACAAAATTAATTGTCTCGTACCTATCTCCTAAATCCTTGAAAAAGGCGATCGTCTCAGGAAAGTGGTAGCCGGTGTCGACAAAGACAACATCACCAGCGAACCCCTCCTTTGCAGCTAAATCTATTAGAACGGTACCGGCTACATTTAGCCCTGTCGTGATAGCTAAGTCGCTATGGCTGTCTATCGCATCGGCTATTAACTTCGTGGTCTCCTCTAGGAGTTCATACATTAGATACCTCGAAATTTAGATACTCTTCGATAAGTGAAAGTGCGTCTTCTAGTCTCAACCGATGGCTATCGACTTTTAGGTGGCTGCCAATGGGCTCTTCATATGGATCGTCGTATCCAGTTAAACCGGTGATCTCGCCTCGAATGGCCTTCCCGTATAGACCTTTAGTGTCGCGATCAATAAGCACTTCTAGTGGAGCGCTTACAAGGATTTCAAATGATCGAGATGAGCGTGCTATAGCCCTATCTCGGCTGCTTCGATAAGGGCTGATGGCCGAGACGATGACGTCTACTCCATTGCGAGTAAGAAGTGAGGCAATATAACCGATCCGCTCCACCTGCATGTTTCGATCTTCCTTTGAGAAGCCAAGTTCGGGAGAGATGACTTCTCTAATCTCGTCACCGTCCAAGATCTCGACCTTTACTCCAGTTGCCTGGAGTCTTTCGCTAAGCGCCCTTGCGATCGTTGACTTTCCAGCTCCCGATAGCCCGGTAAGCCATATCAGTCGCCCTGGCTCGTTATTCTGTGACATAGTTATACCTTCTAGGTGGTCTTCTTCGGTCTTTTAAAGTTCGCTACGATGTGCTCAGTTAGTAGAGTGTTTGAGCCTTGGTTTCTGGGAGACAGCTTCCGTGCTTATGCAACTTCTTGGATGTGACGCCGTTCGATCTCGGCTGCTATCTCTTTCCAATTCACCTCGAAGGTGGACCTTCCTTGACGCTTTACCTCTTGTCTGACTTCAACGAAGGCCTTAAAGACTTCGCGATCGACCTCGCCAATCGTTGAATTAATCTTGCGTGATAGGTGGGAGGCGAAGGCGGGGGATCTGCCACCGGTCGAGATCGCGATTTCGACTCCAGAAATTGGCTCTTTTACTGCCACGTGTGAGAAGTTGCATGTGGCCGGTTCATCCAGGGTGTTGAGGAGTATGTTGTATCGGCTCGTTCTCGCTGCCAGCTTCAAATTAAATTCGTTGTTGCGATCGGTAGCGACGATCATTGAAAACTGAGCTATTAGATCGCGGCGGAGGAATCCTTTGGTAAAGATCTCTCCTGCCCCTTTGATCTTGATCGTCGAAAGAGCGGGACTCGCAGATGGATCATCGAGCATGGCATGATTTATCACATCGCTAAATATCGTTACAAGGGCTCCTTCAGCGGCCATCTTTTTAGCCCGATAGATAGCATCGGATCCATCTCCAACTACCGCAATCGCACGTCCGACGAGGTCTAGGTTGATGATCAATTCTCTTCTCCTTGAACTGAGAGTGGACGGCGACGTCTTGGAGCCGGAGCTAATGAAGTAACAAGATCTTTATCTAATGATGTGACGAAGTCACCAAAGTTCACCTTCTCTATTCCATCTGCGACCCATAATTTCAAAAGGGGAGTGATGGAATTGACTAACTCGCTACTTGGAACGTCTACGGCGAACTGTTCGGAAAGGCGCATACCTCGTCTATCTGCGCCAATAAATATGTCATAGCTCTTTTTGGAGCGTCCGACGACTCCGAGCTCTCCAAGGTATGGCCGAGCACACCCGTTTGGGCACCCGGTTATTCTGACCTCGATAGCAGCGTCCGGTGCACCTAATAGCTCTAGGCGACTTTGTAGTTCTTCGACGAAGTTGGGCAGGTAACGCTCCGATTCTGCTAGGGCCAAGCTGCAGGTCGGTAGCGCGACGCAGGCAAATGAGAGCTCTTTTGTCGAGAGCGGAATGTGGCGTTTCGTCCTTGCCTGCTCCTTCGATCTTGCATCGTCGAGGAGATCTGATATTTTTGCTAAATCCTCCTCCGAGAGTTCGGTAAAGACGAGGTCGCCCTTGGCGGTAACACGCACCTCGCAGGTGGCCTGTTCGATCGCCTTTACGATGCGGTCGCGCTGGTCCTTTACCTCACCGGAATTTGAGATACGGCCGGATGGGAGTTTATAACCGAGGTTGAAGCGCCCCTTCGTTGGTGCCTCTTCGACTCCGAGATGGTCCCCTTCGTTGGTGAAACCAGGGAAGGTATCTTTTGCAAAGCTTTGGCCACTTCGTTCAACGACAAGTTGTTCGAAGAAGTCCACTCCAAGGCGATCGATGGTGTACTTTAGACGGGCGTGTGCCCGATCTTTTCTGTCGCCGTAGTCCCTTTGGATTGTCAGAATTGCATCTAGAGTTGCTTTTAGGTAACCTTCGCGTACTGTGCCGAGGTGTGTAGCAGCCCGTGCATACGTAGTGGGATCTGTACCGCTTCTACCCATACCGCCACCAGCGAAGATGTGGAGTCGGTTTGGTTCCATTGCATCAATTACCACGGCTATGTCGTGGCTAAGTGCATCGATACAGTTGTCGTTGGTAGTGGCGAGGCCAATCTTGAACTTGCGGGGTAGCATCGTGGCTCCGTAGACCGATTCGTCTATCGAAGGTGCATCAACGATAGCTTGTGGAACTCGGTCTCCGTCAATCCAGATCTGCCAATATGAGTCGGCTGGTGCCTTGTAGGAGGTTGAAATATAGTCTGCCAGTTGGTCAAGTTTCGTTTGCAACTCGCTATTTCCCGCGTTGGTACAGGCGACCACATTTCTTACGACATCACCACATCCACCCCATGTTGTTAGGAGTGTCTCGTTGATGCCAGCGATCAACTCTCGTATTACGGCCTTTGTGGCGAAATGAAATTGGATTCCTTGACGAGTTGTAAGGCGCAAGGTTGAATTTCCGAACTTATCACTCAATTGATCCAACGATCGATATTGATCGGCCGATAGCTTTCCGCCAGGAATTGCAACCCTGACCATGACAAGATGTTCAAGATCTAAACCTTCGCGCTTGCGTGATGAGCGGACATCGCGATTGTCCTGCAGGTAGACACCATGGAACTTGAGTAGTTGACCGGTATCGGAGGTGAAGGTCTCCGCCGTGGTTCCAAGTTCGTCTTCAATCGTTCCCTTTAGAAGATTGCTCTCTCGCTTGATCTTCTCAACTGTACTTTCTTTAACTTCCGCATCTTCAACTGTCAAATCTTTTTCCTCGCTGTGCCAGAATTACGATAAAGTTGATAGGTTTTATCATAATTATAAGGCAAGCGAAAAAGTAGGTGGCAAATTACGACCAATTTTGTCGTGAATTATCGATGAGCTGCTATTTGGTCACGCGCTATCGGGAAGTTACCTTTGTTGGCTTCGGAAGATAGAGTGTGATGGCTGCACCAATTACCAACATAGCCAAGTTGAATATCAACGCGTTACTTCCAGCTTTGAGATAAGTAGAGCCGTGCGCTAGCGAATTGAAAAAGATGGTCACCGATGCAGCAACGCTTAATGCGCTACCAATTCGTTGAGAGGTTTGGAGAAGGGCAGCAGATACTCCTGCATCTCTGCGTTCTATCGAACGAAGTAGAAAGTCTTGATTTGGTGCGATGAAGATTCCATTTCCGAAACCACCGAGAAAGAGTGGAACAATAAGTAGTAGTGCACTTACGTGACCCATGGAGGAGAGGCGTAGGATAACTTCAGTGGCTGCAAGAGATGTAAAGAGTAGGGCAATGCCGAGGTAGAGCGTACCTTTTCCTAATCGAGATGAGAAGCGGTCGCTGATTGATCCGAAAATTAGGGTACCGATTGCAAATGGCGTTACGGCTAGTCCCGAGGCGAGGGCATCTCTATGTAGGCCATCCTGCCATATCAATGAGATGATTACGAAGATCGACGAGAAGGCCGCAAAGTAGATCATGGCTAGGCCGGTACCAATGCTAAAGGATCTGGTTCGCGCGAGACGTCCATCGACGAGGGCCTTATGGCCCCTCTTCTGGTAGTGCTTTTCCCATAAGTAAAAGGCTGCAAATGCTGGTAATGAGGCAAGGGCGGTGACTATGGTCCAGATCGGAAAGTTTGTCGAGCCACCCTCGATCAAGAAGATAAACACAAAGGAAAGGGCAACGGTGATGATCGAAAGCCCGACTAGATCGAGCTCGTTTTTGATATTTGGCTTTACATTAGGTATCAAACGAATTGATAATGGTATTGCAAGTGCGCCCACTAATAGGTTGACGAAGAAGACTAAACGCCAGCCTAAGTTTCCGCCGAAGCCTACGATTATGACGCCACCAATTACTGGTCCTGACGCAGATGATATCCCTATCATGGTTCCGAGAATTCCGAATGCCCGAGACCTAGCCTTCCCAGCGAAGAGGAGTGAAATTGTAGCTTGGATGGAGGGGCCAAATAAGCCAGCCGATGCTCCTTGCACGATACGTGCGATAACGAGTTCCGAGGCGTTTATCGATGAGCCACAGACTACCGATGAGATGACGAAGAGTGAAAGTCCTGTGACAAATAGGGGTTTGTGGCCGTAACGGTCTCCAAGGCGGCCCGCGGGAATCAGCATTAGGCCGAAGGCGAGTAGGTAGCCCGAGACGATCCACTCGATCTGGGCTGCGCTTGGATGGATTGATGTCCTTATGGATGGAAGTGCGACGTTTACGATAGTCGAATCGACGATCGCCATAAACGTACCAGAGAGGACCGTTATTAGAGCCTGCCAAGCTCTACGTGATGGTGTTTCGCTCTCGAGTTCGATCATTGGCTTAGACATGGCATCCATTCTTGCTATTTCGTGAGGAGGATCTTCCGCAATTAGAAAGGGTGGACCGGCTATTATGCCAATCCACCCTCCCTTAGTTGCAAGTTGAAACGATTTCTAGTTTTAAAACTTGCTTTGATCTCTAGTAATTCCCACGCCTTGAAGACCGACGCTGTCCGTCGTAATTGCCGCGGTTGCCGTAAGAAGATGATTCGCCGCCTCCGTCGTTTGAGCGATTTCCACCCTCTCGACGGCCGTAGCTTTCGCCTCGGCTTGAATTTCTATCGCGGGTAGGATAGCTATCTCTCGATCCACCTTCACTTTGACCATATGGACGGTTTCCACCGTCACGATTGGAGCTCGGTTCGCCCTGACGGCCGTAGCTGGAGTTGGATCGAAATGGTCGATAACCGCCGCCACTTCCGCCACTTCGTCCCCGGCTTGGCCCTCTCGAATCACTAAAGACTACCTCTTCGCCTTTGAACTCTTCCAGAGTTGCAATATTGGTCAGCGTAGGCTCCTCCGGATTACCCATGAAGAGTTGCTGGGGTAGGCCAAGATCTTTTTGGAGACCATTTACAGTTCGCATCTGTGATCTACGAAGTAGCGTGACTACCGCTCCGGAAGTCCCAGCTCGTGCAGTTCTGCCAGATCTGTGGATGTATGCCTTATGGTCGTCGGGTAGTTCGAAGTGAACGACTAGGTCTAGTCCAGCGACGTCGATTCCTCTAGCGGCTACGTCTGTTGCCACAAGAATTGACGTGGCACCCTTGGAAAAGCGATGCAATACGCGTTCGCGGGCACTTTGGCGCATGTTTCCGTGCAGTGCATCCACGTTGATCCCTTCGCCATGCAGGTCATCTGCAAGGCGATCGGCGTTGTCGCGGGTTCGTACGAAGATTATCGACTTACGAGCGGTCGAAGTTACTTGCTTTACGATTTCGAGTTTATCGTTGTCGTGGGTAACTAAGAAGTAGTGGCTCATGTTGTCTAGGGATCGAGTTTCGGCCTTCACCTCATGGTGTATTGGCGAACTCATGTACCTATTTACGATCTTACGAACGTCGCCATCTAGAGTTGCGCTGAATAACATCGTCTGATGGTTCTCCGAAAGGCTCGAAAGTATCTCTTCAACTGGCGGAAGAAATCCCATATCGGCCATTCTGTCGGCCTCATCGATTACAACTGAAGTTACTTCGCTCAGATCTATTGCTCTGCGGTCCATGAGGTCCATTAAACGGCCTGGAGTCGCCACGACGACCTCGACGCCTCGTTGCAGGTCGCGAATTTGGCGGTCTATAGGGGAGCCACCGTAGATTGCTCCTATACGAGGAAGGCCGCGTCGGGGATGGCTAAGCAGTGAAAGGAATACGTCGCGAACCTGAAGCGCGAGTTCGCGGGTGGGAACCAAAATAAGTGCGTATGGTCGGTTTGGAGCAGATCTTGGTGCTCGTTGGAGAACGGGAATGAGAAACGCAAGGGTCTTTCCGGAACCAGTTCCAGCCATTGCCAAAACATCCAACCCTTGAAGAGCGTCAGGAATAACAACTTTTTGAATCTCAGTTGGCTCGAGGATATTGTTTTCGGCGAGGCGAGTTGAGATGTGGCTAGCCACACCTAGTTCATTGAAGGTGGTCATCTTTTCTTTCGTCTATGGGTACGGTATGTGGGACAACCGCCGCACCGACTCAGAAGAGAAGGAAATTGATCGAGTGGATGCCCTATGACTCACGTGAGTCCGACCGACATGAAAAGTATATTACAAAGTGTGCTAACTACGGCAGCGTAGTGACGCCCTTCACTCGATTGAAGTTTCGTCACTCACCGTCCCGTTATGGGTAGATGTTTTTGTGTCTTATGGTCAATTTAACACCGCAAGACCAAGACCAATTAAAGCGAATTGTCTATTTGTTGATGCCTTGCCACGGTGTGGTGCGTGACTCCATCGACACCTCGGTAAAGGACTCTAAGTGGGTAATTATCGATTTCAACATGTGCCCGAGTTGATCGACGCCACCTTTATCTAAAGGAGAGACGGTTTCAACCTCCTTCAGGTTGAATTTCGGGAATAGCTCAACCATCGTCGCTCCACCATTTTGCGTCAAGTGAAGGTGGACTAAGCGCTTGTCAGAGGCGTCAAAACGGCGTTCCAGCAGACCTCGCGACTCCATAGTCTTGATTATTCCTGAGAGTGTGGACTTTGATATCCCTGCTTCGTCGGCTGCGTGGCGCGTTTCAATCCCATCGAAGATCCATACCACCCAAAGCACAACGAAGCCAGTCCATGAAAGGTCGTAGTCCTTGAGAACCGTGTTGGTGAAGTACTTTCGAGTCGCATTCGCAGCTCGATATAGGTTAGCGACAGTAGCTTGAGCCTGAAAGTCGATGGGGAGCCCGCTTAGCTTCTCGCTTATTGTCTTTTCAGTTTCGTTGAGTGTATAAAAGCCTGTCACCATTCCATAGTAGGCAACTTATGGTCGAGACGTCCTTGGTTGCACTCATTTGTTGTTTGCTGTACCTTTCACTTTGGTATCTGCGGTTGAGGTTTCCAACCTCGGATCTCGACACATAATCTACATTGCGGTCACAGCTGGGTAAAAAGAGCTCGAATTTAGCTCCCCTGTTGGCTTGAGGTCGATCTTTTATGGTCATTCGGATATGTACGAACTCGTGGATCGGAGTAAGGAATCGGTCTAATTTTCAGTTTGATTTTTTATTAACAAATGCGGCTTTTGCATGACACGATCAAATCTTCTGAGTATTATTCGTATCCGAAAGAATGAATTCGTTTGGGGGGTTCACGATTTTATGAGCGAGTTTTCAATGGGAGAGGTCTCCCACGATGAAGATTTTCATGGACGGCTCGAGGCCGTAGTTAGAGATTTGGCAGTGTCCGGCAAGGACATAGTGAGGATCTCATATAGCGACCTGCTGGGAGTCGACCGCGGAAGAGATATCCTGACGTCGTATCTGGTTCGATTGGCTGGCGAAGGGGCATCTTTTTGTCGAGCCATCTTTCATACGACTCCTAGGGGTGGGGTAGTCCCTATTGCTGGCGGGATAGATGCTGGTCTTCCTGATGTTCTGTGCAAATTGGACCTTAGTACGGTTAAAGCTGTTCCTTGGGACGAGGGTGTCGTTTCAGTTATTGGAGACATCTATAACCTCGAAGGAGAACTCTCGGAGGAGGCACCGAGATCACTTTTGCGTAGGGTCATCTCTCGTCTGAATGACCACGAGGTGCGAGCAGTGGTCGGTCCGGAGCTTGAATTTTTCCTGTTTCACCGCGATGAAGCGGGTGTGAGGCGCTACGGCGAACTGACAGGAAATGTATATAGCGTGGGCTACCGCGGCGATCCAGATGGGTACCTAATTAAGATGCTTCGCGATCTCGATCGTTACGACATAGGAGTGTCCGCCGGGAACCATGAATTTGCCTCTGGACAGTTTGAAATCAACCTTATCCACTCCGAGGCTCTAGACGCAGCCGATCGAGCATTTCGACTTAAAAGTAGCGTGAAAGAGTTGGCACTTCGGGTTGGCCTCGAGGCGACTTTTATGGCTAAACCATTTAACGATGAGGGTGGTTCAGGGTTTCACCTTCATATCTCCTTTGTTGATTCAGGGGGCAGAAATATCTGTTACGACTCCGAGGACGAAAATGGCATAAGCCAAACGATGAAGTGGGCCATCGCGGGTATCCTTAGCCATGCACCTGCGATATCTGCTTTGACGAATCCTACGATCAATTCGTATCGCCGTTTTGGGCCTGACACTTTGGCTCCGTGGCTCATTGACTGGGGTTTCGACAACAGAAGCTCCATGGTCAGAGTTCCACCGGAGCGTTCTAATGCTACGAGGATCGAAGTTCGCTTAGGAGACGCATCGGCAAATCCATACCTTGCGATAGCCGGGGTACTAGCCGGCGCTTACCTCGGAATTCAGGGCGAGATTGCTCCTGTTCCGCCCCTAGTTGGATACGGTTACAACGAAGAGAGGTCGGCTAAATTACCCTCTTCCCTCGCCGCCGCACTAGATGCACTAGAGGAAGACTCCGAGATGATCGAGGTCTTGGGCAAAGGCTTTGTCGATACCTTCGTCGCCTATAAGCGTGATGAGATCGCCCGTTTCAACGCCCACATTACTGATTGGGAGTTCGATGAATATTCGACGCAACTGTAGAAAGTTAGGAGACTAAAAAGTTGAATGTTGACCTAGCAGATTTGGATCGCTTTGCCCTGAATCAGGGTTGGGCGATGTTTGAGGAGCTTCGCAAGAGGGATCCTGTCCACTTCACCAAGGAGGACCATCCGAATAACGGCTTTTGGTCGGTTCTGCGACATAGCGATATTGTCAAGGTCGATAGAGACCCCGAGACCTTTATCTCGGGTGACTTCGTCAACCTAGAAGAGGTAGATGACGATCTGAAAGAGATTCGTCGCTCGATGTTAGAGACCGACGGTCTCCGCCATCGCGCCTTGCGAAAGTTGCTACAGCGAGACTTTGGGGCGATAAGCCTAAAGGTCTACGAAGATTTTCTCAGGGAACTTACGAAAGAGACATTGGATCGCGCGCTTTCTGAGCCGACCTTCGACTTTGTAAAGGCGGTTAGTGCGGACTTTCCTATTCGTGTTCTAGCGAGAATGCTCGACGTTCCCGACGGAGATATCGATCAACTGATCCAATGGGGTAACCGCATGATTGGAAATACCGATCCCGACTACGCAGATGTACTTCTAAGTGACGTTGAGTCCGATAAGTATCGCCACCTCCCGTTTAGATCTCCGGCCGCACTCGAAGTATTTGAATACGGAAGGCGCCTTCGCGATATGAGACGTGGCGGCGCCGGAGACGACTTAGTTTCGAAGTTGGCGAATAGAACTCCCGAAGACGGTGTCGAGCTAGATCAAAAGGACTTCGACAACTACTTTCTCCTCTTGGTTGTAGCTGGAAACGAGACTACGCGCCATACCATTAGCCATTCGATGGCTGCATTGATCGATAATTGGGACCAATTCGAAATTCTCCAAAGTGATCCTTCCCTTATCCCGCATGCTGTAGAAGAGTTTTTACGTTTTGCATCGCCCGTCTATCACTTTCGACGTACTGCAGCGGTTGATACGCAATTGGGAGGTCGTGATATCAAAGCTGGTGAGAAGGTAGTTATGTGGTTTGCTTCGGGTAATCGAGACGAAGAGGTCTTTGAAGATCCAAATCGCTTTGATGTAACCCGTCAGAAGATCGATCACGTGGCCTTTGGAAAGGGTGGACCGCACTTTTGTTTGGGCAACAACTTGGCTCGTATGGAGATACGTATCATGTTTGAAGAACTCGTTCCGAGGCTGAAGTCCGCAAAGTTGGCGGGACCGATTCGAAGGGTGCGATCGAATTTCGTAAACGGAATCAAAGAACTTCCCGTCACGGTTGAACTTCGGTAGGCATGGGCAACTCCTTATAGGTATTGACTAACGAACCATCAATTTGAGGCTCATGTCAATTATCTGAAGTAAAAGTAGCGAAAGGGGGCAATCATTCAATTGCCCCCTCTATTTACGATCTGTTTGTTTTTGCTTTGTGGTGCGACGGAGGTCGTCGTCTTCTTACCGCGACACAAAGTGCTTGTGAAACTTTCTAACAAGTTCGTGGCTCCTCGAACGCGACTCTTCAAGGGTTATTACCGTCTGTGCGACGACCCTCTCTAGGTCTATTCCTTCCCCCTCGGCCTCTTCGCGACCGCCGTTATCCACCCACTTCGTGAGAGCTTCGAGTTCAACTTCTGGGTGAAATTGGAGTGCTAAGGAGCGCCCAATGGCAAAGGCCTGATTTGCAGCACCATTGTATGCAAGTTCGGTCGCGCCATTGGGAGTGTCGAAGCAGTCGCCATGCCACTGGAAGTAGGGTCCCGAGGGAATAATGGTCTCGTCCACTGAAGTCACATAGTGCCAACCGATCTCCTTGGCTAGGGATTTACGAACAGTTGCACCGTTCGCCATTGCAAGGAGTTGACCTCCAAAACAGATTCCTAGTATTGGCTGATCGATTGCCTGCGACTGTCTAATCATTTCAACTTCAGTCTTTACCCAAGGAAGCGTCTCATCATAGACCGACCAGGGGGCCCCAAGGAAGATGACTAAGTCGTAGTCGTTATGGTCGGGAAAGGTTACTTCGATCTGCGGAGTAGCGAAATTCTCTGGTTTGACGACGATGAATTCATCGATGGCGTAACCTAGATCGCTTATCGCCTCTCCGACGTGACCCAAGGGTGATAGGTGATCATGCTCTATAAAAAGGGCTTTCATTGCTGTTCCTGCTACTCGACGTTTCTCCTTATCAGGATAGCATTTTGCCACGGAACTTGTTCCTGGATTGGGCCGTAACCTACTCACTAGTTGCTGCTATGCGCAATAAAGAAATTCGGCGCGGTGGACAGTAGAACGACGGGATAGATTAAGCATTTGTTCGCTTGTAGATAGTTGTTTATTCGGCCATCTTCAGCTAGGCGACTTCCCCAACTTTCGCAGTTGCCGTCGATAGTTGCATCATCGTAGATGAATAATCTGGCTCTATTCACACTCATGTGGATGGTTCTCTTTTCCCATCGGGAAGTTTTAGATCAATTGGTCCAAGTGAACGCGTCACCAACGCTAGAGTTACCTCGGCAGACTGAAGCCCGTAGCATATCGCGATGATCGAGCGGATATTGGTGTTCTTACGTGCCACCCGGCCGTTGGCTACACGAAGTTCAATTGCGATGATGATGCCCTCCTTACGAGGACGCATCGTCTTTGACAATCGTACAAGGCTCGCAATCTAAAGGCAATGAGGCACGCGAATACCAGCGCTCCAGCAGTTAACTTACCTCATCGTTAGATAGATCGCCGGCGAAGACTGCCCGGAGGGATTCTCTCATCTCACATGCCCATAATCGATGTATTTCTATCATTTATTTCGTTGAAACCCCTGAATTTATAAATTTTCGCTCAGGTACATTTTATTCTCGATGATATCGCGTATTTTTGTTGCGCCATCTCTTCCTTAAGAGAAGGCGAGGTTCTTTGGCGACTTGGTTGGGCTATTTCAATCTCTTTTGGAGAGGGCTTTCTAAATTTGAATCAGAATCTAACGGTCGTTGCGGATCCATCTCACTTACGCCATTAGTTCCTTAACGCGGTATGTTTCTCTCGGAGTGCGATGTGAACCATCGGTCCCGTGAATCTTAACCGCTTATCAACAGCGCTGTTAGTTGTTGCTAGTTGAACGCGTAAATTGGTTGAAGAAAGGCGCTATCGCGGAGACGGGTCGAGGTGCCGCCCGATAGTGGGCTCGAGTTGCTTTTTTGCTCATAAGCCAAGTTCGCTAATCTTTTACAGAATTGTTAATTTGTAAATTATTCTCTGCCGATTTAGAAAAACTTACCTTATAACTCACCCTCGATAGCATGGTTAGTTGCATTTTGAAATTCGCAATTTTTTGTAAAAGATTTGATGAATACCTTCCGATAACCTCTCTTAGAGTTTTGCTGGTAGTTGATTTTGGATATGCGAGTATCTGTTCCAGCGATAGAGGGGATGCGTTATGACAGATCTACGAGGTACCACAAAGACACGTGGTGCGGAGTTTCAGTACATTCTCGATGCCACCGAGCAGATGAGCCAAGCGACATCTGAAGTGGCGATGATGGCTCAAGAGTCGGCTCAGACTGCTAAGGGTGCTATCGATGCATCAGCCGATGGGCAGAGGGCGGCGGAGCGAGCGTCAGCTGCGATGGAAGAGGCAGCTCGTTATGTAGCAGACTCTGAAGAACGCATCAGAGGCTTCTCCGAAAAGATGGAGGCCATCGACTCTACCGTTACCGCGATCAAGTCGATTGCTGATCAAACCAATTTGCTCGCACTCAATGCGGCGATCGAAGCTGCGCGTGCGGGATCTGCTGGTCTTGGCTTTGCTGTAGTGGCCGACGAAGTTCGTAACCTAGCTGAGAGATCGAGGCAATCGGCTACGCAGATTACGTCGATGATCTCAGATATCCGCGACGACGCCCGTTCTTTAGTTGAGATAGTTGGAGCTATCTTGGAGAGAACCGCTGAGGGCGACGCTCTGATTCAAGATACTGTGAACAGTTTTGCCAATATCGTCGCGAAGGTTACCTCAAATGGCGAACGTTTTGAGAGGATCGCAGCTGCAATCGAGGAGCAGAGCGCAATGGCATCGACTATCGCAAGCACAGTCAATTCTCTGAAGTGACAATCCGACATTGATCCTTTAGCCGAGGTAGATCAACTTTGAGAGGCCGATCGACGTAAAGAAGCTGTTCAGGTAGACCGTGACGATTGAAAATCGATCAAATGCCAATAGAAGTCCAAAGGCGACTAAGAAGAGACCAGAGGTCATCGATAGGCCTCTTATGTGGCGCTTGATAAAGTCAAATGAGCTCTTTAGCTTCGAAAATCCAAGTCCCATTGCCATGAATGGCACGCCTAATCCAAGTGAGTACACACCTAGGAGTGAGGCGCCCTTGCCAATCGACCCCTGTGAGGCTGCGATGGACAGTATGGACGAGAGTATTGGCCCTATGCACGGTGTCCATCCAAAGCCAAACGCTCCACCCGCCAAGAGAGGTCCAAAGGTGCCTAGCTTCTTGAAGTTCGAGTGAAATCTGAATTCCCGCGATAGTAGCGAATTGGAAGTAAGTGAACTGAGAATTATAAAGACGCCCATGAGGGTCACCAAAACTCCGCCCACTCTACTTATCAAGATATGATCTTGGAAGATCGATCTCCCAATCGCAGTTGCAGTCATTCCAAGTATTACGAAGACGATAGTGAATCCGACGATAAATAGAGAAGTTGCCTTTGCGACTTGAACATAAGGTGATCTCTCGGAAGGCGATTCCGCTAATTCATAGCTGCTGGATTCATCTGTTGCAAGACGCCCAGAATCGGTGGACGTGTCTCTTTCTCGTGTTGTGTCTGCCGATGAACTCGCTGTAGATGAGTCGACTAACTGATTCGAGTTCCCCGGCTTTGACTGTGGCTGTTTTGACTCGGATACCGTTCTGATATCAACGCCAGATATGACAGATAGGTAAGCAGGTACGAGGGGCAATACGCACGGGGAGGCAAAAGAGATAACTCCTCCTCCAAATGCAACAATGTAACTAATATCGGTAGCCATCTTTTTCCTAGTTTAGGCTGTTTGCACCTCAGCTGCGTGAGTGGATGTCGTTTGCAGTGTTATCAGCCCTTGTTGGGTCCGTTACACTAGCTCTGAAGGTCCACGCCACAGAAATGTTCTCTTTCATTCGTGAAGTGATACACGTTTGTTTTGAAAGGAACAAGAAACTCGGAGGATCCGTTTCTTTAGTTTAAGAGGAAGGCGTGAGTTGAAGGCTAACTTGCATCTGAGAAATCGGCTCTACGAAGTGCAGCTTTGCCGAGGTGTCATCAACCGTAAAAACGAGGTCAACTTCGGTTTTTGTCCAGTCGCTTAGCTGGTTTATATGGCCAGTCTCGATAATGTCTGAGAATGCGACCCAGGTTCCACTTACCGAACCACTCCCGTTGACTTTTTCTCCAGGTGCTAGCCTTCCGTCGCTTGGAAAGTCGCGAACATAGCCGATCAGAATTGTCGAATCAAGGTTGAGTACACCCGTTAGTTTTATGGTGTTTGTCTTCTTGTGGTTGGTCGCCACGAGTTTTGCGCGTTCTAAGCTGTGGCTCTTGGCGCGCTCGGAGCGAGCCCTCTCCATCTTCTTTTTGTGGCGCTCCCATCCAAGAATGGGTCCAACGACGAGAAATACCATGCTCGCAATCGGCAGTGCGAAACCAATAAGAGTGCGAAACATCTATCCCCCTCGTGGCGCAAAAGTGCGCTAGGAACACGCGTTAAAAATTACCTACTCGGTTTCAAAGCATATGTATCATTCATCGCTATTTGGTGTCGGATCTGAAAGATTCCTGAGAAATTTTGTATGCATCAGTTGAAATCGTAGAAAGTGCGACAGTTGTTGCATCTTTCGCCCATGTCGCTAGATGAATGGCAGCGCACACTCAGTCGATTTCGATTGGCATTTCAAACTCGAAGGCAAGAATTGTCATTCGTTGATGACCTATTGTTTTTGGCACTCACGGCGAATTTACCTAGTCCAGAAGGCTTTAGCGTCGAGACTTCGCCTAACTCCATTTAGGGTAGGTGTTAGTGCACTGAAAATAGCGCCATCCGTATGAAGTAGTCGTTATAGTTGCGATTCTGGATGAAAGTTAGGTGTTGTGAAAAAGGGGAGTTTGAGTCTTTGAAGGTTAAGATTCTTGGCTCGGCTGGGTCCTATCAGAGCCCCTCTCGGCAGTGTTCGAGCTACCTTGTGATTATCGATGGGATTAGCTTCTTGCTTGACGCCGGGAATGGCTCTTTCGGTAACCTTTTGAAGGTCCACGACCCGTTTGATATCGGAGCAGTCTTCCTGAGTCACCGCCACCACGACCACCTAGCGGACATTATTTCGTTGTACCACTACCTAAAGTTTGTCCCAAATGGTGAGGTTCGGAGAGATAAGATTCCACTCTTTGCTTCGCGAATTACTCACGATTTTTTATCAAATTTCGCCGCAGGATCGATATTCGATATCTTCGAGCGAAGAGTAGTTGCTGCTGGTGAACTTAACACGATCGAAGGAGTTGAGGTTGGCTTCGGCGGAGTAAACCATGTCGATGGTTCACTTTCGATAAGTTTGAAAGCACAATCGGGTGAGACGCTCTTTTATAGCGGTGACAGCGCGTATAGCTCTGATTTGGCGGCGTCAATACCGGGCGGATCGACCCTCATTACGGAGTCAACCTACCTGATTCGTAAAGAAGGTTCGGGCAAAGCGATCCATATGGACGCTATGGAGGTGGCTCAACTATGCAACGATGCCAAGGTGAGCGGAGTCATAGTCACACATGTTGCTCACCCCAATGATCCAGATGTCGTGGGAGACCTAGTTCGGCAAAGCTATACGGGATATGTCGAAGTCGCACGTGACCTTGATATATTCCAAATTGATTCGGATAAGATCGTTCGGCTAACGTCTATTAGTGGGGAGGGAATTTGAAATGCCAAGCCAAGACCCTAAAGGGTCCGATCCTAAGTCTCCGTCAGAGGTGGGTTCTGCTAGTAATAGAGTATTGACGCTGCCAAATGTTATTACCATCTCCAGACTCGCACTTCTACCTGTTGCGATTTACCTCGCCGTAGGAAGAAGGCAATACATCGCAGCAACAGTACTTATCGCCTTTATCGGATCCACTGATTTTCTCGATGGTTATCTCGCTCGGCGGTTGAATCAAGTCTCTGAACTTGGAAAAATCATAGATCCGAGTGCCGATAGGATCGTGATCTTGAGTATCGGTGTCACTGCATTTATCGAGGGGTGGATTCCCTGGTATCTCGCGGTCATTGTCTTGTTTAGAGAGATTGCAATCTCGATTCTCACCTCGTTTGTCTTCAGTCGATTCAGGTACCGAATCGACGTAATATTTGCCGGTAAAGCGGGAACCTTGGCGCTACTTTGTGCCCTTCCTGGAATTATTCTTGGACAAAGCAAGAGCCCCGACCTTCACTTCATAGCCGATATCGCAATTGCACTTACCGTTTTTGGGATTGCGATTCTTTATTACGCCGGATATTGGTACCTCTTCAAGGTCCTAATCCCGCTACTGAAGGGGTCGAGTCCAGATTCACTTGCAAGAAAATAGTCAATACGTGGTGTCACAATCGAAAATGATGATCGAAATTGACTAAAAGTATCTACGTTTATCTATAGGCGTTCAAATAGCCTAAATAGAACATATTTGAGGGCTTAGCGAGAGGGGATCGCATGAAGGCAGTAATAATGGCGGGCGGTGAAGGAACGAGGCTTCGTCCTTTGACGGCTACAGCTCCAAAGCCGATGCTTCCGATTGCAAATCGACCGATGCTCTTGCACATCATCGAACTTTTGAAGAAGCATGGAATCGATGAAGTTGTCATAACGGTTGCTTTTATGGCAAACGCAATTCGAACCTACTTCGGTGATGGTAGTGAATTTGGAATTCGAATTAGCTACGCTAACGAAGACTCTCCCCTCGGCACAGCGGGATCGGTTGGTAACTGCCGCGAACAACTCGACTCCACATTTCTAGTAATTTCTGGAGACGTCCTAACCGACATCGACATCTCCGCCCTCGTCAAGTTTCACGTAGATAACGAAGCTATGGCGACTATCGGTCTCAAGTCGATGGAAAACCCTCTTGAGTTTGGAATCGTAACCACAAACGAAGACGGAACGGTTGGACGATTCCTGGAGAAGCCAACTTGGGGACAAGTCTTCTCTGATACCATCAACACTGGTATTTATGTCCTAGAGCCAGATATCTTCTCCTATATTCCAGTCGGCAAGGTTCTCGACTTTTCGCAAGAAGTCTTCCCTAAGATTCTTGAAGACGACAAATCAATACATGCGATGATCTGTGAGGGATATTGGGAGGATGTGGGAACACTGGAGGCATACCTCAGCGTGCACACCGACATCCTCACCAATAAGGTCAACGTTGAACTAGATGGTTTCATGATGGACAAGGGTATATACCTTGGTGACGGAAGTGAAATTCACCCAACTGCCCTTGTGGAGGGTCCAGTAGTTATTGGTGACAACTGCAGAATAGGTCCCGATGCAAGAGTTCGACCTTACAGCGTTATCGGATCGAACTCACGTATTTCTACCTCGGCTGAGATCGACAGATCGGTACTTCATGAAAACGTCTACATTGGCGAAGGAAGTTTGATCCGCGGAACAATAGTTGGTAAATCTTGTGACATCAGACGAAGCGTTCACAGCGAAGATGGTGTTGTCCTAGGGTCCGATTGCTACGTAGGTGACGGTGCCCAGCTATTTTCAAAGGTAAAGGTATACCCCTCGAAGACTGTTCAATCAGGAGCAACGGTTTTAACTTCGATAGTTTGGGAGTCCAAAGGTACGCGAAGTGTCTTCTCACCAGAGGGCGTAATGGGCATTGCCAACGTGGACATCGGCCCCGAACTCGCCCTTCGCCTCGCTATGGCCTTTGGTTCTACACTGAAGCCGGGCTCTAAGATCTCAACTGCTCGGGACTCTTCTAGAGCTGCCCGTATGTTGAAGCGGGCAATAATGGTCGGATTGAACGCAGTCGGTATCGACGTAGCCGACCTAGAAGTAGCGCCTATCCCTGCACTTCGATATCACGTCAAAAACACTTCGAGTAAGGGTGGCGTGGCCGTAGTTCTCGATCCGCGTGATCCAGAGTCGGTCGTCATTCGTTTCGTCGATCAAAATGGAGTCGACCTCGACGAGGCGTCGCAGAGAAAGATTGAGCGAGGCCTGGCCCGTGAGGACTACAGAAATGTGCTCGCCTCCGAGCTTGGGGAGCTTGACTTTCCGGCCAGAAATACCGAGTTTTACACCCAGAGCCTCCTTGAACACGCTCAATTAGGCGCAATCCGCGATCGTAACTTTAAGTTTGTAGTTGACTATGGTTTTGGAGTTTCGTCCCACATCTTCCCGTCTGTACTTGCAAAGTTGGGAGGGGATGTACTCGGCATAAACCCCTTCTCGTCTACAAAGCGAATCATCGACTCTGATCCTTTAGCGAACCTAACTCGCCTAAGTGACCTTGTCGTCAATTCGCGATCTGAGTTCGGAGTGGCGATTGACCCGGTTGGCGAGAGGATTACTCTCGTTGACAACAGCGGTCGGATTCTCTCCGGATATGAGTCTCAGATCGTCTTTGCCAGACTGATGGCAGAGGCGAATAAGGGAGCCAAGATTGCAGCTCCTGTTGGCTCACCGCTTGCACTTGCCAAGGCGGTCGAGCGTTTTGGCGGCGAACTAACCTACACTAAGCGTTCAACCTCGGGGTTGATGGAGGCAGGCACTAAGAGCACAAACGGTTGTGACCTAGTCGCGGGAGTAGA
The DNA here is from genome assembly GCA_021826315.1 of Actinomycetes bacterium. Taxonomy (GTDB): domain Bacteria; phylum Actinomycetota; class Acidimicrobiia; order Acidimicrobiales; family Acidimicrobiaceae; genus Acidithrix. The sequence continues at coordinate 31,065 of JAKAZZ010000017.1, forward strand.
TGGCAACTATATCTTTCCTGACTTTCTACCTGGTTTTGATGGCTGTGCCGCCCTTGTTCAGTTGCTTTCGCTTCTCGCTGTGACAGGCCATAGCCTCTCTCACGTAGCGTCAGAGGTGGATCAAGTACGGGTTGTGTCTGACTCCATTGTGACGCCCTGGGAGTCAAAGGGAATGGTTATGCGGATTCTCTTGGACGGCTTAGGAGATCGCCACACCATCCTTCTCGACGGAATTTATGTTGAACAGGATGACACTTGGTATCTCGTAGTTCCTGATCCGGTGGAACCTGTTACGCACATCTTTGTTGAAGGAAAAAACGAGATGGAAGCTTTAGCGATCTTGAATCGATTACGCGAGAGAATCTCCATCATCGTCTCTGACGCTTCCGGTGGTCGCCTTCGTTAGGTTCTAGTCTCTCTGCCCCGCCATTTTCAGCTCTTGCAATTGCTTCGCCACGAAGTCTCGGAGGGTTTGGATTGCATTTGTAGCGACTGTTCGCTTTAATATTTGAATTGGGCGGTAGGACAGCCATTTTCTTATCTATTGTGGTTCGCTATAAATAGGCGAAACAGCACTTCAGGGGCCGAATTTCGTTTAAGGACGAGCAATAGAGCAGGTTGGAAGAATATTTGATTTCCATCGTCGATTTTGCCTCGAAGGCGATCGGCGAGGTCGTAAGATATGATGAACTCGATCGCACATCTGCCAAATGTCAATTCGCATTTTCGAGGCAGGCGCCGAGTTCAGGGTTTTTGGTTTTTGGTTTTTCGGGACAAATTAGGGGTGTTGGGTGTCTAATCCAAGCGACAGAAGTTATACAAAAGATCACGAGTGGGCCTTGATAAGCGGTAATAGTGCTCGCGTAGGAATTACGATGTTCGCTCAGGATGCACTTGGCGACATCGTTTATGTCAAGTTGCCTGAAGTAGGTCAAGAGGTTGGCGTCGGCGAGTCAATCGCTGAGGTTGAGTCGACCAAATCTGTCTCCGACATCTACTCTCCTCTTACCGGAAAGATAACCGCAGTAAACGACAGTCTTGATCAGGCTCCTGAGCTTATCAACTCCTCACCGTACGAGGATGGTTGGATCTTTGAGATTGCATTTGAAGGAGACGGTGGAGCAGATACCATCTCCGCAGAAGAGTATGAAGAGCTCACCCGAGGGTAGACTCTTTCAACTCTGATTCGTTTTGGGTCACCAAATTTGAAGGGTTGAGGTGGTTATTTGATCTGCCATCACTGTGGTCACTTAAATCAAAGTGGTTCTAACTTCTGCTCCTCTTGTGGAGTAGCACTTCGTGGGCGTAGCGAGGAGACGACCGGAGCAATTCATATCTCTGATTATTCGAGTGACCTAAGTGACGATCTCATCTCAAGTTTGGTAAAAGATGCTAAACCTGGTACCGCACTAGTAGTTGTGAAGGGCGGTCCATCGGCGGGTACCTCTTTTTCGCTCGATAAGGCTAAGACAACAATTGGCCGCCATCCAGGAAGCGATATATTCCTCGACGATGTTACTGTGAGTCGTCGCCATGGTGAAATCGTGCGCGAGGGCGATGACTTCGTGATTACCGATGTCGGCTCATTGAATGGTAGCTACCTGAATCACGACCGCGTTGACTTTGCCGTTTTGAGTAGCGGGGATGAAGTTCAGATCGGAAAATACAGGCTACTCATAATCGTTGTTCCAAAGGATTAAATAATGGCCCTTCCTTCGTCCTCGTACTTTACGATCGGGCAAGTGCTTGAAAAGCTAAGGGATGAATTTCCCAGTGTGGCAGTATCGAAGATTCGATACTGGGAGTCGATCGGTCTGATAAAGCCGATGCGTGCGCCAAGTGGATTTCGAAAGTTCTGCGAGGGTGACATCGAAGATATTCGGAGAATTTTACGTACCCAGCGAGATTTAGGCGTACCGCTTGAGGTAATACGAAAGCGAATGGGAAGCAAGGGGAATCTTCAACGAAGCGATCAACCTCTGTTGGGATTTGAAGAGGATCTAGTAGCCGTCGAAGACTCAATCGATACCGACGAGGTTAAGGTTGAAACTACCTCTCTCGACCGTCGCAAGTACATGAGAATCGTAAAGGACTATGAAGCCGCTGGTGACGGTAGTCAAAGTTTTCCTGAGATTGAGGTCTCATCGATAGCTTCCGTCCCCCCTAGCAAGGGACGAGGTACCAAAGTCTCGAAGGCGGCTTCGACTCAGTTGCCAAACCTCAATGGCGGTGACGCAGTCGCACTAATTGGCGAGCCCGACTCGGTGACGTCTGACATCACCGTTACCCCTGAACAAGTAAGTGCCGTTGTAAACGTCGGGGAATTAAGCGGAAGCAATCTTGAGTCTCTTGTTTCAAATGATGAGCCATTTCGCGACGAAGCAATCGTCGAATATCGTTCGGTGAAGGGTGTGGACGATAAGAAGTCTGGTAGTGAGGTCACAGCTGCACTCCAAAAATCGATGGATGTCAATGCTGGAACGATAGATTCAGCTGATGCCGAAGGTGTTCAAAGCGGACTAACTGCGGTTTCAAAAACCTTAGAGGGCGAGGTGAGTTCGCCATCGTCAGATCGTTCACCAAAGAGAGCGCCGCGATCCCTATCCCCAAAGGTACGGCAAAGTAGGAGTACTCTTACCAGCGATGATGTAACCCAACATAGTGTCTCGCCGATTGCATCATTACCGAAGGGTGATTCGCAGGGGGTTGCTAGGCGGACTCGTAGTGTCGCTCAAAGGGCTACCAAAGTTGACGGGGTAACCAATAAGGAAACCTTACCCGTTGAACAGCCACAAGTCGTAAATGAGGTTACGAGATCTGCGCGATCAAAACAGGCTGCGTCGTCTATGGATAGAAGTGCGGAGAGGAAGCGTAAAGAGGCGCGCGGCGTGCTCGATACTCCGTCCTACGAACTACATATCCCAGCCGACTATTTGAGTGTCAAAGATTTCGCGCGGCGAAGCGGTGCGAGCGAGCAGTTTATAAATGAGTGTGCAGATTTTGGTTTGGTGAAAGTCAAGAAGCATCAAGGTGTTGCTATTATCGCAGAACACTACCTTGATCTGGTCGAATTAGCCAGGTCCCTTTCGATAATTGGAATTGCACCTCGACATCTTCGATCCATCAAATTGTCGGTCACTAAAGACTTTTCCTACATTTCGCAGCTGGTAACGAGCCCTCTTGCATCCCGTAATTCGAAGGCCAAACGTAAGGCAGTTGAACAGGCTGCGATATTGGAGCAAAACTTCGAACGATTTCGCTCTATGGTGATGCGTGAGATGTTGAACGATCTCTTTGAAGGTTACGGCAAGTAGCTTTGGTTGAGCTATGCGCCGTGGTCGCATCTAGGTAATTGGCAGTATATGTAACTGCGTTGGTAAATTGTTGAAGTACGAGGTGTATTGATGCCTATTATTTCTTTAGAAGAATGTCTAAGGTAGAGTCATGATCGAAGTTGAACTTGCTTCCGTACGAGTTGACATACGAACCAACACGCCGCTAATTCTGTTACGTGAATTGAACGATCCACATCGATCGCTTCCAATCTTTATTGGCTCCTCTGAGGCGCAGGCGATAGCCTTGGGCCATCAAAAGGTGGCCTCGTCAAGGCCCCTTACGCATGATCTGCTTCTCGACGTAATCGCTTCATACGGCGGAACGCTAGCGCGGGTCGACGTAACGGAACTTCGAGATCGTAACTACTTCGCCGAATTGGTTATCTACACCGAAGGTGTAAAGAAGGTTGTCTCCGCGCGCCCAAGTGACGGTGTTGCACTCGCGGTACGAGTTGGCGCTCCGATTTTTGTGAATGAGGACCTACTTGCAAATGAAGGTGTCGTGATCGCCGAGGGCGACAATGACGGCGAAAGTGACGAGATTGAGGTCGATGAGTCCGACGTTATTGATGATTTTCGCGACTTTTTGAATCAACTTCGCCCAGACGACTTCTCGTAAATTTCAAGCGAATTACACTAATGAAATAAAGGTGTATATTCTTTACGTCGATGTAATTTGCATCGATAGGAAAAACACGGTTAGGAATCGGTAGATGCTAGCAACTGAATCGCTCTGTTTTAGTGGCCATCAAGCTGCGAAAGTCGTCGGAATTACCTATCGACAGCTCGATTACTGGGCTCGTACCGACCTAGTGCGTCCTTCAATTACAGACGCTAAGGGCTCTGGGAGCCAAAGACAGTATTCCTATCAGGACCTTCTTAAGCTGAAGTTAATAAAGCAACTTCTCGATCAGGGCCTAACCCTTCAAGCGGTGAGAAGTGCCCTTGAGTCTCTCACTAAGCTCGATGACTTAGCGGGAAATCCTCCCCAGTTGGTGATCGTTGGAAATGGCAAGACTATCTTCGCAAAAGATGGTGACGATCTTGTAGACCTTATGAACGGTAACCAGATGGCGTTTTCGATGTTGCTATCGGTTGGACGAATTAGAGACGGCCTTGACGCTGAGATTGTTCACTTTGCTTCAAGTGAAGGAAAGAGTGTCGACTCATACAGCGTTGCTAGTGGTGGCGGATCCCTCCGAGCTTCGATTTAAATCTTAGTAATCGGTCACAACCAAATATCTTGAGTGTATTAGTTTTGAATAACGTCGTTTTGCCAAAAATGGCGTTATTTTTTGTAATCGCAATAAGATAGGCCACTTTTTTATAGGATTGCTCAACTATTGTCTATGAAGTGGAAATGAAACGCACTCATCTATGGCAAGATCACGTCGATCTTGGGGCGAAAATGGTCCCGTTCGGCGGTTGGGACATGCCGCTTTCGTATACCTCCGGAACTGTGGCCGAGCACTTGGCTTGTCGTAACGACGCTGTCGTCTTCGACGTATCGCATCTTGGAACAGTAAGACTCGAAGGTTCTGAAGCTTTCGGCATTTTGCAGCGATCCTTCACCAATGATCTCAACAAAATTGGGGTAGGCAGGGCCCAATACACTCACCACCTCAATCGCTCCGCATCGGTGGTAGACGACATCATCGTATGGTGGGTAGGTGATGATCGTTTCGATGTAATGCCTAATGCGTCCAATACATCGTCGGTAATTGGAACGATCGGCGGCGTTGATGTAACCCCGGATCGATGTGTACTAGCAGTTCAAGGACCAAATGCTCGATCCAAAGTAGCGAAAGTAGATGAGCGATTTGCTCAGGTAAAGCGTTTTCATGTGGAACGTATCGACTACCGCGGCACGGAAGTTGTGGTCGCAGGTACCGGCTATACCGGCGAAGATGGCATCGAAATTGCAGCCCCCAACTCCATTGCTCGGCAACTCCTTCATGAAATTATCGCGGCAGGCATAACACCGGCAGGTTTAGGTGCCCGCGATACTTTGCGCCTTGAAGCCGCTCTTCCGCTACACGGGCACGAATTAGGCGATGGCATAACCTCATATCAGGCTAATTTGGGATGGGTTGTAGCCCTTGAAAAGGGAGATTTTATTGGCCGAGAGGCTCTGGTGGCCGAGAAGGAAGCTGGTGTCAAGCGCCACCTTGTCGGAATCTTGGGCGATTCTCGCCAGCCCTTTAGGGATCATATGTCACTGCAGTTAGATGGTGAAGTTCTTGGTGAAGTGACCTCGGGCAACTACTCGCCGATCCTTGGTAAAGGAATCGCTATCGCTTTTTCAAGCCGAGACCTTGAAGAGGGGACCCGGGTTGAAGTTACGAGTGGCCAACGTTCGATATCGGGTACCGTCGTCAAGATGCCGTTCGTGGCTAAAAAGAAGTAAGCAGAGTGTGATAGTGAGCGATGTTGCTCTGGAGCTTTGTGACTGAGCTTTAAAGTCGATTACGCATATCCCATAGCAAGTAGTTTTTTAAAGTCTTATAAATAAGGAAGGTGGTCCCTTGTCGTCGTTTACGCCTCATACGAGCGACGAAGTTGAATCAATGCTCAAATTCATGGGTTTGACTTCAGTCGAGCAACTATACGACACGATTCCGATCGCACTGCAGTTACGCCGTTCGCTAGATCTACCTGAGGCGCTCTCGGAGGTCGAGGTAATCGACGAACTAGCTGCCTATGGTAAGAAGAATCGCAACGCAAGTATCGATCTCGTCTGCTTTGCCGGCGGTGGATCTTACGACCATGATATAGCTACGGTCACCTCGACCCTTGGACTTAGGGGCGAGTTCGTTACCGCTTATACCCCTTATCAACCAGAAGTTGCACAGGGTGTCCTGCAAGCGATCTTTGAATTTCAGACCATGGTCTCTCGCATTAGCGGACTAGCGATTACTAATGCTTCGCTTTACGACGGAGGCTCGGCGCTCGTCGAGGCTATCAATTTGGCCTGTGCTAAAACCCGGCGCAGCAAAGTTGTCCTAAGTGAAGGGGTGAATCCCAATTGGAGGGGAGTAGCTTCTACATTTGCCGAGGGGCCGGGCCACGAATTAGTTACCGCGAAAGTTGATCAAGAAGGGCGCACTATCTGGCCCGAATCTGACTCCACGGTTGCTGCCTATGTGGTTGGCTACCCCAACTTCCTTGGTTTTATCGAGGATATTGCAGCAGCTAGAAAGCTGGCTACCGATTCAGGCGCACTTCTGATCGTAGCTTATGATCCGATTGCGATCTCCCTTCTAAAGTCACCAGGTGAGCTTGGGGCTGACATAGCAATCGCAGAAGGACAGCCGCTAGGTATCCCACTTTCCTACGGTGGCCCATATCTCGGCCTCTTTTCCGTAACCATGGATCTAGTTAGGTTGCTACCGGGTCGTTTAGTTGGTGAGACGGTCGACACCGAGGATCGTACAAGTTATGTAACGACTCTTCGCGCCCGCGAACAGGACATTCGCCGCGAAAAGGCGAGTTCGAATGTTTGCACAAATCAGACCCTTATGGCCGTATGGGCCGCCATCCAAATGAGCTGGTGGGGCAAGGAGGGATTCTACGAAGTCGGCAGAAGTTCCCTTAGCTCGCGTGTCTACCTAGAAAACCGTTTGATCGAGGAAGGGTTACTAGATCGAAGGAGTCCCACTCCCACCCTTAGAGAGTTTCCGGTTCGCTTCAATAAGAGTGCATCAGACGTCGTAGAGGCGATGGTTGGTGAAGGATTCTTGGCGGGGGTTGCCCTAGAAGGCGCAAACTCCATTAGCAACTTTGATGGATCCTTGCTGATAGCACTTACTGAGAAGCGCACTCGTAGCCAGATTGATTCATATGTAAAGTCCCTAAAGGAGGTGGCAAAGTAGATGTCAACGTTGAAAGAAGCCCCAGGCGGTCGCGCCTCGTCTTCACCATTGATGGGTGGAGAGGTAGAACCTACAATCTTTGAGTTTTCTCACGAGTCGCGTCGTACTGGTGCAATTCGAAATTCGCGCATAGAGCAGGTGGATCCAAAGGATTTCCTACCTGGCGATTATTTGCGCACGAAAAAGGTAAACCTCCCCGAAGTCTCAGAGCGTGATTTGGTTGCACACTTTATGCGCCTTACTCATCGCCAATACGCGGTTGACCTCGGAAGTTATCCACTCGGGTCTTGCACCATGAAGTACAATCCAAAACTCGCAGATGCCGTCGCCACAAACCCCAATCTTTCAGGGGTTCATCCTCAGACGCCGCCATCTGCCGCACAAGGTTGGATCGAGCTTTGCGTTGAACTAGAGCGTTATCTTACCGAAATTACCGGAATGGCTGCAGCCACATTAGCGCCGGCCGCCGGTGCCCAAGGTGAGCTGACGGGCTTACTCATCATGAAGGCTTACCATAAGAATCGCGGTAATAATAAGTCCACGATCTTGATTCCAGATTCTGCTCACGGTACGAATCCAGCTTCAGTAACTCTGGCTGGCTACAAAGTTGTGACAGTACCATCAGATAGTCGTGGGTTAGTAGACCTCGAGAAGCTTCGAGCATTAGTCAATGACGACGTTGCCGGTATTATGCTCACCAACCCCAACACTGTAGGACTCTTCGAGAAGGACATTGCAGAGATCGCAAAGGCTATCCACGATGTAGACGGCCTTTTGTACTACGACGGAGCCAATCTAAATGCGATCGTTGGCGTCGCACGTCCGGGAGACATGGGCTTTGATATCGTCCATTCCAATCTCCATAAGACCTTTGCTACGCCGCACGGTGGCGGCGGTCCAGGTTCAGGTCCTGTGGCAGTGGTTGATCGTCTTACGCAGTTTCTTCCAGGGCCATATCCAATCGTCGTCGATGGCGTTGGATCTTGGATAATGCCTGAAAAATCGATAGGTAGAGTGCACTCCTTCTATGGAAATGCCGTTGTTTACGCTCGCGCCCTCGCATTCATGAAGGCACTTGGGGCAGAGGGGCTGAAGGAGATGAGCGAGTACGCCGTACTAAACGCAAATTACCTCAAGGCAAAGATCGCTCCGTACTATCCAGCGGCTTACGACGAGACGTGTATGCACGAATTTGTAGTTACCGCTGCAGGGCTGAAGAAGAAGTACGGTGTTAGGGCGCTCGATGTCGCTAAGACGCTTCTAGATCGTGGTTACCACGCGCCGACGGTCTACTTCCCGTTGATCGTTGAAGAGGCTTTGATGATTGAGCCGACAGAGACAGAATCTAAGGCAACGCTGGACTGTCTTGCTGAGATTCTTATCGATATTGCAATTGAGGCATCAAACGAGGATTCATCCGAGGCACTAAAGCATGGCCCAACGCGAACGCCGGTATCGAGAGTCGACGAAGCCCGCGCAGCCCGAGTATTAGTCACGACCATGGACGCCAAGGGCTAAGGCGCCCCAAGATTAAGCGCTATTGTTTCAGCCCGATCACAATCGTGATCGGGCTGAATGTCTTAAAATCGCAGTCCAGAAACGGTTGGTGTTCTAATTGCGTCGCAAACATTGTCTTGATTGACAAATAACTCCGTAGATGTTTGTTAAATGATCCCTTTGGTATTTCTATACCGTCGCGCTGAAGCTAGAGTCACTAGATACGCTACGAGTAGTGTAATTGCTACGTTGATGACGAAGTTTGGGGGTCGTCGCAGCGCGGTTGGATAACAGAAAGGGGAGTTGTTTGTCCACTGACATTACGGGAAACGTTGGCATGGGAAGCGGGGAATCTAAAAGTCCTTCGCAAGGTGCTCACCGTCTAAATAAGGGTGTGCTGCGAGTAACGGATATTGCAGCCGCCACAATGGCCAACATCGGTCCCGCTATGAGCTTTTTCTTCGGATTTGGCTTCTTGGCGGTGACCGCAGGTGTTGCCTCGCCGCTTACCATAGTTGCGGCTGGAATTGCTATTGCATTTTTAGGAAATACACTCGCGGAGTTCTCTAAGGCTCAACCTTCCACTGGTGGTTTCATTACCTTTATTGGGAAGAGCTTTGGACCTACTTCTGCCGTTACGACGGCGATTATCGCTGGAATAGGGTACATCGTTGCGATGGCTTCGGTAATTGTGATTGCCGGAGGTTTTATGTCGATCGTTGTAAACAAATATCTCAAGGTAAATGTACCTTGGGGAATTTTCACGGTGATCTTGGTTGCTTTGGCAGTAGTGATGATGGTGCGCGGAATCGCACTTTCGACGAAGATCGCTGGCTTCTTCTTTGCATTCGAGATGGTTGTTTTGGTCATTGTCTCAATTGCAACTCTGATCAAGCACGGGGGATCTCTCTCGATTACTCCATTTCTTCCATCACACATTACTAATGGGCTCTCCGGCCTTTCAGCTGGATTTCCCCTTGCCATTTATCTATTCATAGGCTGGGAAAACTCCGCTGCTCTCGCTGAGGAGACCGATAATCCAAGGAAGAATGTTCCAAAGGCAGTCTTTGCATCAATTGCTATCATGGTCGTTTCGTATGTTGTCTTTGCGTATGCAACTGTAAGCGGCTTTGGCTACAACGTTACAAAACTTGGAAACTCACCGATTCCATTCATTGACGTAGCAACTGGCGTACTGGGCGTAGCTGCATTTTTTGCATATCTCGCGGGCATGACCTCTACCGTCGGTGCACTTATTGCAGGTACCAACTCTCAGGCTCGGTTGGTCTTCAACGCTGGCCGTGAGGGCCTATTGCCCTCGTGGATCGGTAAGGTACATCCAGAACGAAAGACACCAATGAATGCAATCTTCGCTTTCATTGGAATTTCGGGGCTGATCATCATTGGATGGACCATCTCAAACCTTGCTGGCGGCTATACCCTCGATCCGGTCAACTTCTTTGCCGAGTCATCCACTATGGGTACGATCCTTGTTCTAGTGGTCTATCTTGGAGCTAACTTAGCGTTGCCCTTCTATTACAGGACTTATCTGCCGGACAAGTTCAATGTAATTCGTCACGGAGTCCTTCCAATTCTCGGAGCGATTACCATTCTCGTGCCACTGTATTACCTGGCTAAGCCTGGCCAAAGTGCACCTTACAGTTGGTATCCGTATATCGCCCTTGGGGTTTTGGTTGTAGCAGTAATCTATGCGGTGATCTTGGTGAAGAGAGATCCTTCTATTGCAGATCGAGTCGGATCAATCGTCGCAGACGAGTAGTCACGGAATGTAAGTTGAACCGATGCCTTCATTGGTAGTGGGCTCGGTAGGACCGATTTGTTAGGGACGTAAGTAAAGTCTCAAGAGAGGCCGAGGATGGGTTACACTTCCTCGGCCTCTTTGGGTAAATTCACTCTTTGGCCAACTAGAGCCCCTCTGATTGTCGCAGACGTACGAATTGCTGCCAAGGCTTTGTTTTTGCCGTTACCATTGAGCAACGATGCGATAACATTGGGGAACTAGCTATTTTACGGGGGTTCTGATAGTGGCTAAAATGCTCTTCCCATCGATGCCGGAGTTTCAAAGTGTTGAAGAGGAGCGTCTTCACCGCAAGCAAAGATTAGCTGCAGGTTTTCGCCTCTTCGCGAAGATGGGTTTTGACGAGGGCGTCGCCGGCCACATTACGGCACGAGACCCCGAGTTGAGCGACCATTTTTGGGTGAACCCATTTGGTATGGACTTTTCTCAGATCAAAGTTAGCGACCTTATCCTCGTAAATCATGAGGGCAAAGTAGTTGAAGGTAGCTGGCCAGTCAATGCTGCTGCCTTTGCAATTCACTCCCAAGTGCACCAGGCACGCCCAGATGTCGTTGCTGCAGCACATGCTCATTCGATCTACGGAAAGGCCTTTTCCACTCTTGGAAAGAAGCTGGACCCCATTACTCAGGATGTGTGTGCCTTCTACGATGATCATGAAGTCTTCGACGATTACACAGGAGTGGTTTTAGACACAGAAGAAGGAAAGAGGATTGCGCACGCTCTAGGAGGAGGAAAGGCAGCGATTCTACGCAACCACGGACTCCTTACGGTAGGTCAAAGCGTCGATGAAGCTGTCTTTTGGTTCATAACTATGGATAGGTCGGCTCAGACCCAACTCCTTGCTGAGGCAGCAGGCAAACCGGTTTTGATCGATCCCGATATGGCTAAGTTGACTTCGACTCAGGTGGGATCTCACCTAGCTGGATGGTTCTCATTTCAGCCCCTTTACGCTCGAATCGTAGCTGAACAGCCTGATCTCCTCGGATAGGGCAACCTAGACACTACTCGCTTCGCTCGTAGATAGATTTGCCATGCACAAGGAACACCTCCCAAAGCGCCAGCTAATCTGACTTCGAATTGTTTCCTGACAATTGGGACCTTGGGTTATGTGCGAGGGTTGTTTGTACGTTGGGCTCGATTTTTTACGCTATCCAGTCCAGTCCAGTCCGAATCGGATGGTAGCGTTTGTCTGGCAACGATGAAGGTCAGGTGCGTGATCGGAGTAGTCCCAGATAGTGTATCGAAAGTCGACTTTCGAATCGGACATTTGCTACCGCTACCAATTGCCTCTTGGAATTACACAGCCAACCGTTGAGCGCTGCAGCTGGTGCCAAAAAAGATAACTACGATGCCGCGAGAACAAATTCCTGCTTGCCAGGGTCGAAGTGCCAAAATTGTTGCGTTGTCTTTCCCGAGGCACAGTTAGGTGTGCAATTGTCATAGGAACTAATTATCTCCGTCGCGGAAAATTTGGGGTTTCGTGCCAAGACATCTGTGTATTTTGCGCCATTCGATGGATTGAAGTTAGCGTAATGCCAACGTGATAGAGATGTTGGCGAGGTTTGAATCACAAATGATCCTGGAATATTGTCCGCGAAGAGCAGCGGAATCATAAACGATGGCTCGCCGTTTTGAGTCACATCTCCAACCGTGATGCCGGGACTGTAAGATCCAGTAACCATCCAGGGATAACTCGGATTTGCCTGAGCTTCGAGACCTTGAGGGCGGGAGAGTTGATCTGATATCGACCAACTCCCAGACTGGTAGGTGAAGATCTTTACATTCAATGACTTTGGATCGTAGGAAAAGGCCGCCAACGCAATGGGGGTAGTTCCGTCGAGGACGGCTGGGCTAACGATGTACCCGTTATAGGTAACGCCCGCAGAAGATGCAGCAGCCGCCTCTTGGTTGGATAAATTTGCTATCAATCCCTTTAGTTGCGCTGCGACCGGATCGGAATTCGAAAGTGTCGCCACGATCGAAGGTGCGGTGGTTGAGGTTGAAGAGGAGGCTTTGGTCTTTGGAGATTTAGAAGACGGATTTGTAGCTACGATTACAAGTGTCAGCACCACTAGAGCCACCGCAAGAAGTAAAAACGAGATTGATAACTTCGTGCCACTTGGAATTCTCTTGGAACGTTTTGCTTCCACCAAATTCACCCTTACTACTGAAAGTTATTGCTATCCAAAGAGTACATCGAGTCTCTCAAGTAAGCCATTACCCGTTATTGGTCGATGCGAACGCTCTGCCATCGGACGGATTCGATCAAATTTGAAACGATGTTAAGTGTTATTTTACGCAAAAACTATTCACTTTTAACCATTCCGAAGCTATCGGACGATCGAGATTCTGTCAAATGCCGCCCTTGCAGTTCCATTATCTAGCGCGTAATCAGTTACCGTGGGTGGTCGATCGTTGTTGAGACAGCGCTAAAGGCTTAGCGATCGAGGTTGTCGTCTGGTAGTGAAATTTCCAAATTGCGCACGCCTTGCACCATCCGTCGCCGTATTTTTGATGCCCGTGTTATCCACAGCAAAGTATTGCTAATGCTTCTCCTAGGATGCAGCCCGCTTAGCTAACGTGGCTCACGGACTTCTTCTTCGTAATGAGGAGCGCGATTGAAAGCACCAGAACTACGAGCGCATCGACGCCGAGTTCGATGATCTCGTGGCTAAATGTTCGGTTCGATATGTTGCTAGACGCTGATAGGGAGGCGCCGAGAATCAAAATACGTCTGACTGACGAAATAATACCGATTACGAGGAAACTCTTGAGCTGGAAACCACCTTTGAAGAGGTGTGTTGTGACCGTGGATAGAAGTTCAAGGATGATGATCGCGAATAGGACATCGTTTAGTAGGGAGGCCGTCTCCGAGGCTAAGAAGGTTGTAAGGGAAAGGTGCGTAAATGCAAATGCGGACTGGAAGATCACAATTGCAGCCATTAGAACCAGGAGGGCACCGACGACGATGTAAAGGATCTTTTCGACCAAATCTGAGAGCTTTTTGATGGGGCTAGTTTCGCTGAGTACGGCCATATGGTCGCTTGGGTCCTTTTTCTAGTTGGAGTTGAATCTACTTAGCTATAAGAAAGGTAACTGACGTATGTATCTTAGAGTGAAGGCTTGTTTTCCAGTATCACTACGTATGTATGGGCGATTCGGTCGTGTATTGTCTGACGGTCTCGATTCACCAGCATTGAAAGTGAGTCGGTTATTGTGAGTGCAACTGTGAAAGAGCTGGCTCCAACGGCATTTAGTAGCTGCGACGAAATAAGTACCAAAACTCTCTTGATAGCTGAGACGAGATCGGGAATCTCTCCTTGCGGGTTGAGCACCATGGTCCTAGTTGCCTTATTTCCAAGGGTTTGACCGTAGCGAAAGATAAAGAAGATCTGGTAGGCGAGGTTGGCCACACTTGTAATTAACGAAGAGAAAAGAAGCGCGCTCGCAGAGGAGGAGCCTGCCCCTCCAAAGGAGTAGAAGAGGATAAGCAGTGCCGGCGCGAAGACTAGCTCGTCGATGATGGTAGCGACTACGCGACGCCCAAATGAAGCAAACTTTATTTGCCCGCTTTTTTCAAATGTAGATGGTGGCGTTTCGTTCAAGTTCGCTTCCCGTTATATGCGCTTAAGGAGCTCGCAGCCCAACAACAAAACATCATAGCCCCTTTTTTGCTGGCCAATTAGTGCCGATAGAGCAAGTGAAGGCTCGTTGGAACTTTAATAGGACTTGGAATCCGCATGCATTACGACGCCTGAGCAGATCTTAGCGTTTCGTAAATAACGATATAGAGGGGGAGTTGAACCGCTGCCTCTTGAAATCAGAGTGTGGCTAATTGATAAAAGGTGATCACGGTGGTTAGGAATTTACGAAATAGCCTTACACGAAGATACACAGTAAGTGCACGATGCATCTGATTTCGTTAGGGAGGGCATCAGATGTCGATAGACAACGGTGTTTATATAGATTTGAGCGTCGAAGGTGACGCACGTAATGCGCCTTTATTCGAGGTATTCAAAAAGATTCGAGAAGCCGACCTATTACGGGGCCCACTTCCACTTCCAAAAGAGATTGTTCCGCGAATTGTAATTATCTCGAGTGACGTCGTAGAGGTAACTTATGAGTCCTTGATCAAATCCTTTAGAGCGGGCGATGTAGTGGGCATCGTCGGGGAGAGTGTGGACGGAGCTGTCGAACGGCTTACTTCAGCTCTGAAGAGTAGTTACGTCGGTTTTGTGCATCTTTTTGGAGTGCCGCAGATCGGGAAGGTTCTCATTAGTGGTGCTAGCGATTACGTGGAGATGTTCTCTGATGTTGTAGATGACCAAAGTAGCGTCCTCTTCGTTGGGGAAGTATTCGGTCGATCCTGCGAGGTCGGACGTAGTCTAACGGAGTATTTGACGATTGCTCATCTACTTTCGAGGCACGGAACTGAGTCAGCCGGTTCGTCGGCGGGAAACTACGTGGTCTTGCCCGAGGTAGATAAGTTACGCGACTCTATCTTCAGTCTGATACTTACTGGAGTGGACGTCTCAGAGTCTGGTGATCGTTTGATTGAGGATATTGAACACTACCTAGGTGAAGTCATCGAACAGGTGTAACTGCTTTTTATCAAAGTGGCTGTTCGATTCCGGTATGAGTTTTGTTTGAAAATTGGCTTGGCGAAGTAGTAATTGAATCGTGGTACTGCGGCATATTCGAAATCGGCCTAAAGTGACAGTAAGAGGTACAACTTTTCGCATTTTTCGTCGATCCGAATGTTTGCGCTGCGTTAATAATTTTATATAAGTGCAGCCTCTAAGGTATTTTAGGTTAGGACTCGGATTTTGGATGAGGAGAATATGACTGCCAGTTCCAGTGTCAAAAAGAAAAGGGTTCGTTCGGACGCCCTCGTCCTGTTCGGAGCATCTGGTGATCTCGCTCACAAGAAGCTTCTCCCAGCGTGCTATCGGCTTGCCAAACAAGATCAATTGCCGCCAATTGTTATGGGAGTTGCATCGACTGAGTGGACCGATGAACAATTTAAAGAGCACGCGATCTCTTCGATCAAAGGTGCTGGAGAAGACATCGATATGGTGGTCCTAGATTCGCTTCTATCGAGGTTGACTTACGTTTCAGGCAATTATCAAGATCCTGCCCTTTACCAAAGACTCGAAGAGCGTCTCGGTAAGAACCATAAGCCGATCTTCTACCTTGCTGTTCCACCTGACCTCTTTGAAGTTGTGGTTGACGGCATTTCCTCAAGGGGATTAAATAGGTCGGCTCGATTGGTTATCGAGAAGCCATTTGGGCGAGATCTAGAGTCAGCAATTGGATTGAATAACCACCTCCACAAGCACTTCTCCGAGGAGACGATCTACCGTATCGATCACTTTCTGGGCAAGGAGCCAGTGCAGAACCTACTGGTATTTAGGTTCGCGAACTCTATTCTCGAGCCGATTTGGAATAGAAACTTCATCTCCAGCATCCAAATAACGATGGCCGAAGATTTTGGTGTTGAGAATCGCGGCTCCTTCTACGACCGCATTGGAGCGACCCGAGACGTAGTGCAAAACCACCTCTTGCAGCTAGTTTCACTTCTTGCCCTTGAGCCACCAGCCTCCTCTGATACCGATGCTCTGCGCGATGAGAAGCTTAAGGTTCTAAAGGCAATGCGGTCACCAGGCCCTGGCGACTTCATACGAGGGCAGTACGAAGGTTACCGCAACGAGCCAGGCGTGGATCACGCCAGCCATACGGAGACCTTTGTTGCACTTCGTGCGATGATCGACAACTGGAGATGGGCTGGAGTTCCGTTTTTGATCCGTACTGGCAAGCACCTTCACGCCACAACCACAGAGGCCGTAATACGTTTCAAAGAGCCGCCATCTCGTCTCTTTGGAAATGCCTCGACGGACGGCCTACTTCCAAATGAGCTTCGCTTCGAGATGAAGCCGAGCGAGAGGATTACCCTACGTCTCCAGGTAAAGCAACCTGGATCGGAGATGATAGCCCTTCCGATCGATCTCGAAGTAGCAGATATCGCCTCAGCAGGAGGAAACTCCGAGGCTTACGAAGTTCTACTTGCTGATGCGTTGAGGGGCGACCTATCGCGCTTCGCTCGACAAGATGCCGTAATTGAGGCGTGGCGAATCGTCGAACCGATTATCAGTGACGAGAACGACTGCAGTATTTACTACCGAGGATCCGCAGGACCCGAATCGGCCAACCACCTGGTGGAGGGTCTCGGTGGATGGTCCACTTGGACTGAGTAGAAGTAAATTAGCGCCCCTAGGGTGGTAAAGTCTTTATCGAAAAAGGCTTTACCTATAGGGTTGTAGCAACCTTTACTCATTTTGTAAGTCGCAGTTTGGGGTAACTTCTATGCAAATGCCTGGTGCAGCGATTTCGCTGAACTCGTCAAATATTCTCTATCCGCACTTAGCTCTGCAAGCGTTCCTGATCTTCGTGGGAGCATTGGTACTTTGGTTTGTTGTAATTAGGCCTGATCGAAGTTCGAGTGGTTTTGTTGGAAGGGTAGCTAGCCAACTGAGGCAGAAGCTCCTCTCAAGGGGCGACGAACGGGCCTACGAGCCCCGCTCAGTGGCCTTTATCCGTATTTCATTCGGCCTTTTGTGGATCTTTGACGCAATATTGCAGGCGAAGCCAAATATGCCGTCCGATATGATCAGCCAAATATTTACTCCTGCGGTCGCTGGCCAACCTACCTTATTGGCATCGATTATCAGAGCAGGACTCTACATTTGGCGCTACAATCCGGTGGGTTCAGACGTAACTTCAGTCCTCCTTCAAGCCGGTATCGGTATCGGAATGTTGACCGCACGGGGGCGAAACGTTCGACGTGTAGTCGGTTACGTTGGACTTATTTGGTCACTTGCCATCTTCGCCTTTGGCGAAGGATTTGGAATGCTCTTTGTAAAGGGTGCTTCGATAATTGGAGGTGCTCCAGGCGCAGCTCTCTTCTACTCCTTTGCATCGATTCTTCTCATCGTTAATTTTTCCGAAGGCGACGACGAAAAGGCCCGTGTAATCGGGCGGCGAGTAGTAGGTGGATACTTCTTCCTCGGAGCTCTCCTCCAACTGCTACCTTTTGAGGGCTTTTATACATCATCTGGAATCTCCGGGATCTTTACTGCCATGTCAACAATGCCGATGCCGGCGGGAATCTTGCATAATATGGCCTCTGTAGGTACATTGGTTAGTGCTTCTCCGACGCTATGGAACGTTATCTTTATCTTGGTCTTCTTGGTGATTGGTGCGGTCATATTCTTTGACGTAGCCCCAGTGGCAGGTGGCCTCGCTGCATTAGGCGCCTCTGTTGCGATGTGGTACTTCGGGATGGGGCTAGGTTTTCTCTTTCCTGCGGCGACAGATCCTAACAGTGGAGTGGCCATATTTGTGATCGTCGGGGCGCTCTTGGTTCCAACGATCCTAGCCAACGTTTCCCTACCGAAGCTAAGGGTTCCGAGCGAGTCGAGGGCCTTTGCTACTCTTGCATCCCTCTTGGCTCTTGTGGTTGGCGTGGCACCAGTAATTTATTCGCTCCCGGCAGCAGCGGCCTCTTCGTCTAGTTATCTCGCCTTGAGTGACGGGGGCGGGTTGGTAGCTCTAAATACGATTGCGCCGAACTTCCAACTCTCGACCTCTAATGGCCAAAGCGTCTCTCTTTCTGCTTTGAAGGGTAAAGAGGTGATTCTTACCTTTCTTGATCCTGTCTGTTACGACGTGTGTCCGGTTATGGCCTCTGAGATTACGACTGCGGTGGCCTCTCTAGGTGCTTCAGCTAAGAACGTCGTTATGGTTGCGATCGATGTGAATCCTTCCTTCACTACTCGAGCATCTATCGGACAATTCGACGCTGAACACGGACTTTCGAATATATCAAATTGGTACTACCTAACTGGGTCACTTCAAGCGCTCAATCAAATCTGGCGAGAGTATTCAGTTGTGCCTACAGTCGGACCAGTTGGGATGATATCGCACCCGCAGGTGATCTACTTTATCAATCGTCGAGGAGTTGAGGTTGCCATGACCGGAGATACAGGTAGTGCAAGTCAGGCTGTCAAAAAGTCCTACGTGTCGTTAATTTCAAGTACGGCAAAGAGGGTTCTGTCAGCCTAGAATGCGGTATCCGATACGGTGGTTTGCGCTCGAGCTTTGAGGAACTCTCGGCCAGCTGGCATCTTGTGCGTAGGTGGCCGCGGTATTTCGCTATTTTGCAAAGCGTACTGCAGAGTGGTAAAACGCAGCGGTTTTGTTTTTAGAATCCGAGAACTATCGTTGCCGAGGCTTCGAACGGCAATTACTGCCTAGGATTTAGTCGGCCTGCGGTTAGATTGCCCCCACTATGTGACGAATGTGTTAGTGCATTACTGGACCAGTTAATCCAGACGGGTGTGCCCACGAGCTAGATGGCAATCGATCGAAGTTGCTTTGAGTAGTGGCGTTAAAGATTTGATGATTGAGGGTTTGATGAAGGTAATGGGGTCCAAGGGGAGATCTTTGAATGGAGGGCGTAAAAAAGGGTTTGCGCTAGCGCTTTCTGCCCTGTTGTTGAGTGCATGTGCTACGACGCCTGCGTCTTCGTCTTCCACAACCGTTCCCGTTGAGGCCACATTCGGTACGTTGAAATTATGGAGCATCGTACATAGCCTCGATGGCCTTTACTCCGTCGTGTACCTCGATCCTTACTGGTTGGTATTCAACCAGCAGAATCCTTCTGCAAATTGGAAGTTGAAGATGCCTACGAACGTGTCGTCTAGGCGGGGCATCGTTCTCGCTACGAGTAACAGCGGTGTCAAAGCAGTTGGCTTTATCCCATATGGAGCCCAAACGAATTCTATAGTCTTTGAGTACGGATCCAATGGCGCCTATGCCCCAAGCTTCTTCACTGGATCGCTTCTGACCTCTAATCAGGCTATGTCTTATAACGTAGAGAACCTCTTCGCACTAGCTACCGCTGGTGGAAAGAGCGTCATCGAAGAGCAAAGCACCCCTGGCGGGACATTCTCCGAAGTTGCAAATTTTCCCTTTGTCGCACGAAAAGGTTCGATTGGATTCGAGGGTAACTCGGGTGTGGCGGTATTTTCGACTGACGCTGGAAGGGTTGAAGAGAGTAACACTATTGATGGTGGCAAGAGTTGGTCGTCTCCAGTTGTGCTAGCAGTCTCAGGAAATGTCCAACAGATCTTTATTGCGTCAATGGACCTCACTTCTAACTTCTCAACTATTGCGCCGGTTGGACCTCCTAACTTCGCTGTCGTATCTTCAGTTGCGAATAGCAGTTATACGACTTCATTTTTTGCTAACTCTTCCAAGGCTGCGTCCCTCACAACGACGACGCCGCCGATCCTTGGTGCCACCGCTATTGGATCTATCCTTGAAGTTGATGGGGCCATAGGTGGCGCTCTAACGCTGCGCACCTTTGCGGCAGGGGGTATCTCAAGCCCCTCGACTCTGCA
>JAKAZZ010000018.1 GCA_021826315.1 Actinomycetes bacterium
TGCTTGAGTTGTGGACGATTGCTACGCAAACGATCAATGGAATGTGGAAAACGCTACGCGTTTACACACAATCAATTGATCTTCGCCCACAGCCTCAACAGCTAGCTACTACTGAATCGTAAAAAGCTCTAGGGATCTCTCCCGGAATAGCTATTATGTAGAGCAACCCGATACAAAACTCACATCAATTTTGGACCAATAAATGGGGACCCGCCATTATGAATGGAGCCATTCAGGGGACTGTAGATTATTTGATTTAAAAAGGGAACGAGCCAGGTTTTGGCAATTTCGTTAGATCAGTTAGTTTGGTTGTCTTATTGAGACAAGATTTTCGATGATTTCAAATTTGTTGATAGCTTTGGTTTCCGAAATAAATTCCCCGATATCGTGCTTCGCGAGTTCACCCTTTTGCATTCGCTTTTCATCGTTGTCTTGAGATTCGATCATCGATTCAACTAGGGAGTCTTCGTCTACTTCCAGCCAAAGACAATCTCGGAAGAGTTGATCGTTTGACGTAGCAGCCACCGGTACAAGTGCAGAATGGACCAAGAATGAGTTATTAGATGTGCAGAAGTCGAGATGACCCCCTTTATCAGGCGCAATGACTGGCTTAGACATCATCATGGCCTCGGCATACGGAAGGCCAAATCCTTCTCCCCTGCTCGGTAGGACAAAAACGTCCGAAGAGTTGTAAAGAAATTTAAGTTGGGACGGGCTGAGGCTCTCAGTGATCAAGGTGATTTTCCCGTAGAGACTTGAATTTTCGCTATGTCGAAGATTTGCTTCGATGAATTTGACAAAATCTGGACCGCTTATTCCATTTACTTTGAGGTTAAGGTGCGAATCCTTCCTCAATGCCGCTACTCTTTCAAAAGCTCGTACGAGCGAGGCGGGATCTTTTCGATCTTGGAAGTCAAATATAGATAGGTACGTAAATGGTCTTGCAGCTGGTGTAGGTGTTGGCACTTCCGTGATTTTGTCAACGATTATCGGTATTCGTTTTACGTTGTCGGGGTCCAAGCCAGATGCAATGAAAATCGATCGATCATATTCGGAGAAGGTCCAGATTTGATCGAATTGTTTCAAAGAGTTTGCGACCTGCTTTGGAACCGGCCATGCCTCCCAGGTGGTGCGAGCTATTTTTATTTTGGCTCTTGTCCTGTAAGTTATGCTTGGAAACCACGATAACGGGGTATTCACGATAACGGCGCCATACGCACTTCCCTTTAGTTCGGCAAGGGGAGCGTATTCGTCGTTGTAATCAGTTGCGGTGGCGTCAAATCGATTAAGTTGCACGCTTCGAGGTGGATCGTTTAGTAAAGAACCGCAGTCTTTGGCGAAGCCGCTGTGACCTTGAAAAAGTCCTATATGCGCTATAGAAATATTGTCTGAGCTTTGTTCTATAAATTCGGACGAGGCAAGACTACTATTCCTTGAGGCTCCCCCGACCTTTTTAGCCATCGTAATTGCATCGAGCGGTGCGATTTCACTTATTCTTCTGCAGGCTCCTTCAATGGGCGCAAATCCTGCCGCCTTTAACATCTCTTTCATCAACTCGATTGGATACGGACGTATGTGAGTGGAATCGAGCCAGAAGTTGAATGATGATACGTACGGATTGGTGAAATCTGGTGTCTGAAGGAGGATGGTCCCCCCATCTTCAATTCGGGAGTAGATCCATTCGAAGATCTTTTCTGCTTGACTGGGTAGTAGATGTTCGATTATGTGTCCCATGAATACACCGTCGAAGGACGGTAGATTGATGCCATTTAGCGCTTCGGGAAGCCAGCCTTCGTAAACGGTAAAACCATCCGCTACGAGTTTGGCCACTAATTCTGGATCCCCTTCGATTCCAATTGCATCGACACCCTTTTCTCGCAACGCGCGCAACATCGATCCTTGTCCGCAGCCAATGTCAAGGATCATTTGCCTCCCGGTAAAATACTGAGAGAGGTGCATGGCGATTTGGTAGGTTTGATCGTCGCTTCCTTCAAAGGCATGGGCGACCAACCTAGTACTTTTCGACGCAGACAGATTGTTTATCAATTCACGATGAATTGACTTGGACCACAGGTCCTTTCGACTGCTTGCAACTCCAAATAGCTGTTGACGAATTTGCTTTAACTGATTGCTTGAGTCAGTTAAAGCGGAATCGGCAAGCGTCAAGGCACTGTGGAAGTCGCCCAAGTTTGTAAGCAGCTGGATGGTTTGAATTATCTGTTGTTCGTTCGCAGCTTTATCAAACTGAATTGCAAGTGCACTCGAAATGATTTTGAAGGTATCAATAGGCGACTCAGAGCCGAACAGGGAACGGATGTTGTCTTGAGCATGCAAGGCGATCTGATCCCACAGATAGCTCTTCGACTTCTCGTGTGCCTTTGAGGCTAGCGTTGGCAATTCGTTTCGGTAGTTTAGGACATTTCTGAGGGTACTAGCAATTTCAATAGGCGAAGATTCGAGGTACCATAGCCTGTCTGCGAGCAAGTTATTGTCTACTAGTGGGATGTCCTGAACGATAGTTTCTGACTTGATAAGGACAGAGGCATCGGGCGTGCAAAACTCATTGGTTGCCCCATTTGCTGTATGAATGACTGGTGTGCCAAGGGCCATCGCTTCGAGGACTGGTAGCCCAAAGCCTTCGCCACGGTATGGGTGTATTAGTGCATCTGACCGTTGAATCAGATCATAGAGTTCGGCTTGACGTAGGTGGTCGTCCATAACCTTTATGATCCCTTGAAGCTCTGGGTGTTCGGCAAGTTTTTGTTCAACTAAGGATTGTCCCTGGTATGCACCTCGTGAGCCAACTTTCTTAATTGTAAGTCGGATCCTTGACCTCTCGTCTGCTGAAAGTTGTGCGATTCCGTCGATTAGAAGGTCTGCACCTTTGCGGAATATTGCACCTCCTAGGAAGAGAAGCTTGAGTGGCTCGTTGAAGTTGCTCGGTGGAATTGCTGAAATTTTACTGGCTCCAAGGGCCACTGCATCTGCGCTTATGCCGTTTGCAACTACGCGTACTTTAGCGTGGTCTACGCCCGATTGAACGTAGCAAGCTTTTACGAATGCGCTAGGTACCCATACTTGGTCAACTGAATTGATGCCTTCGATCCAGCTAATTGGAATAGAGCCATATTCCCAAGGCTGTATGACGATCAATTTTTCGTTGTTATCTGCCCTCGTCCAAATCGGAGGCCAGACTTGCCGTATGCGAATGTCACAGGAGGCGCGCTTGTCCGCAACTCGCAGCTTGGAATTTTTGAGATATAAGTATTGGGAAAGGCTCTCAGAGGATACATCGAATGGCAGCAGTGAGACGTCAAAGCCAAGTTCGAGGAGGGCTTCCGCTAGCGCAATGTTCACAATTGCGTAGCTTCCTGAAGTATCTAGATTCCCCTCAATTATTATTCGTTCCATTGCGCCCCTTGCAATCTACTTGTGGAATTCCCTTTATCAAACACTGCTATTATCGTCGGTTTCGGGTTCATGCTTGAACGTATCAGCAATTAGGACGAGGGCTTCGGCAAGCGTATTTGCTACGCCTGTAGGAAGTGGCGGAATTTCGTTGCTACTTTTCAATACTCCTTGCCACAGTGGTTATTTTAGAAGCAGGCAAGTAGTTGCTATGGCCATCTAGTCCTCAAGTTCTCCTATTGTTGTTGAGCATCGGGTCAGCGCGGTGCAATCTCAGCTTCACGTGGCGTTCAAACACATCCAGATTGACGAGAAAATTCGAAATTGAAATTTCAGCGTTTTTGATTACTTGATACTTCAGTAAGGTTTGGGGGCTTATTCGATCATTGATTTTGATATTTGAATACGGCTTTTGTTTATATTTTCAAGTAAATGCTAATTCGAGTGGTTGGTTCTGCCGAAAATGAACGCAACGGCGCTTCGAGATTTGCAACACAAGGTCTACGGTCAACGAACTTTGATCGATAGACCCTTGGGACCAAATGTGCTTTGGGCCTAAATTACGCGGAGGAAGTTTTGGACGACTATGAATTAACTAACCAATGGTTTACAAGCACTACAAAGCCGGTATGGGATTCGGTGCTACCTTTACTTCAGCCGACTCGTTTGCTGGAGATTGGATCATATGAGGGCGCCGCAACGTGCTACTTAGTCGAGACTATTGGATCTGAACGAGATATTGAAGTTCATGCGATCGATACCTGGAAAGGTGGAATCGAACACGTCGAAGATGGAATTGATATGCAGCTCGTCGAAAAGCGTTTCAATAATAACATCGAGACTGCGAAATCCAAAGCAAAGTGCAACGTCGAGGTTGTTGTTCATAAGGAGTCTTCGGATATCGCGTTGGCTCGCTTGCTAGCCCTTGGGTACCAAGAATACTTCCACTTTATATATGTGGATGGTTCACATCAGGCGCCAGATGTTTTGACCGACGCGGTTATTGCCTTCAAACTTCTCAGTAACGGGGGAATTATTGCTTTTGATGACTACCTTTGGTTTGAGAGCCTTCCGTACGGACAGGATCCGATTAGGAGCCCCAAACCGGCTATCGATGCCTTTACGACATTGTTTGGCCGTAGGTTAAAGTACGTTCACTCGGGCTATCAGGTTTATCTGCAGAAGACAGTCCCGTAGGCTCTTGCCGCCCGCTCCCGAGGGCAAGGTTATCCGAGGCGCGAAAATATCGATGACCTTGTTCGGCGCTGCGTTATGGGTTGTCTTCGCTATCGCTGCATTTGCAAATTTAAAACTGTAGAACCCTGCTAGTGGTTCGGAACGATATCGCTAGATAACCGGTACAAGTTGGTGAGTATCGACGTCATATACGTAACCCCAGACCGCATCCTTCATCCCAATGAAGGGAGAGTTTTTGATTCGTCCAATCGATTGGCGCACATCCGAAAATGGGTCACGAAAAGCTTCAACCGCCCACGGGGGCCGTACTCCGCTCTCCTCTTCGAGGAGGTCTTTGAAGCTATCGTCGGTTACCTTCTGAAGGCCGCAGTCGGTGTGGTGTATGAGAAGGATTGCCTCTGTATTTAGCAATCGCTGCGAAATTGAAAGTGATCGAATTACGTCGTCAGTTACAACTCCACCCGCATTTCGTATGACATGTGCGTCACCAATCTCAAGCCCAAGAAGTCCAAAGAGGTCTATTCGGGAGTCCATGCATGAAACTATTGCGAGTTGACGTCTTGGCTCAACTGCCACGTGTCCTGGTGCCAGCATCGATGTGTATCTCTTCGATGCATTCACCAAGTCGCTATGGAGGAGTGGGTCGCTCATGCCGAATCCTTACGTCATTAGGTTGTTTAATCTACCATTCCATTTAACGGTAAACTCGAAACTATCGGATAGGGGAATCTTCCCCTAAACATAGTTCCGGGAATACCAATTAACGAATGTATGTACGCAATTATGGATTTGCGTAAACCTCTTCTTCGATCAGTCCGCTTTCATGAGTGAGAAGTTGATTCGCGTGACGCCGATCGTCGGTCCGCATTCTCCATGACATTAGGTCAAGTGCCATTTCACCGGCTATCGATTTGAATTTTTCGTCTTCGGTAATCAGATTATGAATTTGGTCTGGATCTTCATGAACGTTGAAGAGCAAGGGCGGAAGAAAATCTTGGGGCGCTGAGAATGTGACCAACTTAAATGTGCTACCCCGCAATACGGTAAGGGTAAAGTACGATGGAGGGATGTCAAGTAGCGGACCTCCGAGACGTCTCCTGAAGCTTCGAAAATCCCATTCGAAGTGAGCACTTGGTCGCCACCAGGAAGGGAATTGTTCGCCTTCAAGATATGGCAGCAGACTATTACCATCACATTGCTTCGGAATCGCCTCTTCTATAATTTCGCAGATTGTAGGCAGTACGTCGACGGCCTCGGTGAATTCGTCAAATTGCACGCCCTTTTGGATTTCCGGTCCGGCGATAATTAGAGGTATGTGAAAAGATTCATCGTAGAAGCCGAGCTTTTCAAAGAGATGGTGGTCGCCATTTTGATCCCCGTGATCGGCGGTAAGAATAATATATGTCTCCTCTAAGATTCCTTCACGCTCTAGAAAGTCGAGAAGTGTTCCTATGTGGAGATCCACTTCGGCAATGGAGCCGTAGTAGGTTGCTCGTTTTTGAAGTCGGTCTGCCTCGTCCTTGGGCGTCAAAAAGTCGACTCCTAGAGCTAGCTCTGTCAAAGGGTGGACCTTTGCCTCCTCTTCTTTGCTAATAGCACCTAGGAAGGGATCAACGTCATTCATGTCTACGAAGTCATGAAAGCCAACCGGATTGCGTCGCGGGGGATGAGGGCGTATAAACGACGCATGAATAAAGAAGTCTTCGCGATCTCGTCTGGATATGTATTCGATGATCTTCTCTACCAAAAAGGCACTCTCAGACTGCTCGAGGCGAAATTGAGTAGGTGCAAAGGTGTCCGGGCGAGCCTTAGTGGACTTAAATGTTGGATCTGGTTGATAGAGGTCGCGAGGAAATGAAGGTACGTCGATCCCCTGAGACGCTAACCACTTTCCCCACTCGAGGGATCCGGCTTCAAATGGATCATGTACTACTGGATCTAGTCCCGGCAAAACTCCCTCATAGCTAAAGAGACGGCTATCATTCTTGGATAGATTTGTCGGATCAACGGAGGTATCGGTATATCCAAAGAGGACCGGTTCGTAATCTTTACCCCTGGCAATCTTGGCAAAGTTGGTGAATTCGTCTGAGAGTGGAGTCCCGTTTGCGACTGAGCGATTCTTATGAAGATACGTGCCTGTGTAAAGGCATGCCCTTGAAGGTCCACATGGTGCTGCGTTAGCGAAGTGGTTTTTGAAGATCACCCCACGCTTTGCGATACGGTCGATGCTTGGTGTCTTCACGATCGGATGGCCCGCAGCAGAGAAGCAGTCGCCGCGCCATTGGTCAAGGGTTATAAAGAGGATCCTCTTGTTCGTCATAGTTCAATCTTACGATCCTTGACGATCTGCTCCGAAAGAGCGGATCCTCAATTTACCTTTCGTTTTACAAAATTAAACTTTTAGCGTCAAACCGCCGTCAACCGCTATCACTTCACCAGTCAGATAGGCGGCTTCAGCAACGCTAACAACTACTTGCGCCACGTCTTCGGGGGTACCCGATCGATGAAGCGGAGCCACCCTTCGGACATTTTCCCGAAGTTGGTCCCAGCTTTCGGTCCACGGCGTGTCGATTAGTCCAGGTGCAACAGCGTTGACGCGGACGTTGTCCATAGAGGCCGCGAGTAGACGCGTCATTTGATTTAGAGCTGCCTTAGAAACTGAGTATGGGATCGAGGAGCCGATGGGTCTAAGTCCTGCAATCGAAGTGATGTTCACTATCGATCCTGCCTCTGCCTTTAGCAGATCGTGAAATAGCGTCGACATCCACCAAGTTCCCATAACGTTTGTGGTGAATATCTTCATCCAAAGTTCGTCGGTTGCGCCCTCGAAGTTCGAGTGGGGAACCACTTCGGTGTAACCCGCGTTGTTAATAAGAACATCGAGCCGTCCGTAGTGCTCAACGAGCGTGTCTTTGACCGAAGAGATCTGGTCCTTGTTGGTTACGTCGCATTGAAGATAGCGAAGGGCTTCGCGGTCTTGGCTTGCTATCTGTTCTCCTGCCACTTGTGACTTTGATGATGTGAATACGACAATGTACCCCTTGCGATGCAGCGCTTCAACCGTAGCTAAACCGATACCTGAGGTTCCCCCAGTAACGAGTGCAATCTTCTTCAACGGTGGCTCCTTCGGGGTTGTGTTCCCGTCAATACTATCGACCTGCTAGCAAGTCATATGCTTGAAATGCGGTTCATTCGGCCCGGTAATGACATCTAAATTCGTATTTTGGCTCTAAGTGATGGGACTTTTGTCGATTTAATCGAAGTGAAGTTAAGTGATAATGACGTAGCTTCAAGCTATGGTTGAATGTCGGTCGCAGATTTAAATGTGTTAGGACTTTTTATGTTCAATCAAGAGCAACTTGGTGATCTTATCGATCAAATTGATTCGACTATAAGCTACGCCGAAGACTTCGCCTACAACTATTTGGTGGGGGTCGGTGAAGATGAGATTACGTCAGCTTTGAAGATAGAACGAGAGATGGCGAAGGTCGTTCGTGCCCTACAAAAAGCCAAGGCCGATGCGCAACGACTAGCGGAATTTGCTCAAGAGAGTTAGGAGAAAGTGTGCTACGTTGAAGGCATTGATTTTGAGTCGTTTTGACTTCAATTGATTGAGGGGCGGTAGTCGAAGTTGGTTAATGAAGGTGATCTTTTAACTAAGCGCGATCCCGAAGTTGCAGCCAAGTCGCAGTTGGCGAGCTTTATCGAGTTTGTGAACGATTGCTATCGAATAAATCTCGAGGGCTATGACGAACTTCATCGATGGAGTTGCAGAAACTTGGAGCAATTTTGGAGCGCGGTATACGCCTCTGACTCCGCGAAGTTTAGGGAGAGCCAACTCTTTAAGGCCGTCGCCGCGGGCGATAATGAAGCGCTTGGTTTAGTTCTCAGAGGGGATCACATCTCGAGGATGCGCTTCTTTGACGATGCCACCTTCAATTACCTTGAATATGCACTTCGCGAACGAAGCGATCGAATTGCGATAGTCGCTTACGACGAGATTGGTCGCCGGGATATCAGCTTTGACAACCTCGCACAGCTCGTAGCTTCAATTCAGGATCGTTTGAAGAGTTTTGGTGTCAAGTCCGGCGATCACGTAGTAGCTTACATCTCAAACTCAATTGAGGCTGTTGCATCATTTTTGGCCTGTGCTGGAATCGGCGCGGTGTGGTCTTCATGCTCTCTCGACTTTGGCGTCAAAGCCGTTCTGGATCGATTTAGACAATTACATCCGACCTTTCTCATTGCACAAGGCGGCTATACCTACAACGGTAAATACTTTGACAAAACAAAGGAAGTAGAAGAGATAGCGTCTGGACTGAGTGAGAGTCTGATCGGAGCTGCGGTTGGAGTTACAAAGTCGAATGCTCACCCCAATTCAATCTCCTTTGACGAATTTTTCGCGCCACTGCCTTGGAAGATCGAGCCAATCGTTGAAGAGCTGCCGTTCAATCATCCCCTCTGGGTCCTTTACTCCTCTGGAACAACCGGTATGCCTAAAGGTATCGTGCACAGCCACGGAGGCATCTATCTCGAACACTATAAGTCGTTAGCCCTGCACCTGAATATCTCATCCAACGACGTCTATTTTTGGTTTTCGACGACGGGTTGGATGATGTGGAACTTCCTCGTCTCTGGCCTTGGACTATCTGCTCGGATTGTCTTGGTCGATGGATCGCCATCATTTCCTAGTTTTGGAAGGCTTTTTGATATAGCCAAGCGCGAGGGAATAACCGTCTTTGGCACGTCGGCGCCTTTTATTACCGCAATGATGAAGGCAGAATTTGAGATACCATCAGAAAGTATCTCGACCATTAGGACTGTTGGCTCTACGGGGGCACCCCTTTCGATAGCAGGATTCAGTTATATTGTTGATCAATTCGGACCGATGATTGACCTCGCGTCTGCAAGTGGAGGAACTGACGTTTGCAGTGCGTTTTTGACCTCGACTCCTCACCATGACACTCGCGCGGGTCTACTAAACGCAGCAGGATTAGGTATAGATGTTGAGGCCGTAAACCTCGAAGGAGAGCGTATCTTCGACGAAGTAGGGGAGTTGGTAATTTCAACCCCCATGCCATCGATGCCCATCTACTTTGTTGGCGATAGCGATGGTTCGAAGTTGCGTGATGCGTACTTCAACTTCTTTGAGGGCAAGTGGCGCCACGGAGATTTCGTAAAAGAGCGAAGTGATGGCGGTTTTGTAATTTTTGGTCGAAGCGACTCCACTCTAAACCGCGGGGGCGTCCGTATGGGAACGAGTGACTTCTATAACCTGATCGAAGGAGTCGAAGGCGTTGATGATGCACTTGTGATCGACACGTCAATGGTTGAGCGCGAAGGTGAACTTATCCTGTTTTTGGTCACCTCCCTCGGCGAGGATATGCGAGATGAGCTATCCGATAGGGTCAAGCGCGAAGTACGAGCTAACTTGTCACCTCGTCATGTTCCTGATGATATCTACTTCGTCGATGAGGTTCCTCGTACGTTGAATGGAAAGAAGATTGAAGTTCCGATAAGGCGCCTCTTTACCGATGGACATTTAGTTGTATCTAAAGATTCAATGGCTAATCCAGTAGTGCTCGATCAATTTCGAACGATATACGAATCCAAGATCAAGTAACCGTTCTTCCCTCTCAGGGATTCTTTGAGGATCACCCGAGCTTTACGCAAGCAGCCGTGGCAACAAGATACTTTGCTGAGAGGGAATTTCGTGTTGTCGGGTTTTGCACTGTGAAAAAAGTGCCCGCACTGATTCGCTTACTGGAATCGATGCGGGCACTTTTCGTTACTTTCAAAGTCGTTATAGCCAATGGCTAAAGCCTTATATGACGGGTACGGCGCTTCCCTCAGCGGCTAGTTCAGATGCTTTGGGTGGTCGAATTGCTAGAAGGGCAATTACCAATCCAGCGACTGCGAAGCCAGCTCCAACAAGGAATCCGACGTCCCATCCGTGAACAGCCGCGAGAGCTCCAAGCTTTTGCTGAACTGCAGGTGATTTAGCTGTCTGGCCCGAAGATGCTACCAATGACTTGAGCTTTGAGGTTGTGGCGGTGGCTGATACGGTTACGAGGATCGACAAGCCTAAGCTTCCTCCGACCTGCTGCATCACGTTTACCATCGCCGATCCAAGTCCCGCCATCTCCGAAGGAATCTTGGCTAGCGCTGTCGGGAAGAGTGAGATGAAGGCAAAGCCTAGCCCTGCAGCCATAATCAGCATTGGGGGCAGAATTGAGGTGGCATAACTTGAATTCACGCCAAGTCGGCTGAGCCAAGCTAGGGCAATTGCTACCGCAGTGAGCCCTGAGACTATGAGAGGTAGTGCCCCAATCCGCTGCAGGAGCACTGATCCAAGTCCGGCGAAGGCCATGATCCCGAAGCTAACTGGCAAGAACGCAAATCCGGCTTTGAGAGGCGAGTAGCCGTGAATTTCTTGTACATAGATCGTTAGGAAGAAGAAGATTGCGAACAGTGCAGCTGAAAGCAGAAGCATAACGATATACGTTGATGTTCGGGTTCGGTCGGAAAAGATTGCAAGCTTCATCAGCGGCTGACGTGCTGTCATTTCGCGGATTACAAAGGCGATAAGGCTAACGCCAGCAATTACAAATGAGCCAATAGTAATTGACGTTGACCAACCTGATTGCGAGGCGTGGATAAGGCCGTATACGAGAAGGCCAACACCAACGATCGAAAGAATTGAGCCAGAGAGGTCTAGATCGATCTTCTCCTTCTCGGATTCGTTCAGGATCCTTGGAGCCGCAATTGCGATAATCAATGCGATTGGGGCATTTACGAAAAATACCCATCTCCAAGATGCGTACTGAGTCAAAATTCCACCCAATAGGAGCCCCAATGCTGCCCCCGCTGCAGAAACACCAGAGTAAACGCCTAAAGCTTCATTTCGTTGTTTACCTTCGGCGAAGTTGGTGGTTATCAAGCTCAAAGCAGTAGGCGAGGCAATGGCTCCACCCACGCCTTGAATTGCACGCATAGTAAGTAGCCACGCTTCGTTTGTCGCAAATCCTCCGATGAGGCTAGCGGCGGCGAAGATCAAAATGCCTACCTGGAACATTCGGCGTCGACCTAGAAGGTCGCCGGACCTTCCGCCTAGGAGGAGAAGGCCTCCAAAGGATAAGGTGTAGGCGTTCAAAACCCATGAGAGGCCAGTGGTAGAAAAGTGAAGCGCTCGTTGGATCGACGGGAGAGCAACGTTTACGATGGTCGCATCCAATACGATCATCAACTGTGCCCCTGCAATCAGCGCGATTGCCAGCCCCACTGGAGCTGAGAATTGGTTTTCGCTGCTATGTTTAGTCATTCCCCTAATTTCTCTCGTACTTGGACAAAAGGCTTGGTCGGTTACAAATTTGCAGTGTGGCAAGTCCACACTTGTGTCGAGATCGAGTGCATCGGCGAGGCCTAATTGCACTAGTTCCCCCAACGCCGACCGGAGTCTTTTATTCCGTTCATAAGTAATTGATCACTCACATATTACAGGGAGGGAAAGGTGCCTCTGTCTTTGCCTCTCTGTATCGGTAGATCGAATCTCGATGACCATGCTGAAAAGGATCCGTTATAAAGAAGTGGGGGCCTCCCTGTCGCTTCTTCAATGAATATTGCAAGATGGCATGCGGTAACACTGGATCCACATGAGACGACCACTTGAGCGTCGCGGCAGACTACGGAGTCAAAGCCTTCGGCTCCAATCAGATCTATCATTCGCTGTTTGATTGTTTCTTTCGTAGCTGGAGCGCTTCCGCCTAACATCAGCGACCGCGTTGGGAGGTTGTATGCGCTAGGTATGTGTCCAGCCCGGGGGTCAACGGGTTCGAATGTGCCCAGGTATCGATCTTCGTTGCGAGCATCGAGAATGATCGTATTTGGATTGGTCGAGACGTATTCGATCAATTCGTCCGTGTTTATTGTATTTTCCCAGTCAACTCTGGTGCATTCGAGATTATTACCTTCAAAGTTACTTTCACCAGTTTCGAGTGCGCCGGTGTAGCTTTGGATTCCGCCTGTGACTATGTAGCTGTGAATTGAGAGTTGGCGATTCATCCACCAAACTCGAGCCGCAATAGTCCCTGCGTCACTGTCGTAGAGGATCACGGTTGAATCTTTTGTAACCCCCAAGTCCCCAATCGCTTTGCAGTAGTTGCCCACGGATGGAAGGGGATGACGCCCTGTATTTTCGATGGATAGGTCCGCCGCGACCTTTTCCATGTCTAAGAATCGAGCTCCGGGGATGTGACCTTCGAGGTAGATGGCGCGTGCATCTCGTCCATCTAAGAACCATCGACAGTCGAGGAGCACCGTCTTTTCGTGAGGGATCATTTCTAGGGCATCTTCGATTGAAATATATGGATTTGACATTGCCGTTCCTAATTGTTTTCACACGCTAGAGACGAAGGTTAGTAGTTGAACTCCAGCCGTCGACTTTTACAGCGTTCGTGCAACACATCTCGGGCGATTTAATCCTACGATGAGAGGTGTTATTTTCTATTATAAGTAGGCTCCTAGACCGTGAATCGCTACATCCTCGCAGCAATTGGTGACGACCGACCCGGTATCGTCTATCGTCTTACAACCGCTCTGGCTAAAATGGGCGCCAATTTAGCAAATTCAACAATGGCAGATCTTGAGGGTTACTTTGTAGTCGTAGTAGCCTTTGACATCGATGACCATCGGGAAGTTGAAGCGATCCTCGGCGATCTCCAGGATGACCTAGCAGACCTTTCACTCACACTTTCACTCCGAGAGATTCTACCGTTTGCAAAGGCCGGGGAAAAGGAGGAGTACCTAGTTGCCCTGCGAGTCTACGGAGGAGATAGACCTGGTATCGTCGCTGGGGTCACCAAAATTATCTATGAATGGAACGGCAACGTTGTCGAGCTGAAGTCATATCAGTCAAGTCAAACTTCTGGTGGAACTTATGTGATGGTGATTCTCGCCGCCTTTGCCGTAGACCTCGATTTTAATAGCTTTAAAGCGGCGATTCAGGTGCGCGCCGATGCGCTCGAGGTACACGTTAATGTGGAAGAGGTTGAAGCTGAGTCCCTCTAGTCCTACTGAAATGGCTGGTTATATTGACAGTCCGTGAAGTTATTGGCCTCGACGATCACCGACTTTCGAGACGTGCAAAGAAGGTTGAGTCATTCGATGACGATCTCAAGGATTTGGTGAACGATCTGGTTGACACTATGCGCATTTCGCCAGGTTGTGTTGGCCTAGCCGCCAATCAGATTGGTGATGAGCGGAGCGTCTTCGTCATCGACGTCGCAAATGCCCGTAGATTGAAGACCTATTCTGGTTTGATAGTCGCTGTTAACCCGACCATATTAGACCTTAATGGTCTTTTGGAACTTCGAGAAGGGTGCATGAGCGTTCCCGACTTTACCGGTGCGGTACCTCGATACCAAACTCTAACTTTGCGGGCATCGAACGAGGTCGGTGAGGAATTTGTAGTCGCCACTGACGGCTTTGAGGCGCAAGCGATTCAGCATGAATGTGACCACTTACTGGGATTTACCTTTCTCGATCGCATAGCCGCTCCTTCAAAGATGTTTTCGCGTAAGAGGTACCTCCAGTAGTCGAAGGTTGAAAGAACTGATTTGGAAATTTCCCGCTCCTAGTTCGCGATACTTGGCGAATAATCAAGTTGACGACTACGAGCGGTTTCCTGTCGTAGCTTGTTTATAGTTTTGAATCCTCAGGTAGTGCTGCTAAGTGACGGGGTGCACAAAGGATTTCAATTGTGTCGACGATTAAATGTTGGGCCGAGTCGAAGTTCGACTCGGCCCAACACTGTTATTGAGGTCGATAAGCGCCTATGTGGTCGCTACTAATTGTGGTGCAACTAAGCCTGTAGCCCAGCGTGTGAAACGAGGCTGTCAACTGCGAGTTTGAGCACATTGATTGTCTCTTGGTCAACGAGTTCGTGGTCCTCATTGAACTTGGTGTGAGCGCTCGCAACAAATACCTCTGGGCGTGCTACTACGTTGCTCTCCGTGGAATGGAGGATGTCTCGGAGGTGTATCTGGCCACGAACGCCACCGAGGATAGACATTGAGGCTGAGATTGGGAGAATTGGCTTTCGAACGAGCGAATGTGCGCCATATGGACGTGAAGCCCAATCGATTGCGTTCTTGATCACAGCAGTTACTGAGTGGTTGTACTCTGGTGCTGCGATGATTACCGCGTCGGCACCTCGAATCGCATCTCGAAGGGTTTGGGCGATGGCTGGGCGATCTTGGTCGGTATCGATCTCGGGCGTGTAGAAGGGGAGGCTCGTTAGACCCTCGAACAACTTGAAGTCGACGTTGGAGGGAAGCATCTTTCCGATTGCGTTCAATAGGTGGGTATTGTAGCTATTTTTTGACGCGGAACCGGAGATTCCAAGGACTTGGAATCGCCTTTGACCTTCAAAATTAATGTCGCTCACTAGTTTGCTCTTTCTATCTAACAATATTTACTTGCGTGTACAACTATATTTTCGATGAGCTTATTCCACCGAGCCCAAATCGCAGCCTATTTTGCTTGTTCGGTTCTCTCTGCGGAATGCGATTGGTTAGTTGTATGTAGCTGTCCATTTTGTATCCAACGCTCTCGAACAATTTGTGCCGAGTCAAGCTACCGGATTGGACTGTATCTTGGATGTAGCTGCGCAGGTTGACATCTGACTTGAGCGAACGGCTTGGCGATTCGCTTGGCGATCTGTGATGGTGCGGCTTTACCGGCTTTTTTGTAGAGAGTTGCAGGAAAAATGAGTGATGAATTGAATTCAAGTAGCCATCTCAACGACGAGATGCGCGAGCTTATCAACTCCAGTATGGTCTTTTTTGTAGCAACTGCCCCCTTGTCAGCCGACGGCAAGATTAACTTATCTCCCAAGGGACTAAGTGATACGTTTTCCATTCTCGACGATCACCGCGTTGCGTATCTAGACCTCACCGGGTCGGGTGCTGAGACGGCAGCACACTTAAAGGAAAATGGACGGGTAACACTGATGTGGATGAGCCACGATCCCGAGGCGCCAAATATTCTCAGAATATATGGCAATGGTGTGATCCATGAGGTTGGAACAATTGAATTCGAACTCCTCAAGGGTCGATTCGGAGAACATGTGGGTGCTAGAGGGGTAGTGGTAGTGACGATATCGCATACCAATCTGTCTTGTGGATTTGGTGTACCGGTTGCGAATTCCTTCACCGAGCGACCGGAGTTAGACGAATGGTTGGATAAAAAGGGTGAGGAAGGCCTTAGTCGTTATCGCGATCGTAATAATCGTGAGTCGTTGGATGGTCTTCCTGGTTATTCGATATAGGCAGGAGCTAGGGGAGTTGTCTTATCCCTGGCAGTTTTTTTGCTAGGAGGCCGATTTTTGCCGCAATCGCCTACGCTGCTATTTCTTCTGCTAACCGAAGCACCTTTGCAGATGAGCGAAGCGCCTTGGCTATGCGCTTCGAGCTATCGTCTTTGGCACCGTCAATAAGGTCATTGTAGAAGAGCCCCCAGCTTGTCCCGATGGCTTTTGGAAGCCAAGGTGAGCATAAAAGTTCGGATGCCTTTGAGAAGAGGGAGGGATAGCGAAGCGCTAGTCTCTGCAGGCTTGCCGTGGCCTCTAGGTAGGAGAGGTGACGCTCCTTCATCTCTAGTGCGTAGGGAAAGAGTGGGCTACTTGGCCTGTCTACGATAGCAAGGGCAGCTCTGTACCCGGAGTCGATTGCCGCAAAGATTCCCTCGCCCTGGAGCGGATTGACAAGTCCTGCTGCATCTCCGACTAACAGTACCTTTGAACTTCCAAGGCTCGAGCCACTAGCTCCCATTCGAAGCCATCCACCTAAACGACGCCTCTCCGGTTCCAGATCACCTACAACGACGCTCCGTTGCTGAAGGTATTTTTTGTAGTATTCGACTGCCTTTGTGACGCTCGACGCAGCCTTCTTTTCTGAGCCGACTCCAATTCCAACTCCAAAGTTGCAGAGACCATTCGCCGACGGAAAGATCCATCCGTAACCGGGAAATATGCCTTGGGACTTTCCGTCTAAAGCGCTCTGATCGAAGAGAGAGATGATGGCCTTGTCGTTGTCGGCTTCTATGTAACCTCTGAGCGCGAAGCCGTAGAGCGCTGCTTTATCGTCAATTAGGTTGAGCGAACGAGCGACTTGCGAGTTAGCTCCATCGGCTCCTATAACTATGTCAGCGGTTATTTTACGCTCGGTCGTCGTAATTTCGTTGTTTGAGTTTTGGGCTGCGATGCCTTCTACGCGTTCATATATCGGAGTTGCCCCGCTAGTGAGGGCTGCATCGTGGAGAAGGGAGTCAAATCTCGATCGCTGAATCAAGACTCCGTGGCCTGGGTAGGTTAAGCCGGGCGCAGCCGCCATCGTGAGGCGCTTTCCCTTGGGCGAATCCAAATACATATCTCCAACCCGAGTTGCATCGGAGGGTAGTTCGATCCCGAGTTGCTGCAAGAGTGAAATAGCACGAGGGCCAATGAGGTCGCCGCATGCCTTGTCGCGTGGGAAGTGGCTCTTGTCTATAAGTGCCACCGATGCTCCCATGGAAGCGAGGGTGCCGGCAGCAGTCGCACCGGCAGGCCCCGATCCGACTATCGCTACGTCAAAGTGGTCCATCTATTGCTCCCGTTGATCTTCCAACGGCGCCGCACCTCTTTGAAGGATTCGCACTATTGGAATGAGGTTATTAATATTCTCTCCGTAATTACATTACTGATATTTGAATTCAACGTGGTCAAGTTTGCTGGCGGTGGTGATATTTGGAAGAGCATCTCCCATACGTTGCCATCTTGGCCAGCCTTTTGAAGATAATAAGAGTGGGTACTGCCGTTTTTGGTGAATGTCATCAGCTTCCAGCCAAAGTGCGCGATAAACGAACTAGCAAATAGGTCCAGCTGACTCGTGGTGAGAGGGGAGAGATAGGAGACAGATCGGTCAAATTGACCATTTCCTTGGTCCAAGTTTTCTAATTGGTAGAAGGTTGAATTTGATGGCACAACGGCGGTGTTGTAGATGTTATTGGGAACTACCCGTTCGGGGTCTTGTTTGATCATTTGGGCGCGGATTGAAACGTAAGGTTGAGTAATTGCGACCTCTGGTTGCGCCTTAGTCCCCAAAGGTACTCCCGCAAGTGTCGAGAGAGTAAATACGACGAGGAGTGTTCCAAGTATCCACCATCTAGCTTTCTTAGATAAACGATGCTTCTTCTTGCTATCACCTAGAGGCTCGGTCGAGGAATTTCCATGATCAACCTGACCGAAGTTGTCCGTCCTGTCGCCTGCCGCCATAGTTCACCCGGATCCTTTTCTTGAGTTAAATCTACCTTTCAATCGCCACTTGTAGTATCTCGCCCACCAAGGTGCTGTGTAAGGTACCTTGATGCTGGCGGTAGGTGTGACAAATGTGTAATTTTTTGAAGCAGTGGCTTAGTCTTAGGCGCCTTCCCACTAAATTCTATGTACTTATAGGGCGGCGTGGCCGAGTGGTTTAGGCAAGGGCCTGCAAAGCCTTGCACAGCGGTTCGATTCCGCTCGCCGCCTCTAAATCTCTTCTTTGACGATCAAGCAGATCGAAACCGTAGCTTCGTCGGTTCTCTTTTTCAAACATGTAACGGGTGCGTAGCTAAATTCAAGGACCTGTGATAGTTGTTGCTCACCTGGAGTCAATTTCAACTACTGTTAAGGGCTTAATGGGCGGTCGGGGCTCGTATGGCCGCAATACTGGGGGAGCTTGCTACGGTTTTTTCAATCAATGAAGATTCCATCGATCTATCACCAGGTGTAACTCTTTTAGGTAATGGGCAGATGACCGTGAGGATCTTTGCTGGTGGCGCCGAAAGGGTCGAACTTTGCCTTTTTACCAGAGAACACCGCCTGATTGCTTCGAGCGACCTAAAGGAGACGATAGGCGGATGGTGGGTAGGTTCTTGTTCGGCTGAAGATCGGATTCGATACGGATTCCGAGTCCATGGACGCTACGATCCGGCGGGTGGCAAGTTCTTTAACCCAAATAAAGTTCTCTTTGACCCATATGCAAAAGTATTAGATGGAACTTTGACCTACGGCGATGTCACTAGGGTACATTCACCCTTTGACTACGGTGCGCCATCCGAGATTGATTCTCTAGGAAACGTGCCGCTAGGTGTTGTCGACATAAGAGCCCTTGCTTCAACTTATGAGATTTGCGACGGACCAAAGATTCCATGGCGCGATACACTCGTCTACGAAGTGCACGTCAAAGGGGCAACGGTATCAAACCATCGAGTTCCACCTTCGATTCGTGGAACTTATCTAGGAGTTGCTTCGAAGCCATTTGTCGATCATCTTCTGTCGCTAGGGGTTACCACCGTCGAACTCCTGCCGACGCTTTACTTTGCGGACTCCGAAGCGCTACTTCACAATGGCTTAACAAATTATTGGGGCTACTCTCCACTTTCATTCTTCGCGATCGAGCCTCGATACGCAACCGAATATGACTTTTCAAGGGCACGTGATGAATTCGCCGAGATGGTGGAAGGCCTCCATCAAGCTGGGATTGAGGTCGTCTGTGACATTGTCTACAACCACACTGGAGAGGGTAACGTATCCGGTCCAACAACCTCGCTGAGGGGACTCTCTGCTGCTGAGTACTACGTACTTGAGGAGGGGGGCGGCTACCAGGTTGATTTGACGGGAACCGGAAACACCTTAAATTTTGCCTCTCCGGTTACGACCGCGCTGGTAATCGATTCGATGCGATCTCTGGTAAAAGAGTTCAAAGTAGACGGTTTTAGATTCGATCTAGCCACGACTTTGGGTAGAAGTAGCGGTCGCCAAGGAGGTCATTCATTCTCAAGGGCTTCGGGTCTTTTGTCCGTTTTGAGAAGTGATCCAACTTTATCTAGGGTGAAGCTGATTGCGGAACCTTGGGATCTCGGTTACGACGGCTACCAAGTTGGAAGTTTTGGGGAGCCCTTTGTTGAATGGAACGATACATTCAGGGATGGCGCTCGCAGAGTATTTGTACAACGCGATCAGTACGCTGCAGGTGGACTCAAAGCGTCAATTTCTAAGGTTTCATCGGATCGTTTAGAGATCTCGAGATCCGTCAATTTTGTAACGTGCCACGATGGCTTCACGATGATGGATCTCGTCTCCTATTCAACAAAGCACAACGAGTCCAACGGTGAAGATAATCGCGATGGTAACGACAATAATTTCTCGAATAACTTCGGATTTGAAGGTATACATGCCGCGGTTCAAATACGCGAAGAGAGAGACCGTGCACGCAGAGGTTTATTTAGCCATCTCATACTTTCTCCTGGAATTCCTATGATTCTCGGAGGGGATGAGTTTGGGAGAAGCCAAGGGGGTAACAACAACGCCTACAACCAAGATCGAAAGGATTTTGGAATTGGTTGGTCCGCCTATGATGATAAGTTCATGACCTATGTCCGGGCACTCATTTCACTTCGTAAAGAGTCAATTGCAAATGCTGATTCGATCGTTGACAATTCAATCGATGGTGACTCTCTCATAAATTATGAGTACCGCCGCGACGGTAGAGCACTGGCGACGGTAATTTGGAATTGCGGGGACGCCTCCAAGAGTCTCAACATTTCGAAGGGTAGCGACCTCTTCCAGTCTGAAGTTACTGTCGTTGATTCATATCGAGGCTCTGTTGAAGCTGTTGTAGTCGCACCAGAGGCCACTTACGAAGTAGATATTGCGCCTTTTTCGATTTACGCGGCATTTGCGACGGACGTTGAACATTGAGCTATTATCTTTATTAAGGCAATTTATCAGGGCCGTTGGCGCAGTTGGTTAGCGCACTTGCATGACACGCAAGGGGTCAGAGGTTCGAGTCCTCTACGGCCCACTCTTTGTACCGGTGAGGTACTTCTCCCGGAATCAAAAATTTTGAGAAAGGTGATCCCTGCCCTTTTCTGAATCGTTTCAGATTCCCCTGACCTGAAGAACTTTCTTAACTTCTTACTGTTGGCTATGGTGCTCCTTGCTTGAGAAGAGCATCATGAAGTAGTTTTACATTTTTATAGCAGCATCGCGTAACCAAGTCATTTCAAGGCAACGGTTCAATGTTCCGGCAATTTCGTTAGCGACTAGATGTTGAAATGCTAATAACCTATTTCTGTCGGTCAAAGTTTTGAGAGGATTGCGAGTGATAATAGCGTATTTAGGTCCGGAGGGGACTTCGGATCATCGAGCTATTGCGCTTTTGAAGAGCGTTAACGACCTAGAGCCACTTCCAATGACTTCTATCTCTGACGTCGTTGAGACCGTCAACTTCACCCCGCAGTTGCTCGGAGTTATTCCTTTAGAGAATTCAACTGACGGAGAGATGACGACAAACTTGGACAAGTTGATCTTCGAGGCTGAAAGCGTACTGATTCGAGAAGAAGTTGTGCTCGCTGAGAGCATTAACGCATACTGTCTAGACCCCTCTATCCCACCTGTGACGGTGGTGTCACATCCGCTTATTCTTGACCTTTGTTCGAACTACATCAAACAGCATTCACTCGCCGTTCGACATGCTCTCTCTACTACGGAGGCTGCGCAGATTGTATTGGATGAGCATGACCCTACGTTGATTGCGCTAGCGCCACCGGTCGTAGGCGAAACATTCGACTTAGAGTTGGTTGCAAATTCGGTTATGAATGTCCCGGACATTAGAACTCGTTATGTGATGATCGGCAGAGAAGTTGCGCAGCCGACCGGCGATGATCGCACATCAGTTGTAATTACTCCAAACAATGATCACGTGGGATTTCTTTCAGCCGTTGCTGGTAAGTTCGCCGAGAACGACGTGAACATGAACCATATTCTTTCGAGGCCTTTGGCAGCAAAAGTGGGAAACTATTCGATGCACATCGTCTTCGAGGGGCACATAACCGATTCTAAGGTTCAAGCGCTTATGGCAGATCTCGTTACGCTTGACGCATCGGTGAAGCTGCTCGGATCGTATCCTCGGTGGCGCGGAGTTGAGGTCTGTACGCCTTCGCCGAATTTGCCGAAGGGTAGTGTCGATCTCACCTTAGAAAAATCGCTATTGGCACTTACGCGCCCACCAATCGCTAAGTGAGGCGCAATGACTCTTGTGCCCTTTGAAATTATTGGCCTCAGGCGCTCCCCAGTTATTGGCATCGTTGGACTCGGTCAGATTGGACTGTCTCTAGCCATCGACCTGATCTCTTCTGATCTCGAGGTATTCGGATTCGACTTGAGCAGTTCGCCTAGGGCATTCGCCTCTGAGCGCGGCGTCAAAGTTGTCGAGAATGTCGTTGAACTACTTCAAGTAGCCGATGTTGTCTTCTATGCGATTCCAGCAGGTCGAATGAAAGATGCCGTCAGAGAGCTATCCTCCGTGACCTTCGAAAGACGAGTTATAGTAGCAGACCTTTGTTCGACAAAGTTGGACGTTGAAAGAGTCTTTACCTCTGCGGCACTAGATACTTCTAAGGTCTCATATGTCGGTTTGCATCCCCTAGCGGGCAGTGAGAAAAGATCCTACCATGGGGCAACACGCGAACTATTTGCCGGACGAGTCATGGTGGCCGCCGTCGGAGCCGCAACGGACGTCGAGTCGCTTTTCTTCCTGGCCCACCTGCTCATAGTTGCGACCAAGTGTCGGATCGTCTTTGCAAATCCAGCTGCCCACGATCGTCTCATCAACTTTACGATTCAAATTCCACACGTTTTTGCCTACATTGCTTCCTCTTTTGCCAAAGAAGTAAAGGATCAGGTCGCACTTGAGATGTTTACTGGAAACTCATTACGAGATGTAATTCGCGTGGCTCGGAGCGATCCAGCCATGGTTGCAAGCTTTTTGTATTCAAATCGAGAAGTACTTCTCGCTTCGCTCAAGAGTGCAACGGTCCGTATCGAATCGATGATTACTGTTCTAGATTCCGGCGACGAGAGGCAGCTTGTCGAGCTGCTCGACGACTTCGCACCTTCAACGAGCAAAATCATTTATGAGTCGACCTTGCGTCGTTGTCCGTTAAATAGGGATGCGCTTCGAGAGCTGATCGATAATTTGATGTCCTCCCCATATTTAGTGGATTGTATCGAAGTGAATGAAGAGGGCAAGCTTGAATTGACGCTGGTGCATCTTGGGGAAGTGGAAGGCTAAAGCGTCCGATGACTGACGAATGGCCACTATTTCAAATTGCCTCGAGTGGTCTCGTTTCGGAAATTAGTTAGATTTTCGTTGTTTTTTTCGAGAAATAGTCGTGGAGTGGGATTGAGTAGCCAGAAAGACGTGCGGCAAGTAACTGTTTGGTCGCTTTTGCTTCGATATCCGACAAGATTCGAAGAGATCGTTGTTTTATACCTTCTTCCCCTTGCTCACCTAAGGGCGCTACGTACGAGACGTGAGGACCTTGAAACCGTGATAAAAAGGGGTGGATTGCGTTCAGTGGTTGATGGCGCAATTACGGGGACATCATTTTACGGGGCTATACCTGCTGCTTTAATTTCAGCCATTGTGACGAAGCTCTATGAATTTGCGCTAATCGCGATCGACGCTCGCGAACATATCGATACCAACAGCCTCACCCTTCACTATCTCGTGGTGGCAGATCTCTATCCGAGTCTCGATGAGGCAAATAAGGCAGTTGGCCAACTCCGTGAGGCTAAAGACGAGAAAGTTCAAATTTGGGAGTCGATTCGACAGATTCCAAAGTGGTTTTTGGAGCTTCTAGATCTTGCAGGCATTCAATATCGGTGGTATCGAAGTTCTACTACGCGAGAGAAGGTCAACCTCGTACTGATGCTCCTGGCGTTCTTCTTCCCTTTCGTCGGTGCTCCGTTTTGGGCACGTGCTTACTACGTCGCCAATTCAAAACTTGTGACTAAGGGTGTGGATCATTTTTCCACATCTCAAACCGATTATCAAGGTCATCATCATGACCCATTTCGCCTTAGAAGGGTCGATAACTTTATTCTCTTAGGGATTGTTATCTTGATGGTAGCTGCATTTGCAGCCGCCGTTATCTTTTCCATCACCTTTCACTTCGCCTTAGGTAAGAAATATACCAAGCAACTATTGATTGGTGATTTGCTATTGATTTTCTATTCGATACGATTAGGCCGAATCTTATTCTTCAAAAGGTGAGGGACGGAGTCTGCGTAGCAATCGACGTCGAAGTAGAGCCCTATATTTGCAATTGCATTGAAGCGCTTAGTATTCAGGTGAATGGGTAGATGCAACTGGACTTTAGTGAGATATAACAAGTGCCGCCTTTGTGAGAAGACCTTAAAGTCGGCTTTAGCTCTTCAACTTCGAACGCAGATTGATGTGATGCCGTCAGTTGCCCATGCAGCGTAGATTTGGCTATAACTTGAATTGAAGAGATGCCCTATCCGAAATATTTGGTGCGACTACCGTACGCAGTAGCTCTTGGTGAGCCTCTGATACGTTGTAGCTTTGATAGCCATCTTCATCATCGAAGATAACCGTTACTCCGTAGTCGAAGTTGCCTTCACGAATGCCCAGGTCGCGCC
Organism: Actinomycetes bacterium; assembly: GCA_021826315.1. Classification (GTDB taxonomy): domain Bacteria; phylum Actinomycetota; class Acidimicrobiia; order Acidimicrobiales; family Acidimicrobiaceae; genus Acidithrix. Next base: position 24,128 of record JAKAZZ010000018.1, read on the forward strand.
CAAAGTCGTAGCCTTTGTGGTCTGTATAACCCTTGGTGAGGAATTCGACAAAAGCCTTATCAAAGATGTTGGCAAGGATATTTTTGTCATCTGAGGAGAATTTGAATAGTGCTACGTGTCTTATCACTGCTCGTACCTTTTTGATCGTTGTTCATTTAAAACTGGTGGTGGCGAAGTACCCTTAAAGGAGGTTAGGAGTTGCCCCGCCGTCTATCGTAATTGCCTGCCCGGTGATGTACCAACTCCACTTTGAAGATAGAAATGCTGCAACTTTACCAAAGCTCTCGGGGTCTCCGAGTTTCTCCATTGGCGTCTCCTTGCTTCGGTGTGAGGCGTCTCCGCCAGCAAGGTTGATGAGTCGGTCTGTCAGATGGAGGCCGGGTAAAAGTGAATTCACTGTAACCCCAAACGGAGCAAGCTCAATCGAGAGACTCTTCAGGTAGCCGGTAAGTCCAGCGCGCGCTGTATTTGAAAGGGCCATGTTCCCAGCTGGAGCCTTGACGTAGAGTGACGTTATTGCGAGGATTCTTCCAAATCCATTTGTCTTCATGTCGCCAACGAAGAAGTTGGCAATCTCAATTTGGGAAAGGAGGTTGGCTTCAAGGGCACCTTGATATTCATCGATTGACTTCGAGGATGCGCTACCGGGTGTTGGACCCCCACTATTTGCAATGACGATGTCGGCGGGACCAAACTCTTTATGAATCTGCGAAAGTACTCGCTGAGTGTTAGTGACCGTTGAAAGATCGGCTTCGAAGATCTGGGTCCGATCTCCTAGTTTCTCTTTTGCAATTTTTAGTTTCTCCGCGCTTCTCGAGACAAGTGCAACCTCAACGCCCTCCTCAACGAGTGCGGCGGCAGTAGCGAATCCGAGTCCGCTGCTGCCGCCAGTCACTAATGCTCGCTTTCCGTTTAGATCTAGTTCCATATCTGATAACCCTAGCTAGGGTGGCGATACTTCTCCTTTCTATCTTTATCTACTTCAAATTGTTCTAATTGAGACATCCGGCGTCTCTACCAAGTTGCGCGAGGCCGGTAAGATCTCCGCTTTGGTATGTATTGAGTGATCCTTGTACATATGGATACATGATTTCAGCTCGACTTGAGCTATGGCCAAGTCCAATAACGTGGCCAAGTTCGTGGAGTACGAGGTCGACCTCTTGTGCCTGCGAAAGGGGATACGAGGTTGTTATAGCAGCTTGACCGCTTATCGCCTGGTACTGCTGGTATGTACTGTTGTAGATGGTGTCCTGGCCGCCCATCCCCACGTAATCACCTGCTGGTAGATAATCGGTCTGTCCATTTGCCTCCCAGGCTACGAGGATTGGGTTCGGCTGACCGCTCGACGTATAACCAGGCCGATTCTGTGTGGGCAACTCCGAGGTGGAGCCATCGTATTGGAATGTCATTCCCGTAGCTTGAGAGAGTTCCGCAAATACATCTTGGACTAGCTGTAGTCCGTACGAAGGTGCATTTGCAGTGTTGACTACATAGTGGATGGTTTGACAAGGATTCCAACGAACAGGGTAGGGTGACGAGGCGTTTTGGTACTCCAAGTACGAATAAGGAGCATTTGGAGTGGCTGAAAGCGAATAAGGGGATCCGCTGAAAGCCATCGTAGACATATCCTGAGCTCCGAGGGAGTTCCAAGTGGTTCCAGTGAGCGGAACTAATGATCCAGCATTCGACGAGGACTGGGTAGTAGTCGAAGGAGGGCTGTAGGGTGTGGTCGGGTTGAATTGGTATGTCGCGCCATCGGATCCAGCAGTATCGTAGCCGCCATTGATGGTGTCAATACCCACTACGTTGTATATGCCTTGGCCACCGGTTGAGCCATAGAACTGTGCATCCCCGAAGGTAAAGATGCCACCGTCGGAGGCGACTAGCCAGTAGCCATTGCCAGTGCTAGTTCTGGCTATTCCAACGATTGGGCTTGTCAGGGCCATACCCCCGGTTGAGCCGTGGAACTGTGCATCGCCGAAGGTAAAGATACCGCCATCTGAAGCAACCAGCCAGTAGCCCTTGCCGTCGGGCGTTGCCGCCATCCCTACGATTGGCTTATTCAGGGTCATGCCCCCGGTTGAGCCATAGAACTGTGCATCCCCGAAGGTAAAGATGCCACCGTCGGAGGCGACTAGCCAGTAGCCCTTGCCGTCGGGCGTTGCCGCCATCCCTACGATTGGCTTATTCAGGGTCATACCCCCGGTTGAACCATAGAACTGTGCATCCCCGAAGGTAAAGATGCCACCGTCGGAGGCGACTAGCCAGTAGCCCTTGCCGTCGGGCGTTGCCGCCATCCCTACGATTGGCTTATTCAGGGTCATGCCCCCGGTTGAACCATAGAATGGTGCTCCGCCATAGCTGAAAATACCACCGTCCGATGCCACGAGCCAATATCCGGCACCACTTGGAGTGGCCGCAGTCCCGACGATAGGTCGGTTGAGGTTTTGAATTGGGCTTGTTAGAAGAGCTGGCGATGCTGGGGCAGACACTGAATCGAGTGCTGATCTTACGCTATGCGTGACGATGCTATTTTGCATGTTAGTGCTGCTAGGTATGGCGCTGAATGCCATGAATGCAAGTGCGGCAGATAGTGCAACTTCAGTTCCTTTTCGGACTATCGAACCTTTACCGCTTACTAAAGCCAACTTGCTTTGGTCGCGTGTCGTCATCGGAATCCTTTCCATAAAACAACTTCTAGTTATAAAAACGACACGTAAAGTGGTTATCTTTAGAAAACAAGTGGCAATTGGTGAAAATCGTCGGTTTTTAGGGCCTTAGCAGGGGTAATAAGTCACCTTAAGTGGCAATTGTCACCAAGACAAGGCAAAAATACCACAATTTAGAGGAGCCGGTGGTCAATGCGCTTTGAGGTGAAGTGATAGCGTAGCGATGGTTAGATGTGCCTTAAATAAAGAAGCGCTCGTGGGGAGCGAGCGCTTCTTTACCGGGTTTGGGGGTTAGGGTTAGGGTTTTGTGAAGACTATTTAGCTACGTCGTGCTCGGGATGTACCACGACGACCGGAGTGGTTGCGTGGTGGACGAGCTGCTGCGAAACTGATCCAAGTAGAAGGCCGGTAAAGCCACCGTGGCCTCGAGACCCTACTACTACGAGCTTTGCATCTTTGGCTTCTGCAATAATAAAGTTAGCTGGAGATCCTTCTCCGAGCTTCCCATTGATTTCAAGGTCTGGGTAGGTCTCTTTCGCCTCTTTGACGACACCGTCTAGAAGGACTTGCGCATCCTTTTCGTAGTCGTCGAGCTGACTCACGTAACCCGAATATGCAGCTTTGGGGATTCCCCATACGTGAAGGATCCGAAGTTCAGCTCCTCTAAGTGTCGCCTCTTCGGCGGCGAATGCAATCGCTGCGGTGGCTGCTTCCGATCCATCGACTCCAACTATAACCCTGTTCGCTCTTTCTGCTGAGGTCATTTGATCATCTCCCTAATTTCTCTACTGATATCATCATGCATCAAAAGACCACTGTCTTTCTAGAAGCAAATATCCTATGTATTTGGGTAATTAGTCCCAAGATTGATACTTTCAGCTATTTGCCCTCTGTAGCTAAAGTTTTGTTACTATGACCGCGGTTCCATAAGCACAGATCTCGGTTCCCATCTGTGCCATTTCGCTAGTGTCAAAGCGAAAGGCTACGATGGCATTTCCACCTTTAGAGATGGCCTCCTCAATCATCCTTGCGGTCGCTTCATTTCGACTTTCGACGAGATTTTTAGTGAGCCCCTTGAGTTCACCGCCGATTATCGACTTAAGTCCTGCGCCCATTTGTGATCCAATATTTCGAATTCTTACGGTTAAACCGAAGACTTCACCGAGTACTTCGTCGATTTGGTAACCTGGCAGATCATTTGTGGTCGTAACGAGCACTAACTCTCCTTGTGTCAACTCTCTGCTCTTAGCTTTTGCACGAGGCATTCGTAGCTGTGAGCTCGAATCTACACTATCGAGTTCCCGAATGCTAGAAAAAGTGCTTATTTATTCAAATAAATCAACTGAGTGAATTCAAATCTCGTACCAAATGTGGTAGCGGTCGGGTTTGAGAGAGAGTAGTGGACTAGACATTCGCTTCGAATCCAACTATGTGAGTAAATTGTGCTCGTTGATTATTTCAACGGGATCGACGTAGGTGTTCGTTGGCGTTTTACCTTAAGTCAGCGGCTCGAATTCCCCAACATATTTCAGTGTGCCTATGGTTTGGTACGGGTTGATACCTTTGGACGTCGCAGTCGTGAACTTTGAGTTGGGGTATTGTTTCCTGGAAGAAAAGGTCTCCGGTGATTCAATGGCGTTAGACGGTCTATAGTTAGAGCTCATAATGATCGAACATCGCCCTAGGTGATTTATCGATACCCAGATATTTCTCGAAATTCGATTAGGTAGTCGAGATTGGGCCTTTGATTTCCTTGGTTCTATAGTTTTATCTCTGGCGATGAAATCAGGTAGCGATCGCCCGGCCATCGCATTCAGTGCAAGCCAAGCGGTACGCGGACTTTTTGCGAGAGCTTGAACTACTAAATTCGTCGAGGCTGAATCGCTCGACGTCTAGTCTTTGTCTCGTATCCTCTTTCGCTCTGAGAGGCGGGCGGCATACGCCGCCGCTTCGCTTCGGTGTCCCATCTCTAGCTTGGATAGTAGATTCGACACATAGTTTTTGACAGTCTTTTCCGCCAAAAACATTTCGCTCGCAATCTGGCGATTTGTCATCCCATCGGAGATGTAATTGAGGATCTTTCGTTCTTGAGCCGATAGGCGTGAAATTAGTTCGTCTTCAGGTTCAGGCGATCGCAGACGTGCAAGCACCTTTGCCGTTACCGCTGGGTCGAGAAGCGACTCCCCCCTAGCTACCCTGCGTATTCCATCTATTAGGTCGCTCGAACGAATCTGCTTTAGAAGATACCCCGAAGCTCCAGCGAGTATTGCTGAAAATAGGGCTTCATCATCGTCGTACGACGTAAGCATAAGACAGCCGATCGTTGAACTTTGAGCGCGAAGATCTCTACAGAGTTCAATGCCATCTCCGTCTGGGAGTCGTACGTCTAAAATTGCCACGTCAGGTCGCGTAGCTGGAATGCGACTCAAAGCATCGTTTACGTTGCCCGCTTCACCGACAACTTCGAGGTCTTCTTCAAGGTCAATCAGGCTTGCCAAACCTCGCCTAACTACCTCATGATCATCTACCAGAAATACACGTATCGTCACATCTATAAACAATAGCCCTTTGATTTGACGAATTTGAGTTGTAGCGACACCAATTTATGTGTAACTATTCAGGGGGTAATAGTCTTTCAGAGACGAGGAGTACGATGATTCGTTCGATGGCTGTCGCATTTGATCAGAGCGATGAAGCTCATGAAGCACTTTCGGTCGCGATTGATCTGTCGCATCGTTTAGAGATTCCATTGATTGTCATACACTTTGTGGGCCTTCTTGAAGTTGCGAACAAAGATTCAAGCAGTGATATGGATGCGATTCAAGAGGCGGTTGCTCAGGCATCTCGGAAGATCGGACTACTCGTAAATGACCTTTCGATTGAATTGAGGACTCTTAGCTCATCGCCGGTCGAGGGTGTTGTGATGACCGTAGAGGAAGAGAATATCGACTTAGTTGTAGTAGGTTCTCGGGGCCACGCAATTGATGAATCTTTGCTCGGTTCGACGTCTCATCAGTTGATCGAGCACTTGGGTCGCCCGGTTCTCGTGGTGCCAAATCGTAAAAAAGCTAGGTAATTGGGACTTTCATGGGACTTGCCGCACCGCAATTAGGGACTAATTCCCCCGATGAATCCTTAGAAAATTCTGTGAGAATGTAGATAGTCGAAGTATTAGAGACTTTGAGCAAGTAAGAGGGTGGTGAAATGAAACTGGCACTGAGCGCATTAGTTCCGATCCTTGCCAGCTTGGTGAATCTAGATTCGCCTGGCCATTATATCAACTTCGGGGTTATCTCCATTTCTGTTGCAAATTTCATCGTGATCCTTTTGATGATTGCGGTGTTCGTGGCAGCGATATTCATTCCATTTCCTGGAAAGAAGCATGAATCATGAGTACCACGTTAGATGATCGAGATCGTGAAAAGTTGGTAGCTGGTCTTCCCGAAGACCAGGACATGTGGACCAACAAACTCCGTAGGAAGTTCTACGGCAAGCTTCCACCAGAGAAGTTACTTCCAGACCGCCAACCCTCCTATGTCTCGTCGTGGATATACGTCTTTGGTATTTTGACGGTCTCCGCTCTCGCCGTTGTGGCGGCCTCGGGAGCAATCTTGGCAGTAGAAGGACCATCTTGGTGGCATGAGTCGTCCGTTGGACACTTTGTCAACTCCTTACACCTATGGTCGGTAGAACTCTACTTCTTCTTCATGGTGGTTCACCTTTGGGGCAAGTTCTTCATGGCGTCCTGGCGAGGCAAGAGGGCACTCACCTGGATGACGGGTATGTTCGCCTTCTTGGCATCAGTTGGAACTGCCTTTACCGGTTATGTATCGCAGCAAAACTTTGACTCGCAGTGGATCTCCACGCAAGGTAAAGATGGTTTGAATGCTGCCGGTGTTGGAGCTTTCTTCAATGTCTTGAACTTTGGTCAGATGCTGATGTGGCACATCGTGTTACTCCCAGTGATCGTACTCATCATCGTGGCCATCCACGTAGTAATGGTAAGGCTCCGCGGAGTAGTGCACCCATTCCCGCCAAAGAACGCAACGTCCTATCCTTCTGATGAAATGCCTTGGACAGGTAAGTATCGTCGTTACGATATCCTGAAGGAAGGCACCATCGCTTTGGTGGTCGTCATGCTCTTGACACTGGTCTTCTCCATTGTGTTTTCTTCCCCAGATGAGACGCCAATCACGCTTCAAAGCTGGGCAAAGACAGCACCAGTTGACTTTGTGACAACGGCATCTAGCGAACTAGCTGGAACTTCGGCATCTGCCGGTTATGGCTACCCGTACAACAACGTTCCGGGCTCAGGACAAAAGCTTGGTCCCATATCGCTGCCATCGATCTTCGGTGTAACGATCCCTGTCGATCCGGCCCAAGACTTCGTTCTAAAGCCGCTGGGTACAGTCGCTAACGACTCTACGTTGACAAGCGATCTTGCTACCTATAACGGTGCGAGTAGTGCCACCCAATCAAAGTGGCTTGACAGCTACTCCAAGGCGCTGGCTAAGGCGACTTATGCTAATGGGCAAGTGCAGGTTCCTTCTGGGAATTACGGTCCCGTCCAATACATGATGAGCGACCTTCTGAGGCTCGCTCAATCTGGTGGGCTTGACTCAAACCTTGTAGCTGGAGGTAACTTCTATGGTACTAACTACACCAAGCCGTTACTCTTCCTAGCCGATGGTGGGTATATGGCGGGTCTCGCTCAAAATCAGCACCTATCTGGTAACCAGTGGGGAATGATGAATGAGACCGGCAACTATCCAGGTCAAGCTTGGCTGTGGCTCTATACCTTCTGGTACCAGGTCTCGCCATTTTCGACCTCCGGCAATGCAGACGTTCTAGTCTGGGGGTTGATCATCCTTCTCTCTGGAGCAATGATTGCCTTACCTTTCATTCCAGGCTTGAGGGATATACCAAAGTTCGTCAAGGTGTACCGCTTCATCTGGAGGGATTACTACCGTGACGAAGAGAAAGTAGACCTTCGTAAGTAACCGAATGATGAAAATATAAGCGATAGTAGGGGCTAGGATCTAGTTTTAGAGATCTTGGCCCCTCACTCGTACTTGTTTATTATGGAATCAACCTTTCGAATGGCCAATGCGATGAATGAAAGTCCAAGATCGAGTGCTGAGCTTCTGAGCGATGAAGAGTGTCTTGCGCTTCTAGAGTGCCACTCACTTGGCCGCATAGGTTTGTCCATCAATGCACTCCCTGCAATTCTTCCAGTGATCTACCGAGTTATAGATGGCGCAATCGTAGTTGATGGTTGGGGTTCGACTCGTATCGGAGACGCTCTCCTGCAGTCGGTAGTTGCATTTGAAGTCGATGAAGTTCGGGACGAAAAGGGATGCGGATGGTCCGTGCTCGTAATTGGAGTTGCATCGCCATTTAGTGAAGACATTGAGCTTTCGAGCACGACTGGAGATTTTAATCCCCACGGTTCATTCGTGATACGCCCTGACATTATCTCAGGGCGAAGAGTGCTACTCGGCGAAACGCTTTCAAGCTAGCTGGTAGCGATGGGTTTGGATGCCAGAGTGCTCTGCCAAATGCGTAATTGAAATATTGCACCGAAGAACGGCGTATATTTGCTACTCCCTGCCCCATAATCCGCTTAGCACGCGACCTAAATTTACGGCATGGTCGCCAAATCGTTCATAAAATCGCGCGATCAGCGCTAGCTCAATCGTGACCGGAATCGAAACTGCTCCAGATGCTAGCTCCGCTATCAGGGCCACTTGCAAGTCATCTAGCTCATCATCGAGGGATTCTACGGTGTCTAAATGTGTGGTTCGATGATCGGCGAAGTCATCTGCAGTCAAGCGCCACATCTTCACACCTATCTGTCCCATCTGCGCGATGATTCCGCGGATCCTAGGGGTCAGCTCTGGAGTTATCCCTCGGAGGGCTCGTGCTGCAATATGTTCAGCTAGATCGCCCGATCGCTCGAGTTCTGGGATGATTCTTAGGATTGAGATAAGGTAACGCATCGAGGCTTCACCTGGAACATGCGTTAGAAGTACTTCGTATGCGAAACGTTGAATCTTGTGATACAGTTCGTCGACCATAGAGTCGCGAGCAATTAAGTCATGCGCTATCGTAGCGTCGTTCGCAAGAAGCGCCTCTGTAGCGCCGCCTAGGTGTCCACCAACAAGACCAAATAGCTGAATAACGAGGGTTTCTATTGCCTCGAACTCTTCGGTGTCAAATAGACGCTTCAGATTATCTTGATAAAGCTTGCCATCTTCAGACGTCAAAGTTTCTCCGCACTTACCTTCTATCTTCAAATCAGCACGCTAACACTTATTACTATTTACAGCGTTGCAGTAGAGGCTGTTGAAGGGAAAATCTTCCTTGGCTCCTAGTAGTAGAGCCTAGGGGAAATAAAATTCATCGACGTTAGTAAAACGAAATTTGGAACGTATTTTCGTCACCACGAGGATGCAGATCAGTGAAGTCCCCAGTCGTTCTCTCCGTGGAGCGAGAAGACTTTTGTGAAAGCTAGGACCCAAGGCGGACATTTGACGACTTGGGTCCTAGCTAACTTTCTTACATCTGAATATGATTGTTACCCAGGGCAACTACCACCGCTATTTGAAGGTTGGCGCCTTTCGAACTGCGCGCTTGAGTTCATAGAAGTCCTCGCGCGATGCAAGAGTCTTGTAGGCCTTGAAGATTTCGAGTGCCTCGTCGCCGATGGGAACCGTGCTCATAACAGGTCCAAATAGTGACGGCCCACCCGCTCCGAAGGTAATTATTGGAGTACCAACGTCTCGGCCGGTCCTCGAGAGGGCCTCTTCTGTAGTGGCCTTAAGTTTTGCATCCCATGAAGGGTCTGTGAATGCACTTGCGAGTGAGGCATCGACGCCTATTCTCTCCAAGATCTCTTGAACTGGCGCGCTGGCAATGAATCGTTCTCGTTGCCCGTTATTGTGCAACTCGGTTCCGACCTCGGTGTAGAAGGCGTCCACTTCTTTATTTGAGTACTTTTCAGCGATAGCTGCGGCCACTCGTAGAAGATTATGGCCAAGGCCATGAATATCGCTATAGCCAGCAGGAAAGTCAGCGTAATCGCGCGAAGAATTTACTTCGCGGAGTGAGATAAAGTTCCAGTTGACCTCTACTGCTCCCTGCTGTTCAACTTCTTTAATCCATCGCGAGGTGATCCAGGCCCACGGGCAAATTGGATCAAAGAAAAATTCTACACTATCCATCGGTTATCCCCTTGTACGTAATCTTGTCTTGCTTCCAACAATGAATTGTTCCTTCTTCTTCCAATTGTTTATGGATTGAGTCATATTTGAAAGGTTTATCGGGGACGAACTCTTAGAGCGCGTTGAAAGTAATAAGACGTCCCTCTGGAATTTAGCGAGCTAACTCAAGAGGGACGTCAATTTGGGTAACGTTAGTGATTTGGGTATTACTGCTTCGAATTGACCACGGCGCTTACATCATCTAGGTCGTTTACACCCGCGGCATGGATTACTTGGAGATTCGGCCCGACATGTCTGCGTTCTTGGCTGCTTTTTCGACTAAGTCAGGAATTAGCTCTGAGAGCTCCTCTACGGTCCACCGATCGTCTTTATTTATCGATGGTCCGGCGTGCCAACCTTCAGCTACGTCAATGTGGCCACCTACGATATCGAAGACTCTTCCGGTGATTGGGGCTGATTGTTCGCTTCCCAGGTAAACCACTAGTGGCGATACATTCTCCGGAGCGAATGAGTCAAACTTTGCAGGATCGTTATCTTGGGGGGCAAAACCAAGGTTTTCCGTCATTCTCGTTAGTGCAGCCGGTGCTATGGCATTAACTGTTACGCCGTATCGTGCTAGCTCTTGGCTAAGGATGATGCTGAAAGAGGCGATCCCCGCCTTTGCCGCTCCGTAGTTAGATTGGCCGACGTTCCCATAGATACCACTAGCGGATGAGGTGTTGATGATGCGCGCATTATTGGCAAGACCCTCTTTGGATCTCTCCCTCCAGTAGTTCGCTGCCCATCGTGCAGGAGCGAACGTTCCACGTAGGTGAACTCTGATTACAGCATCCCACTCCGCATCAGTCATATTCACTAGCATTCGATCACGAAGAATACCGGCATTATTCACGAGTACGTCGAGGCCGCCAAAGGTATCTACCGCAGTGTTGATGAGCCTCTGTGCACCCTCCCAATCGCTTACGTCGTCCCCGTTTACTACAGCTTCGCCGCCCATTGCTCTAATTTCATCGACAACTTCGCCTGCTGGTCCATCTGATGAACCAGAGCCGTCTACGTTTGCACCGATGTCGTTGACTACGACCTTTGCTCCGTGGCGTGCAAATTCAAGGGCGTGAGCCTTACCAATTCCACGTCCAGCTCCAGTTACGATGACGATGCGACCTTCACAAAGTCGTGCCATGGGTCACTTACCTTCCTCAATCAAGATATTACCATTCGGTAATAAAAACAGATTTACCTAATTTATGGTACTTCTAATGAGGACTTGGCGCACAACTAAATAGCGTATCTGGTTGACAGCGCTAGTTTTTTGAGATTCAGGCATGAAAACTAAAGTGGAAGTACTCCGTCAGGAAGTCCGTACTTAGCAGCCAATTCACCACTTGTAAAGAACTCTTCTATGAGATCGAGAAGGGTCTTGGCGGCGGCGGAGTGGGCAGCTCGCTTACGCCGAGCAACTCCTACCTTACGCCGTGGGATGCCCACTACTTTGCATATTCCAAGGCGAGAAATCATAAAGTCGGGTATTGCGGTTGAGGGAGCAATTGTGGGCGCGAAGCCGTCGAAGGCCATAGAGGCGAGAAGTCTGACGCCGTCGATCTCTGCTTTGGGAACGAGATTGACGCCACCTTGAGTAGCGATAAGTTCGATTTGATCTCTGAATTGGGTACCTTTGGGAGGCAACAAAAGCGGTATCGAATCTAGATTATCTAAGGTTACGACTTCCTTTTGAGCTAAAGGATTGTCTTTGGAGCAGATCAACACGAGTTCTTCTTCGAAGGCTGCGTTGAAGTACAATTCATCGGTGTTGTTGGGTCGGGTCATAATAGCAAATTCAAAGGCATTCGATAGGACTCTGTTCTCAAGGGTCGTTGTAGTCCCCTCTGCCACTTCAACTTTGAGATTGGGGTGGCGGATGTTTATTTCGTCTATTAGGGGAGGGATAAACCATCTTGCGACGGTGCCAATCATTCCTACCCTTACTCTTCCTCTAACATCGTCCCGAAGTGCAGAAATATCAGAGTCGATAGCCTCTAGTTCAGCTAACAAGCGTCTTGCTCGTAGCGAGACCGCTTTACCTTCATCTGTAAGTTGTCCGGTTCGTCTGTCGATTAGTGTGGCTCCGATAGTCTCCTCGAGTCTTGCTAGGTGCGCTGAGATGTTCGATTGGACCGTGTTTAGGGAGTTTGCGGCTAGTGAGAAGCTTTTGAAGTCTTCAAGGGCGAGCAGCGCGCGGAGTTGACGAAGTTCGATCATAGAATATGATTCTAACTATCTTTCGTATTTGAATGTAAGATAACTTCAAAGTGACTATATTGGTAATTAGCAAGATTCGGATCCCCCCTCCAAACTTGCAATTCAAATACGAAGGCTAGCTCCCCCCGCTAGCCTTCGTTCCTTTAACGGCCTATCTCTCCAGCTTGGATCTAGTACCCTTTGATATAGGTCAGAGGTGATCTTCCAAGTTAGATAATCTCTATGGGCGTCCCACCTAGGTTTAAGTTTTGAACTTCACCATAACTGCCCTAAGTATGCTTGAAGATGATGAAAAAAAATTTAGGGTCGATTGGCCGTGCCACTGATAGAGTAGCGAACTTTATTGGTAGGTCGCGGTATGAGCGTCTTGTTACTTCGTTGGCTGACGGGGTAGGCAGTCTCTCGAAAGCCACCAATCGTGGAAGCGGCGAAGCCTTATCTGCCATGGTACTCTCCAAGTTGGATTCGAGCGCTCTAAGTAGATTCTCCGAGGGGAAAGAGCTCATCTACGTGAGCGCTACAAATGGTAAGACTACAACTACGGCAATGATAACGGCTGTACTCGGTGGACCGCAATTGGTAGTCACCAATGAAGCTGGTAATAACATGACGGCTGGAATCACGTTGGCATTGAGTAGGGCTGCCGATCGAAGCTTAGGGGTAATTGAAGTCGATGAGTCTCATTTGCCGATTGTTGCTAGTAAGGCTCCAGCCAACTCGATTGTCCTAATGAACCTATCTCGGGATCAGCTCGACCGAGTAAGCGAAGTTAGAAGTATCGCTGATAAGTGGAGGGTAATGCTTGAGGCCAATAGGGGAGTGCGTGTATTTGCCAACGTCTCTGACCCTCATATCGCATACGTAGTCCAAGGTCACGGCGATGTAGTTCCCTTCGAAGTTGGGTCCAAGTGGACGATGGATGCAACAGTGTGTCCGTTGTGCGAATCTAAAGTTGACTTCAACGAAGGTATCGGCGATTACCACTGTGTTAGTTGCACGTTTGGAAAACCAAAGAGCGACTACGTTTTTATGGGCGACGAGCTCTATCACGCCGGCAAATTACTTGCGATAGTCAGAACCTCGCTTCCAGGACAGTTCAACCTGATGAACGCCGCTGTAGCGACTATCGTTGGGTACGAACGTGAGATACCTCTGAAAGATATAGATTCCGCGCTAACGTCATTATCAGGCGTCGGTGGACGATATTCCACCTTTCAGATCTTGGGGCGCACACTTACCGCATTTATGGCTAAGAATCCCGCTGGATGGCAACAGATCATCGCAATGCTCGCCGAGTCGACTCAGCCACTCATTGTGGGGATAAATGCGAATGTTGCAGATGGCAGAGATACCTCTTGGCTTTATGACATTGACTTTGGCCCTTTTGGCGACCGAGAGGTAATCGTGGTGGGCGAGAGGCGCTACGACATAGCTGTTCGCTTGTCATACGGCGGCGTTGCTCACCGTATTGCAACTACTTATACGGAGGCGATAACTGCCTTTGATGAGGGCACATCGATAAGTTACATCGGAAACTACACGGAGTTTTCTAATATGATGCGCTTTCTGCGCGATGCGGGGGAGTTAATTAAGTGAAGATCGTCTTGCTATTCCCCGATCTTCTCGGAACCTACGGCGATTCGGGTAACGGAGAGATCTTATTTCGTCGAGCGCTAGCTAGGGGCTTTGAAGCCACCTACCAAAGGGTCTTCTACGGAGATCCAATTCCACGCGATGGGAACCTCTTCGTCATCGGTGGAGGTGAAGATGGTCCTATGCAATTGGCACGGGATGCTCTCCATAAGGACGGATTCTTGGGAGATCTAGCTTCTACGGATCATCAAATCTTGGCAGTCTGTGCTGGACTTCAAATTCTCGGTGAAAGATTCGTAACCTCTGCTGCTCCTTCGTCACCTGGTTTGGGTTTGATCCCCGTTGTGACCGAGCGCATCGCTGCAAATAAGCGGATCGTTGGAGAAGTTGCAGTGGAGGCCGACCTTAGTTTGGACCTACCGATTTTGACCGGATACGAAAACCATGGAGGTGAGAGTCGTCTTCTCTCTGGAAGTCCGCTCGGGCGTGTGGTTAGTGGTATTGGTAATAGTTACGCCACTAAGGTTGATGGATTTCTAAGTGGCCGCATCGTTGCCACCTACATGCACGGTCCTTTGCTAGCGAGGAATCCACACCTCGCTGACCTTATTATTCGAAGAGTTGCTCCGAAGGCGACTAATTCATTTACGCCACTTGAGGTCGATCGCGAGGTCGAAGGGCTTCGAAGCGAGATCATATCTAATAGAGCTTTGAGCATCTCACGGCGCTTAGGCCTTCGTTAGCGATGCGGTTTTGGTAATTCAATAAAGAATTTGATAGTTTTTACTTCATAGAAACTAAAAAGACACCCAGATATTTAGAGATCGCGGATGCGCTTCGGAGTCAGATTACCTCCGGGCCTATCAATCGTGGCTCAGTTTTGCCTAGTGAGGCTGCCCTTTCGCGTATGCACCGCGCTAGCAGAATTACAGTAAGGAAAGCTTTAGACATCCTTCGTAGCGAGGGACTGGTTGAATCGCGCCAAGGTTTTGGTTGGGTTGCTACTGCAAATCCGCTGAGACAGTCTTTAGGTCGCTTTACCACGATCGAGGCTCAGATGTCGGAGAAGGGTGTGGTTCCGGGCCGCAAGATAATCTCTGCCAACCTCGAACAGTCGAAGGGGCGTCCGAGAGAGGTACTAGGAGAGGGCGAATTACTCGTAATCACTCGGATCAACCTTGCCGATGGAGCACCATTTGCACGGGTAACAGTTTGGGTACCATCTCAGATCGGATCGCAATTTTCAATCCCCGAACTTGAAGGTGCATCAC
Source organism: Actinomycetes bacterium (assembly GCA_021826315.1). Taxonomy (GTDB): domain Bacteria; phylum Actinomycetota; class Acidimicrobiia; order Acidimicrobiales; family Acidimicrobiaceae; genus Acidithrix. Next base: position 39,143 of record JAKAZZ010000018.1, read on the forward strand.
TCTATGAATTAATAGGTGAACGAGGTGCGTTATCGAAGCCGCTACGTCGAGCCATCCAGTCGATAGCCGCCGTAGCCATCGATGGCCATGACGCAAAGTTGCTTGGAGTGCCAAAGGATTCTCCGGCTCTGTGGTGCGAGCGGATCACTTACGATGAGGACGGGAAGCCAATTATCTACTCTGAGAGTGTCTTTCCGGGGCATAAGACCGAATTTGTAACTGAACTTACGTCAGAGCCTGAATCGATTGCTCCGTCAGGACTCAGATTAGTTCAATAGCTGCGTACCCCGTCGATCGATACGGCTGCGACGTAGTCGTCGAAGCAAATAGCTTCGTGCGGTCGCAAATATCCATTGAGGTCATGTCTCCCTGCGCTCGTTGGAACCTTTACGGAGTGCAAGGAGTTTTCGGCCAATCAAGCGCGAAGTTCTGCCTCTCTGTTTAGATTGGCTTGTCAATGATCGGAATACGGGGCCACCGTTTTGTGCGTTTCTTTGCGTCGGATCGATACCTCGGGCGGTTCCAGTCAGCTATCCAATCCTTTTGGTCGACATTTCGTCTCGGCGTCAACCCGGCACCTTGATTTAGAGCCGCACTCCAAAAGTCGTTTGCAACTTCATCCGCTAGTCGATCCACCCTCGCTTCGACCTCTGTGATGAGGTCCTTGGTGGTGCGACCGGTTGGGTCTATCGGACGATCGAAGTAGATCGCAGTCTCACCGCGCTTGAAGGATTGACCCTTACCCAAGATCTCAAAGGTACCAGCGATGTGTACTGGAACAATCTTTGCGCCACCTTTGAGAGCGATCTGAGCAAGCCCTCCTTTGAACTCTTGTCCAAAGCCGTCAGGCGTACGACCACCCTCTGGAAATAGGATTAAGTTCCACCCGTCTTCGATCACCTTTAGTGCTACGTCATGGGATCTTCTCGATACTTTGTTGCGCTCTATTGGAATTGCTGCCAGTAAGAAGGACCAGAGAATTGCCTTGTACTTCTTGTCAAAGAAGTAGTCTGCACCCGCACCGACTGCGGTTTTATGGCGGAATCTCTCAGGCAATGAACTCAGAAGCAATGGTGTGTCGAGGTGGCTTGCGTGATTGGAGGCAAAGATGATAGGCCCACTGGTATTTGAGATATTATCGAGGCCATAGATGGTAGGAGCAGCAACTACTTCGATTGCTGGTCGGGTCACGTAATCAGTGATCAGTGATCGAATTGCCCTCGAGAGGTAAGTTCGACTCCAATCGGTCTCAAAGTTTGCCCCGAGTTTGCTCTTTGGGGTCGGCTTATCTACTGCGATTGGCCAATTTGGCGCTCCGAGAGGAAACGGTAGTTTGCTGCGCTTTAGAGAGAACTTCATTGGCTTTTCTACTCCACCTCAGACATAAATAGTGGTGGGGTGTGCATGTGAGTGAGGGTAGGCGATGAGCCAACGTAATGGCTAGCCATCTCAAGGGCATCGTTCATAGTTGACGCAGCCATAAATCCAAGGCGCTTGGCAACCTTAGGATCGCCACCGAGGATGATAACTGCACCTAGGTGGTCGAGGGCATGGGCGCCCCAATACCACATGTAGAAGGGGTGAACGCCATGGTAAGCGTTCCCGGTTCGATACAGGTGAATGTACCAAGGGTCAGTCGCATACTGCTCCTCGAACTTCGCCTCAATAACTTTGGGGTCGGTGCTCTCAGAGAGTACATTCTCATAGAAATCGATGTACGAGGGGTGAAATACCGGATCGAATTCATTTCGGGCTGGGTGGCTCATAATGAGAACTCCGCCCTTTCGAACCAATGGCTTGTTCTTGTACATATTGAAGAAGTAGCCAAGGCCGAGGCAGTAAACCAAGATCGGGTTCATTATCGAGTTTACGTTATATGGCCCGACGAAGGGGAGTCCCATCGTTAGGATATCGCTCTGTCCCTTCACGTGGATAAGTTGCTGTTTGTATACGTTCTCAAGGGTCTTTTCGTGGACCGCTTCAACTTCGCCGGCTTGGATCGAAGTCAATCCATATGGGGAGCGAACCGAGTGAAATATATTCCGTGCGAGCCAAGGAGGAGTCGCCTTTAATGACTTAGACGCCGCCATAAAGGTCGCACGATCTTTGAAGTTCCACTCCCACTCGCGCTTTTGCAGAAATTGAAATTGATCCGGGAAGGTGTTGTTATTTAGGGTGGTCTCAATTTGGAAGATTTTGATCCCTGCGTCTTTTATGACCTTGCCCATCCTCCAGTTCGATGAGTGGAGTTCGGAGTTGTGTCGATCCATGAATGAACGAGAGTGCACCATTGTCTTCACGTTGTGGTGATGGCGAAGCGACCGATACGACGATAGGCCAGTTGCTACGCTCTTATGGCCTCCGTCCATCGAGACGAGGTTGATGTTGACGTAGATGATCAGATCGCTAGTCGCTGCTCTCTTCGAAATCTCTACTTCTTCACCGGTATCGGTTGTGCCAATGAATTCGAGGTTGCTTCTATCTTCGGCATCGTGTTGTTTTAGAAGGCCGCGTGGATAGAAGGCGTTATATACCCTGTTGCCAACGGCGTGGCGTAGCTCGGCTTCGGTCATGCGGCGGTGCAATGCTAGGGCTGCGATCAATTCAACGTCCGTTACGCCTGCACGAGCGGCTCGTTCAAGGACCTCTTCGATGATGAGTGAACGTATATCTGGCGACTCCATTTGGGGAAGTGGCAGTGACACGTCATCGAAGGCGATCGTCAATTTCATACCGCTGAATAGAAGTGCGTCTAGGGGTTTAGAGTCACCCATTGGGTTGTCTAGGGCATCGGCGATCTCGGAGATTGGATCGGCCAATCCTTCGATTGGTTCAGGCGGATAGATTACTCGAGAACCTTCTGGTAGCTTTTCAAGGCGAAATCCTTCACCGTGCCAAAAGAGCGTACCGGGGTAGCTCTTGTCGACGTTTAATATAAAGCCTGGTCTAGGTGCCAATTAAGATACCTTTCGGGGAGTTCGTGAGTGACGTGTACTTGGGTCGAAGGCGATTTTGATCGCTCCACGACTACCTGCTTCGATAGCGTGGTTAATAGCGTCCTCGTAGTCTTCTAGGGGGTAAATTTTTGTTACTAAGTCGCCTAATGAGAGCGAAGGCGCAAGTTCAAGGGCTAGTTCAAACGTTGAACGAGTCTGTCCGTTGACACTTTCGACTCCGTAGGCGTAACGCCCCTCCATCGAGATCGACTTGTGCCAAAGTGCAGTCAGATCCAGCGAAGTTGGTTTTGGAATTGCCGCCATCAAAACGCGGCCACCTGGAGCAGTTACTTCAAGGGCTAGTTCAACTGACTCTTTTGATCCAACCGCATCGATCGTAAGATCGAATCCGTCGGTTACTCGTCCGTTGGCTAGAACGCCTCTGGTCTTCCCCCGAGCTAAGCGTCGTAGTTCATCGTTGCTCTTTACGATAGAGCTCCCGTACCCGCTAGCGACCTTTTGCTGGTGGCTGTAGCGCGCGAGTGATATGACTTCAATGTCGGGGCGAAACTTCGATAGAGCTGCGGCGACAAGGAGCCCGACGGTTCCACTGCCAATTATGGCAATCCGCGATATGTCGCCGAGCGCTCCCGCCTTCACGATATGGATCGCGCAGGCGAGGGGTTCGACCATCAATGCCTCTTCGTCGGTGAGCGCGTCTGGTAGAACGTGAAGTTGGGATGGGTGGCAGTAGAGATACTCCGACCAACCTCCGCCCGTAGATTCACAGTATCCACTTTGGACCCCAGGCTCAAGACATCCAACTACAAGGTTGACGCACTTGTCTTTTTCGCCTATTTGGCAGAACCGACATGGATCAGAGATCTTTCTCACGATGCAGTTGAGAACCGGTTCGACGACTACGCGCCGCTCGATTCCGTCGATATCTGCCCTTCCAACTACCTCATGGCCAGGTACAAACGGAAAGGTAATGAAGTCTTCGAAGTACCTAGATGATGAGGCTGTAAGCATGCCAAGATCACTTCCGCAGATTCCTGACAGTGTGACATTCGTCTGAATGAAGTCGTTATCTGGGGTATCGAGTACTACGCCATCTTTGAAAGAGAGCGGAGATGCCGATGCTTTGTAGCGTTTTGATAGTGTTGATAGCGCCTTTGTGGTGATGTATTTGGTCACCGAGCGTTCAAATTGAAGTGCCTTCATCGCTCCCTCCCGATAGGAAGCATCAGTTTAGAGTGTCCAGCTTGACGCTCCCAGTTTTCTACTACCCAACCTCTACGCTTTGCTATTTGAAGAAGGCGTGGTTCAGGGTTGACGGCAACGGGGTAACCTACAATCTCAAGCATTGGCAGGTCCGACGAAGAGTCGGCATAGGCCACGCACTCGGATACAGCTACGCCGTACTTAGCTGCAAATTCTGCAATTAGGAGTGCTCTCGCCTCTCCGGTTGGTGGAGTGCTAGAAAGATTACCGGTGAGGCGCCCCTTGGAATCGGTAGTCATCGTGCAAGCCACAATTTCATCAAATAACGGCGCTATGGGCTCGATTACAAAATCGAGGGCTCCGGTAATCAGAACTGTTTTGTGACCGAGTTGGCGATGGCGCCTAACCCTCTCTATAGCCTTAGGGAATGCTTTTTTGAGGAGGTAAGCGTTGAATAGCTCGTATGTCTGCTCCGTCAGATGGTCGAGACTTGCCTTGGAGTACCGACGGTAGAAGCTCCTCAAAAAGTCGCCTCTGTCCCTTTTGTCGAGGGATACAAGAGAAGGTCCTTCGGCGGCGAGTGCCAATGCGAAGAGTGCCTTCTTTGAGGCAGGTAGGTCTTTTGTTGCGAACCAAGCATAGGCGTCAACGACGTTGGAGGCGATGATTGTGTTCTCTAGATCGAATGCAGCTACGCGAAACTTATCACTCAAAATCTGTGAAGTAGTCTTTTCGCTGCGGTTCGAGGTCGCCTTCTTCTCCGATGTAGTTTTGACACGGGAGTGTTTTACGACTGATGGAAGGTGGACATCGGTTACGAACGATGGCCAGTCGATCGTTCTAGGATCAAAGTCAAGCAGTCTTTGGTCGTCGATGTCGAGCGATTCAAAGAGTGAGATGAGATTCGAGACGTCAAAGATGGCCTCGGTTTCGGCGTAACTTCCGTATAGTTCGACGTACGAAAGGGCGCGATCTACCGCTTCCTTCTTCTCTTCAAGGTCTGTAACTATCTCGGCCCTCCTACCACGAAGAGGTACGAGAGACAAAATACTGTCAACGAAGTCAAGGTTGGCAGAAAGTCTCGATAGTTGTTTTTGTACGCGCCCACGTCCAGGAAAGTTCCATTCAGGAACGGCAATTGGTTGCCCTTCGGCATCAAAGAGGGGATTTTGGAGGAACCACTCGCGAACTAAGTCAACAAGTACCTTGTAACGTAGCGGATTTACCGATCCCGATGCCACCTGATATACGGGAGGATCGTCACTTGGAGTTGGTGCAGTGCTAGCTGCAACTGCAATGATTGCTCCAGTTACTTGATCAACTGGAATGACGTCAACAATACCCTCGGGCACCCCCGGAAACTCCTTTAGCAGTCCTCGGGCATATGAGATGATGATTGGCTCAGCCATCCTGAAACCCTTGATCCAACCGGGATAAGGGTAGGCCTTGGAAGATTCGATAATGGAAGGTCGTACGATTGATATCGAAAGGTCATTACCGTGGTTCTCGACTAAGGCCTCTTCTCCTAGGGACTTTGTGAATGTATATGCGTCGGGCCAGCCAAGCGACTTTGCTCTTGCGATACCGAGGTCTATTAGCTGTTCTTCAACCCAGTCAAGACGAAGTTTTTCAAGCTTTTGAGCCAGGAGAGGCCCTCCAACCGCGCCAATCTCTTTGCGCGCCTTCTTGTCGAAATCTTGGAGTGCTTCGATTGAACGACTCTTTAGTTCAACGTCCGCCTTTAGGCGATTCGTAAAGTCGATCTCGCTCTCAAACGATGGCATAGGTGAAAACGGAGTATGCCGCAGGATTCGCTCTGGCGCTAATCCTCTGCGATAGCCGGCAACGTAGCTGGTGGATACGGCGATGAAGTGTATCTCGCTCGGATTCTTTCCCACGAGGGCCGCTGCGGCCTTTATTGCATCTCCTACGTTGGTGGGACCTAGAAGGTTTACTGCAACCGCTTGCGTCAAAGGTGAGTCGAAGCTTACTGTTGCGGCAGAGTGAATGACGTAATCGCAGTTGGCAAGGAGGCGAAGCCCCTCTTCGTCAAGGCCAAGGTTGCGACTTGATACATCGCCCGCGACAGCAGTTACGTGTGCCTCTATGTAGCTGTCGAAGTCGGCTCCTAGACGTTCTCGTAGAGGATCAAACGCGTCATTCTTGATGATCTCGCGCTTGGCACGATCCCATGGAGATGAGCGGCGACCGGCACGGATCAGGAGCACGAGTTTGGCACCGTCAAAGTTCGACAGGATTCGCTCTGCTAGAGCAGTTCCAAGGAAGCCCGTCGATCCAGTTACGAAGAACCTCTTGCCTTTTAATTTTTCACTTATCACTAAGCCACCAAAATCTAAATCTAACCACCTGGGAAATTGGAGTCACTACTTTTTGTCGTCGTTCGCAGGGTTTACTTGTCCTTGAGGGCCGAGCTTTCCAAGCGTTCCATAGATCGAAGGCTTCTGCTGGCCCTTCTTCTTGCGAGCCTTAGCAGGGGTTATACGATTGGACGAAAAGCTGCTCGTGGGACGAGACTCTGCCTTGGCGTTGGCCCTTGTCTTAGCGGCTGTAGCCGTAACGACTGGTGCGCCATTCACATCCTGACGATCTTTCTTCGGCGTCATAAGATAACGAAAACCTGAAAAGGCCGAGAAGATTACTGCTGGCATCATTAGGACTACGTAGCGACTCAGAGGTCCAAGTGCCATCGCTAGACCTACGAATCCTATCCAGGTTCGCTTGCCGATGCCGACAAAGATGGCAAAGATAACAGCTAAAGCCGTACCTTCGATGGCATATTGTGCAGGATTTACACCTGCAACCTTCTCGTGGATATGAGGAAGCCAGAGGATTAGATAGACAGCAGCACCGTAGGCAGCGATAGCAAAGCCGAGGTACTTCTCTTTTTTAGTAAGAATTGGGCGCACGGGTAAGTAGTTTATTTCGGCCTACCCTTTACTTTGGCTATCAAATTCAATGTTGACGACATTTGACTATGTCGATGGTTGAATTTAACGAGGTAGAGGCCTTAATTTCACAAGGGCCACTGGTAAAGAGTTGGTCAAAATAAGATTCGCGTCAGTGAACACGGGAGATGGCGCTAATTCGCCAGGCGAGCGCTCTGCTTGGAGATATTGACCCCTTTTATTTGCGAGCGCTCAGCCTTTCGAGGGGTTGGCGGACTAGGTCGACAACGTCGATACCAGAGGAGTCGACGACAGATATGCCAGTGGCGAGCAGGGAGTCAACCATCGATGAGTCGGTAACTTTCGTTGCCACGATTCGCACACCGCGCTCTTTTGCAATGGCTAATAAGGTTGACATCTTGGTCGGGGCGGGGCGGTTTGAGTCTCCGATCGCCTCAACTGCTTCTATGGCAAAGTAGGTTACGACCGGTGAGCAAAGGTCGTAGAAGCGCGTTCTTCGGTCTTCGACGTCAGTCACCATTACTTCGAGGCGATATCTTATAGCGATTGCAATTAGCGAGACCATGAGGTCTTCGTCATTCGCTAAGCGTTTTGCCGAGATTGCAAGCACAATTCTTCGGTTCAGTTGACTATTTGAGATTATCTTCTCAAGAGCAACGGAGATTCTATCCTTGGCGTGAGTGGCTACGTCATCAATGGGGATAAGGAACTTAGCGCTTTTATGGGCTCCATCCATCTCAATTACCGAAAGTTTACGGGCGGCGAGTTCCTCTATGAGTGGGAGGTCGATAACTCTCTCATCGCCGATTTGGATCGATGGTTGTAGAAGTTCGAGCCTCGTATCACTGTCGCTGTGGATATACATTTCGTGACTCATCGAAGCTAATCCATTACTTTGAGATGAACCTAAGCCCTCTCTGGCCTCTATGCCATTGGTAAGTTCAGAGAGTGCGAGTCTGATCTTTGCGATGTCGATATAGTCAAGGCTAAATCGGTAGAACGGTTGGTAAGTAACCCGTACATCGTCGGCAGTGATATTGGATGCTTCTAAGGGTTTACTCTCTGAAGTTGCAGTTCTCACTGTCTCGGTGATGTCGACAATGAGTTCTTGGTCTGCTCCTTCGTTGCTTTCATAGGCGAAGTTGACAGGTACATCGAGAGGGCTCGACTCTTCGCTATTTCGCTCGGTAGAAGTTCCAAAAGTACGTTCAGAGGTTGCAATTACAGTTCCTGGACCATAACCCTCACTGTAGGTGAGTCTGCTTCGACCCTTCTTCTTTGAATGGTACATCGAATTGTCGGCTCGATCTAGCAGTTCATTACCGTTGAATTGACCAACGACGCTCGTCATTCCCATCGATATCGAAACTGCGATCTTCTTTGAATCAATTACGTAAGGTTCGTTGAGGCGCTCGAATGCCCTTCTAGCAATCTCTGTAAGGTCGGTAACCTCAGGGGAGTCTTCAATCAATACGGTGAATTCGTCGCCCGAAATTCTTGCGACGGTGTCGCCTTCGCGAAATACCCTTGAAAGGCGATTCGAGATCTCTTTGAGCACTTCGTCACCAAATCGGTGGCCATAGGTGTCGTTAATCAATTTGAAGTGGTCGATGTCAATGAAGATGACTGCTGTACGAGCGCCGCTCCTATCTGCTTTATTTGCAGCGACCCTGAGTCGATCTTGGAATACGTCTCTGTTCGGAAGAGTGGTAAGCGAATCACGGAAGGCCATCTCTCTAAAACGTTCGAGGTTTATCTTCTCTTGGCTTCGGAGCTGATAATTCTCGGTCACCAAAGTTGCATTGATCGCCCATTCGTTCGTTAAATGACGCTCAAGGGAACTCCAAAAGGATCGTTCATTGGTGAGGATCGCTGCCGCAACACCTACGAGTCCTTGGGAGGTGTGAATTGGAATTGCGACATACGGACGCGATGTTGTAAGCGATGCGACGAGTGAGGTGTAAAGCTCGCTTTGATGCGGCTCAGCAAAAAAAGGATGGTTTCGTGAATCTGTAAAGCCGGGTACAGAGATATCGGTGATCTTAGAACCAATTAGCGCCCTGCGAATTGCTCGTAACGAAGAGGTGCCGTCCCCGGCGCAGGATACGTCAGTTATGGTCCTATTTGGATCCAATTCCAAGTAAATTGCACCATTTGATCCAAGTGAAGTAGCTAGCGAACGAGGAATGAATTCTCGGATACCGTCTTGAGAGAGAATTGAAGTAGCGGCATCGAGCATCATCGCTAGTGCGTCAGATGCCTGAAGGCGCAGTTCGCGCTCGTAGAAGTCGATCACTTGGGAGAACAAGATTGATAGGTGTGCGACGAGTTGGTCGACTTTGACGAGATCGTCGAGGCTCAGCCAATTTGAATCGTAGGGAGAGCGCATCACTAAGACGCCTACCCGCTGATCCCCGCGAGTTAGTGGGATAACGAGTCCGCCATAGGTTAGGTCCTCACTTGTTTCGAAAGCCTCTACTAAAGCATCATTTAATTTGGTGTCGACAACTTTAATCGCACGGTGAATTAGTGCATCTTCCCCTATGGAATGGATCGTCTCTAGGGGACCCTCAAGATGATAAACGCTGATAGGTCCATTTTCGACGTCATCGCATCCGACCAAAGGAATCAGACGATCTCCGTCAGCAGCTACGAAGGTTGAGGATCGAAAGCCGAAATGGCGTGCGAGAGTTCTGCAAATTTGATGTGCACTGGTCTCCCAAGAGTCGTTGGTCGCTACGATCTCAGAGAGGCGTGGAGTTAGCCTTTCCAGTGCGATCTGGCTTTGATTGGACGTTCCCAAAAACCTTAGAGATGTAGTTTCGAGAAGATACGTTATTTCGTTGAGTGGTCGGCCAGTCCATTTAGTGGCGCCGATAGCTGCAATCGCGAAGTTTCGTGTGAGGGAGGGTACGACTATAACGACCTCACCTTTTTCAACCGTGATTCGAGTTATTCGCGATAGTTCAGCGGCGCCATTTTCGTCAAGAATAAATGATCTGCTTTTGCGAGATGAAGTCGCATTACGGATCTTGCCGTAGACGGTAGGAGAAAAGTAATAGCGATTTGCATCCACGAGGTCCGCTTCTATCGGGGTGTTTGCTCGTTCGGAAACGATTCTGATTCGTTCAGAGAGTGAGATATCAACGACAAAGGCATACTTCGCTCCAGATCCTTCAAGGACCTCGGATGCTACTATTCCAACCGTCTCATCTATCGTTAGCGAATAGTCAACACCCATGCCCGCATTCACCTCCCTGTGGCGGAATAGACCCCGTCGGTCGATCTAATTACTCTTTGTGGTCAATTATAACGTCTCATCTTGGAGCTAGAGGGGATTTTCGTACTTTTAGTGAGAATGGGGATAGAAGTGATTTGAAAATATGAACGTTCTTTCACCTTTAGATGGTCAAATTATGTAAAACAGGTGAGGCCCGCTTTTCTACTGAGTGAATTATGATTATGAGATGCTTACGGGCACTTAGCTCAGCTGGTTAGAGCGCAGCCTTCACACGGCTGAGGTCGGGGGTTCGAGTCCCTTAGTGCCCACCAAAGTATCCGTATGAGAACCCTGCACCTTGTCGGTGCGCCTGGTATCAGCCTCAAAACCGTCCATCGGGATCTCCCCGAGGGCGGTTTTCTTTATGTCGAGATTACGGTGGACGCTTGCCGTTATGAGACGTGAAAGCAAGCTGTCGAACGGCTCGTTGTAGTCAACTCGGACGGTTTGTTCCCTTGTCTCGTCATCCTCATCGATGTAGATCTTGGCGAAGAAGGCCT
>JAKAZZ010000071.1 GCA_021826315.1 Actinomycetes bacterium
CTTTAATACACACAGATAATTGACAGAAGTGACCATCGTGCTACCGGGTTCCCGTGGACCAGATCGATAGCTCGATGATCACCCCTACCGGGACGAATGTCGAGGGTTGCTTAGCAGACTCCTAGGTGTCAAAGTGGTGGACGCCTTTGCTATAGGTGACGTATCGTCAACCACCTCTTTAACCGGACTTACATCCAGTCGTTCCAACGTCTTTTTACCCTTATGAAGGGAAATTTTGTCGACGGAACAAAGCTTGCGACGGCGGTACCATTAGCAGACAAGTAGCCGCTAACACGAACACGATAACGCTTAACTTCAAATAGTTCACCTCGAATATTCCAACGGCAATTTACCTATCGTTGATCCTTCTTGGGTGATTGATGTATTGAGGTGCCTGTTCATCAATGGCTCGAGTCTTACCTTTGCGACTAATGCGGCAATTACTTAAAATAAAAACGCTATTGAGATCGGAGGTGTCAACGGATGGCGAGCTACACCAAAGAGCATCATCAAAATCTAAATATAGAGAGGGTGGCATCCCGATCGCTACCCGACACGGTTCGTGGTTACTATGCATTTAAGCTTCTAATCTGGGGGTGGCGCAAACTACATTTCGAGCTCACGGATCGATACGATCGGAGACTTACCGCAGCTAATAATGCACCCTCCCGATTTAAGCTACCATGCTTTGATCAGGTCATCTGGGCCGAATTTGAACGCAGCGTTGACGTTTGGCCCCACACCACTACGGCTAACAGCGATTAACGGCGTATCTTTGCTAGCGCCGGGAACCTGAAGAGTTGCGGCAGCTAGAGCGTTTAGATCGCCGTTGTCAAAAGGTTCGGTTTCAAGCCACTTTATTGAGCCTGCAAAGGTAATCACCTTCGCCAAGGGATTGCGGTCGGCGCCGATGATATCAACTTCAGGGACGTTAGTTCGGGTCCAGTATCCGCCTACTGCTTCCGCAGCGAGACCATCAAGTGGAAGAAGTCGGGCCAGAGACTCCCTAACTATCGGCTCTATTGCTCTCCCTCTCCAAGAGGTCCAGCTAGCTTTTATTCGCGCCAACACCCGATCGGAGCGTCCACGTTCGATTTCCGCTAGGTGAGGTCCAATGAAGGTAAGCCAAAATCTCAGGTAGGGATCATCGACGCGATATCTTGCCTCTTTTGACGGCTTGGTCGATAATGGAACCTCTCGAATGACAATTCGCTTCGCGGTAAGTAGTTCAAGAGCTCGGGAAGCACTAACTGCTTGGAGCCCTCCAGCAGCACGCGAAATATTGGTAAAGGTCGTCTCCCCTGCCCCGATCTTTCCTAAAACCTCACGGGCTAATGCTTCTACCGGGAACTCGGCGGCCAAAGACCGTTCTGCACTGACGATCAGGGCTGACGTTGTCTCTGAGAGCGCCCCTTCGAGGTAATCCCACATAGAAAGACCTACAGGCCAATCGTCACAGATAAGTGGAAGTCCCCCCGTAATAAGGTAGGAGTCGAAGGCCGATGTTTCATCAGGTGAACCAACGATTTGTGCCGTCTCAAGTGGTGACAGTGGCGGGATGATCATCTCAGTTCCCCGCTGATAAAACGCCCGGTCATGAGAGTTCAGAGCCTCCATCATAGCGAGGTCAGAACCGACCAAGATCAGCAGAACTGGCTTGTGGGATAGGATACGGTCCCACTGCTTTTGAAAGATAGCTTCGATACTCACATCTTGTTCGACAAGATACGGAAACTCATCAAAGATCACAATGCTCGGAGTGTCGTGCGGTAAAGTCTGCCCGAGCAATCGCAGTGCAACATCCCAATTATCCAGGTGAGTACCTCTGAACAGATCAGCATTCGGAAGATTCGACTCCACAACCGCTTCTGCAAACAACTCCAGTTCATGGCTCTTCTGGCGCGATGCCGTGAAATAGAGCGTCGGTACCCCCGAACGGTTGGCAAAGACCTCCACCAGTCGACTCTTGCCAACCCGACGTCGACCACGCATGAGTATGCAACGTCCCGGAAGATCGGTATTAATCTCTGACCGAATACGCCCTAGCAATCGATCAAGCGAATTCAACTGAGTCTGACGACCAACAAAGCCCGGCATAATACCTCACAAAAGTATAATTTATGTTACTAACATTAATGTAAGTAACATAAATGTTAGCATCTAAAGGCTTGTTTTTCATACATTAACTCACCGACCTCTATGAATGCAGAGAGCTGGTTTTCACCAAAGCGTCAACGCAGACCTGGAATCTACCTTCCCCGTAGGTCAAGTCTCCAAGGCGCAACTTAGCTCTCAAGCATCTCCAACAGTGCGGACTTCGACCTTGCGTCAAGCTGATTTTCATGAAAGACGCTGCTCACAAAGTCGAGGGCCTCTTGCGCAGACGTGAACCCAGAGAGCTCATAGAGAAGTCGTATGTCTTTGATATCTCGGTCGGCTCGCGATGCCCTAACCTTCATCGCGAAAAGAGTCTTTGGATCGGGGACCAAAACAGTGATGCCTGGAACCGTTAAAACCTCGACAGGAACACCCGGATGGACAGGTAAAAGCCCTTTAACGGCGTCATTAAGCCAGTCGCTTTCAAGATTGTGCCTTTGCGCTATCGCGCGAGCGGCATCATATATTTTCATCTTCGGTTCAAATACAGCGTCCAAATCGGAGGTCACTCGATCGGTGCTATAAGCAAGTGCCATTGCTCCCCCACCCACTAAGTACAACTGGCCAGATGCGCCTTCTTCTGCGAGCACTCTTCCAAGCTCGGTTAGGAGCTCTCGTATTCTCGCGCGATCGAGTGTCTGTTTTTGGTTCATACCGACTCCAGAGAGCGAGCACTGGTAAAGACCCTCCGGTTACTCAATGCACCAGGGGTTTCCGCCATTTCAATAGCTCTCATTCCCGGAAGCTCTGTGCGCCACCAAAATATCTCCAAGTAGTAGACGTCAAGGTAAACCCAATTTGGTACCGTGACCTCATCAACTACGCATAAATGCTCCACATAACCAGCCAACATGGCGTCAAAGCGCAGATCCGAAGTCGAAATCGGCCGCGTTGAGACGGACTCGAACTTGTCGGAATCTTTGACGATGCCTCTCCATTGACCCGTGAAGCGACTCATTATTCGAAATGCTAACACTCGATCCGGAGGATCTTCCATGAGTGCGCACCTCATACCTACCGCAACCGACGTAATCCTAGGGGTGGAGACGGAACCCACGTGATCGAGGTCGAGGGCTGCGGTGATTTTACTGATTAGCGAAAGACTTGGATCATGGATACCTCTTTCGAGGTTAGAGAGCGTAGCCTCACTGCAGCCGACGACATCAGCTAGCTCCCTTCGGCTGATCGAAAGAGAAGCTCTTGCCTTGGTGATTGTTTCAATTACTGAATCCATCGTCGCTGCACTCTTCTCCACACGCTTACCTTTCTCAACTCTACAGGTAGTACAAATGGTTCTTATCTTTGATCCAGCAGAGAATGACATTTCTCGGTAGTTACGAATATTGCGCTACAGTTCGAGAAAGTGCGTGACGTTGTCGCTAAGAAGGAACGTTTCAAGTCGATCGATGCCAATTATTTGAACTAGTAGCCGTTCAACGAGTAGTGATTCGCTTCAATTAGATATCACTAGTGAAGCCCATATCCCCCTTGAACCGTCCAGATAGGCGGTCCACCCAAATAGAATCCTGCTGATTCACGATACATCTTTCGCTCATAGAACGCTTTCGCAGGCAATGGCACTCACCGAACTCCATTTCCAACCGACGACTGTCAAGCATTGCGCGCAAATGCACTCCCACAGGACAGACAAAATTGAAAGGTAAATGAAAACGGCGCCCGATATTTGACCAACATTTATCCACATTAGAGGATCATGATTAGAGAGACCTAGTGTCCCTAGATTGGCGAAGAGGCATATAAACCGAGGTGCACGTAATCAGAGCACAGATGCGAATCATGGGCTACGGAATCCGAAAACGTCGAACCGGCCGATATGGCACTGGCTAAATGGATTGAATCCAAGCTTCTCAGTTGATTGGGCATAAGGTCTGAAGCAACATTCAGGATATCACTTGAGACAGGGATAGTGGAGATCCAGGAGAGTAACGATTTTGCGAACGGAGTCGAGGAGTCATCAAGACGTTTGCAGCCTCGAATCAGCTCAACGCGCGCTAAGTCACTTGTTGCCTTCGGTAGTTAGGATTTTAGGGAAAGCCACTCAGAAAGAGTGATACTTTCCTGTTCTTCACCAATCAACTTGACCAGCACGGACGTATCGATACTCATCATTCGAATCGTTCTTCACGTAAGTCACTAAGTACCTTCGCAGAAGCCACTTCTGACGCAGCCGTACGTCGATTCTGAGGGATATGAAATTGAGCTTTGGGTGCAATGAGCTGTCCGCGAGCGACCATGTACTCAAACTCCATGACCTCTTTACTTGGTGAGGTGATCACTGCTATTAGAGTTCCACGCTCCGTTACCTCAACCGTCTCACCGCGTTTAACTTGATCTAAATACTTGCTTACATTCTGTCGCAGCTCTTTGACACCGATCCTTACCACATCTATAAAGTAGCACATATGTACTATCTTGAATACATAAAAAATTAGCAATAGATTCAAGTCACGCAAATCGAGATACGCACGAAAATCATCGCGGAGGGCGCCGAAGGCTGAAGTTGATGGTCTTTCGCAGAAGCCGTATACCCTAGAGGACCAAGTCTCTCAAGTGTTTCTTTTTTGGGGAGGCCCTATCGACAACAGCCAAAATGCCCGCTATTTAGAGTTGACATATCAATCGATTTGGGGTCAATTCACAACTTCGGCAAATCATGATGTGGTTCCACAGTTTTGAACCTGACGATTTAGCTGGCGGGGATGATAGCCGTGCCGAAGGCGCCGAAAGTTTGTTAGCGATACGTAAAAAAATCCCACAATCAAAAAGACGAATCTCAAAAATAGGCAAGGGCCTTCCAAAAATAAATCCCTCTACAGCCCAATTTTCTGCGATTGCTGGCATCTCCCCGTTTTCGAGGTTACGGACGAGTTAGTTACGCAGCCATGGTCCAATTGCGTAAAGTGGTATGTTCACCAAATCCTCCTGAAGACGGTAGTTCGACAACGAAAAACGAACGACTTCAGAAGGACTGAAGCGATCGACATAACTGCGTAGGCTTTTAGATCTTAGATTTTCAGATGCCTTCACCTCGATAGGAACTAATCCAGAGGGCCTTTCAATTGCAAAGTCAACTTCAGCTGTAGGCTTCTCAGGGGTCCAGTACATTGGAACTTCATTCCTAGCTGCAACTATCTGCTGAAGGACATATTGCTCCGTAAGAGCTCCATGGAATTCAACAAACGCCCTCGAGCGATTAACCAAGACTTCAGGATCCAGTCCAGAAAGCGCTCCTAGTATTCCAACGTCGTGTACGAAAAGCTTGAAAATTTTCGGATCCTCGTAGCTCCGAGCCGGATGGGCAGGTTTTGTAAAACGAGTTACCTTGTGGACCAGACCAGCTCCCTGTAACCAGCTGATCGCATCCTCGAAATCCCGAGATCTAGCTCCCTCGCGCACATGGCCAAAGACAAACCGCCTGTTTTCACGGGCTAGTTGTGTAGGCATAGAAGCCCAAACTTGGGCAATTTGACGACTTATTGAGGGGGTCGCATATTTGGCAAAATCATTCTCGTAACCTCGGACAATCTCTTGTTGGACTTGGCGAGTATCCGAAACCGATCTCCCCTCTCGATGTGTAGCTACCACCTCTGGCATTCCACCGACGAAGAGATATTCGCCCAATAGCTCTATCAATCGATTATGAAAAGTAGAAATGAGGTCGAAGTCTTGTTCGACCAAGAGGTCGGCCAGTTGACCCTCTCCTACTCCGCGAAGAAATTCTTCAAAGTCCATCGGGTGAAGATCTACAATATTCACCTTTCCCACAGGGAACGAGCTGTCTTTATGAAGCGCGACACCTAGAAGAGAACCAGCGGTAGCAAGGTGGATATCCGGACGTTGCTCTTGAAAATACTTCAGAGAGGTAAGCGCTCTAGGAACATCTTGAATTTCATCAACTACGACAAGTGTTGTAGCGGGATCAATTGAATCCTTGGCAATAATCTGAAAGCCTTGCAGCAATCTGTTGGGGTCAAGGTCTCCTTCGAAGAGTCGCCCTAGATCCGGGTTACTTTGGCAGTTGAGGTAGACCACCTTTTCGTAGTTGCGCTTACCAAATTCCTGAATCAGCCAGGTTTTCCCGACTTGACGTGGCCCAAGAACGACAAGTGGCTTCCGCGACCTACTGCTCTTCCAGCCCTCTAACACCCTAGAACTGCGCCGCTCCACAAAAGCAATTTTATGTATCTTTGCAAAATTCCATGGAACTTACGCCAAAATTAACACATTATTCCAAGGAAAAGTGCAAGCAGCCATTGCTCGGCAGCGGATCCTGTGGTCTGTCATGAAAAACGCCTGGGGCTCAATCTATCCAAACGTGGTAAAAACACGACTGCTGAACGATCGTCTGATAATGCGTTCCGCCTCCGTTATCCCCGGTCATCGGTCCTCTTGCCTCGACAATGCCGACGCAACAACTACTTAAATGATGAAATCGAAAAGCTATAACACAACGAATTAACTTCCCTTCCTCCTCCCAAGCACGCAGCAGTCCTTCTGGAGCAAATTAAAGAGTCGTACCTGAATTAGGCGAGGCTCCATTACGGCTAACGGCAAAATGTGGCGTATTCGCATTGGCGCCAGGGAACTGAACAATTACAGCGGCCAGTGCACTTAGATCACTATGACTGAATACTTCAGTTACAAGCCACTTTATTGAGGCTGCAAAGGTAATCACGTTCGCTAAGGGAGAACGGTCGGCGCCGATGATATCAACCTCAGGGACGTTAGTTCGGGTCCAGTATCCGCCTACAGTTTCACCAGTCAGCCCTTTGAAGGGTAGCGGCCTAGATAGACCTTCCCTCACAATTGGCCCTATTGCCCGTCCTCTCCAGCTGGACGATCCAACTTTAATAGTTTCGATAACCCGATCAGCGGATCCCCGTTCAATTTCTGCCAGGTGAGGACCTATGAAGGTAAGCCAAAGGCTCAAATAAGGGTCGGCCACGCGATAACGAGCCTCTTTAGAAGCCTTGGTTGAAAATTGATGCCGCCAGCAGCGCGGGCGATTCTGGTGTATTTCGCCTCCCCTGACCCGATCTTGCCTAGAACCTCACGCGCCAAGGCTTCGCTAGGAAACTCAGCAGCCAAAGTTCTCTCCGCACTTACAATTAGCGCGGAAGTTCAATCAGCTATTGCTTCTGCAATGTGGCCCAAAATTGAGATTCCTACTGACTACTCATCACAAATGAGAGGAAGGCCCCCCGTAGTAAGAAAGAGTCGAAGACCGCTGCGGTCTCAGGAGACGGTCCCACTGCTTTTGAAATGTGGCCTCGATACTTCGATCTTGTTCCACGAAATAGGGGAATTCATCAAAGATAATGATACTTGGGACATCGTCAGGCAACACTGTATTCAGTAGTCTCAGCGCTGCGTCCCAGTTTCCCATTTGCGTACCCCCAAATAGATCAGAACTCGGTAGATTTGATTCGATTACGGCCTCAGCAAATAAATCAAGTTCTCCACGCTGCTGTCGCGAAGCGGTGAAATAAAGAGTCGGCACACCCGAACGCTCCGCAAAGGTTTCCACGAGTCTGCTCTTTCCGACCCGACGTCGACCGCGCATTAGTAAGCAGTATCCGGGTCGATCATTGCCTACCCTTGATCGGATGGGTTCTAAAAGTTGATTCAGTGTGGCTAACTGTGCTTGACGACCAACAAGTTCAGACATCGCACATACCGACGCAATTTCTTGTTCCGACTCATTCAACCTTCAAAAAGCATTTTCAAATTACGCCTTTAATGGAATCTAAACGATTAATTGTCAGATCTTCCAACCAACAATTTGACTATCAATTGACAAAATAAAAAATTGTAAATCGGGCAAAACTAAACATATTACAATTGATAAAGCAAAAAGAAAGTTGAAACAATAAAGTCGAGCTACGAAGTAACTAATTGCATCAATTCGGTGTAATTCGTTACCACTCCGAAGCGAACTCCCTGCTCGTAATTATCACTTAGAGTAGCAAAAAACTTACGAGCGCACTCGATCTTGGCATCCTCGAAGCCCTTCAACTGGAGAGATGACAGCGAACCTTTAGTTTCAGCAACAAAATACACGTGCTTCACACTTCCTTCGGTGAAAGCGATTGCCCAGTCTGGATTGTAGTTACCAACAGGTGTTGGAATAAAGAAACCCCTCGGAAGTTTGGCGTAAACAACTACTTCGCTGCTTGCATCCAACTCATCTACGAACGCCCGTTCAATTTTTGAATCCGTAACTACATATTCGTAAATATGCTTTTTTAACCTTTCACCGGACTTGGCTAGGTCCTGCTTTGTTTGATTTTCTGTGAAAATTGCCGAATCAAAACGATCTTCAAGTACATCGTATGTCAGGTGCTCTACGATTATCGTTGCTTTCTGCTCATTAATCAAACGTCCAGCCTCAAGGATAAACTGCTCTGGATTGAGTCGATACTTTCCAAATGTCTCTTTCGCAATTCCTCGCAGGATTTCAGCAACAGTACGACGAGTGAGTTGCGTCTTCTCTGCAATCTCGCCCAAAAGGTCGTACTTTATCGTCGAGCCAGAACTTGCGGTCTCAATATACGTAGCGTTACTCTCTACCCTAAATCCAACGCCACTTACAAGATCGTCAATTTCGAGCTCATCGTTCTGCACACCTACATGCACCGTATATTGCATTGCAGTAACCGAGAGGAATTTATCGAGCCATGCAACACACTTGCGAACCAGTTCATTAGAGTCAAATTCAACTTGGTAAACGGCCTTGTGATTGATCCGGTCCCACAGAATTTGAAACTCATTACGAGCAAAGTTAGCCTCATTCAGCGGGATCTTCTTTGGCTTACGTCCGTCTATCAATTCGGGCAAATCAAAATATAACGAATCGACTAACGGCCAAACAGCTTCAAAAACTTTGCTTAGAACTTCTGACGTTGGCCTCGCTAAAGTTCCCTCTTCTTTAGCCTGAATGTAACTCTTGGAGATCGTATCATCCTCGTTCAGGTAATCGTTCTTAATCAAATATTTGTAAAGTGCCTGTGCAAGCGGTTCGTCGACAAACAATTCACCAGATTCCGTAATTATTGTCTTGCCCACGAAATAGCTAACGCTAGCCTTGCGAAGACGTGCCGAAAGAGATTCGGAAATTTCCTTTTGAAGTCCTACAACAAAGTCTGTGTACGATTCATCAGTAACGACGGTCAATTCGTTGATCTCGTGGACCGTTGCTGGATCATCCATCCGTTCACCATGCTGGTTAACCGAGAGACGAAGTCCACGGCCAATCTCTTGGCGACGAGATGTTGTGTTGTCGCTCTTTTTGAGTATCCCCAAAACGAATACATTGGGATTATCCCAACCTTCACGCAGCGCAGAGTGGGAAAAGATGAATCGCACTGGCTCGGCGAAGGAAAGCAGGCGCTCCTTATCCCTCAAAATAAGGTCATAAGCATCGACATCACTTGACTGGCCCTTTAGTTCACCGCGCGCGGCAATCGCACCATCTACCTGATGACGGCTATTCTTATCGATTGAAAAGTAACCCTCATGGATTTTTCTTACGTCATCCCTAACTAGGTACTCTTGATAGTCAGAAAGTTTTACGCCAAGCGGCAATTCAGATAGGACTTCATCGCGAATCGAGAGGTACTCTTCTTCGAAAATCCGAGCATACTCTCCCAAGGTATCGTCACGAAGATAATCACGATACTTTGCGACTTCATCGATGAAAAATAAGGAAAGAACTTTAATCCCTTGGCCATATAGTTCGCGCTCTTTATCAATATGAGCTCGGATTACCTCACGAATCTGGATTCTCCGCTTCGTATCCTCAGTCGCATCGCGATCTGCAAGCTGTCCCGTACTTACAACATCTCCATTGCTTAGCTCTATTACGTCACGATTTGCATCAATTTCAGTTACAAAAATTCCCCTGTAGGCTTCGATACCGTTAGATAGATCATGAAGATTTGAGCCAACGTCCAATTTCTTCACAACGCGCTTGATTGGGCCGCGAGCCGTTTGAACCTCAATTTCGACCCTCGCACGAGGTTTTGCACCTTTTGCAATTTCAATTGAGTCCAAATAAAGGTAGGCAGTTGAACCTGCCAGTCCCTTGACGGTAATTCCGCGCACTGCGATCTTTTTCACAAGCTTTTGATTGTACGCATCCAAGGCATCGAGCCTATAGACCTTGTTATGTTCAACTTTATGCGTAGCCGAATATCGCACTATGAAAAGAGCGTTGAACTCCGCCAACGCTTTGAGTGAATTTTCAGCACCTATCTTTTGAGGTTCATCGACAATGACGATCGGCCGATTTGCCCTAATAACATCGATAGGACGTCGAGTATTAAAATCATCTATCAAGTCATAAATGCGCCGATTGTCTTTACCGGCAGAGTTGAATGCCTGAATATTGATGATCATCACTTGAACGCCGCCATCAGAACTGAAACGTTCGAGCTCGTGCAAGCGAGAAGAGTTGTAAACGAATGTACGTGGCTTAGTACCGTATAGCTGCTGAAAGTGTTCCGCCGTTAAACTAAACGATTGCCTCACGCCTTCACGAATTGCAATCGACGGAACAACAACTATGAATTTCGACCAACCATAACGTTTGTTCAACTCCATTATTGTTTTTATATAAACGTACGTCTTACCGGTCCCAGTCTCCATTTCCACATCAAGGTTCAGTGCGCCAGGCGCTGCCTTGCTAGACGCTAACTTTTCCGATAGTGGCAGATTTCTAGAACGCTGCACCTTTTGAATATTCATCAACAACTGAGCCCTATCAAGCAAGACTTCAGCGTTTCGAAGCCCCGTATCTGCGACACTTCCTTCTTTGAAGAGCTCACCCGATAATCCCTTTTTCAAGGTTCCAGGATCGATACGGTAGGACAAACCGTCGACCTTCGGCTGGCCTTCAAACACATCCACCGCTGAATCTACCGCATCACTCTGGTACTGTTGGATCTTGAACTGAATCCGCATACTGTCCTAAATAACCTTTACGTCAGTGAATGGTGAAATTTCACGCAAGACTTGTTCAGCGTTAATCCGAACATCATCAGATGCGAAACTTGAATCACAAAACACAACCCGCAATGGCTTACGACTAGCAATTTCACGGACTAGCTCGAGGGAAACGATTGGTTCAAAACTTGCGATCAATGCCCCATCATCAATCACGTAAAATAAGCTGCCGTCGAAGGTCTCGGTAGCGATTGATATTGTGAGCTCAAGTCCCCAGTCGAGCAACACCTGAAGTAAAAGGTCTTCTCCGGTGCGGTCGGCCTTGATGCTTCGTTCTAAATTGCTTAGTTGAAGTTGGTCCGTATTGTCCGGCGTTAGGTACACATCAACCAAATTTGTCGTATCGACTGTAAGGAATCTAAATCCCGTATCTAAACTCTCGGCAATCAGCCCTGCCTTGTTTTTTACCACTTCCGCCGAGCGTCGAATGCGCTCGCGAGAAATTGCCGAAATCGAAGAGAATCCGTTAGCATGCGCATAACTCTTAGAGTTGGTTTGCTCGGCAATCTGGATCAGAACAAATCGCCGTTGACCACCGTCCTTGGCATTTTGCGCCATTACGGCATGAGCAGTAGTTCCCGATCCAGCAAAAAAGTCAAGAACGATATCCTCGCCGGAGGTAACCATTTCCACTAGCGTTTGAATGACTGTTTCGTCCTTAGGAAAGTCAAAGACGGGCCCACCCATTAGAGTTTTTAATCGTTTTGACGCAGCACGGCCATCCTGATAGAAGACGCTGTAGGGAACCTCGAACTCGGTCTCATGGAGATATCTCTTGTAAGTTGGAACGGAATCCTCGGTGCGACCGAAATCAACCCGTCCCGCCTTTATTTGCTCCTTCATCGCCGCTTCCTG
>JAKAZZ010000072.1 GCA_021826315.1 Actinomycetes bacterium
GACCAAGAGAGATAAAAACCGCCAAAGATTTGTAAATCTGGGAAATCATATGCCCAAATTCAATCGTCGCTTATTTTGGAGACTTAGAAGAGTGCCTTGCTTAGCAGACTCCTAGGCCAATCGTGAGAGACTCTACGGTATTAAGGTTAGTTACAGCCATTAGAAGATGATGGTTAGTTGCTCTCGCAGGTGGTGAGATTACATACATCGAAAGTATCGTGGTGACCGCAGTTGCAACGATGGGGGTGATGGTGGTTGAAACGACTGCCCGCAAGACCTCTGGAAATTTTTTCTTTCCAATTATGCGTGCTGTAAAGCCCGCCAGTAGCCCAACGACAATCCCTGCGATGTATCCTCCACCGAGGTAAGATGCACTAAATCTTCCGATCAATCTAGGGATGAGGGCGGGGCGGTCCGCTATCGCATAGGCGGTGAAGGCGCTCAATATCGGGATTGCCAGTGCCATTGCAATCAATGCGATTAAGTAAAGTGCGCCAGCCAAGTGGTGGATTTGAAGGAATATACGATAGTTTTGGAAGATTTCAAAGTTGAATCCATTTGGAAAGCGCGTAATAATTGGTGGAAGCCGATGGTCCAACCGGCTAGCTACGGGTCACATGCGCCTCCGACTGCGATGGCGGGGATCGCATAGCTCATGCCAGTCATTAGACACTGTCGTATCGAGGTCGTGGCACTAGCCCTATTGGCACTCTTCTCACTCAAATGACTTTGACGGTCAGACTCCTCTAAAATCTCGGTTTGTTTTTCGACTCTTGTCTTTGCCCGCTCGATCGCCTCGTTGATTACCTCAAAGGGTTGATTGATTGCAACTTTGACGCCAACTTCGTAGATCGAAAGATGTTCAAAGCGATCGCGACCCCTGACGCCGATATCGGCGGCGAAGATTGCGGCGTCTGCTGTCGCAATTATCGCATCGTCGATAGCAGATATGCCAGCGGACCCTTGCGTTTCGACGTAGATCTCGACATCCATCTGGCTGCCAGCATTCTCTAGGGCTTCAGCTGCCATATAGGTGTGGGCGATTCCAGTTGGGCACGACGTAACTGCGACGATCTTCACTTGTTCAACTCCACTCGGCGCCACTTGGGATTTTGGAAGATTTTATGCCACCTCTGCTTTTGCAAGGTTACGCCCGGATCGACTCGAAAGAGCTTTGTATGAGTCGCCCTTCTTCAATCGAAGTGTTAATGGCAATAGCACAATCACCTATATCGGATGGTCCAGCCATAAGACTTCCAGGAAGGCTTATCGTAGCTCCAGCCCACCTCAATGCTCTCGCGAGTCGAACTTCAACGTCACCCTCCTCTGCTATGAAACCCGCCAGGAGGCAGTCTCCTGCCCCAACTGAAGACTTTACCGCATCAACTTTGACCTCTCCGTGGACGACCCGTTCGTCATCGATATAGATTGCCCCGTCTTCGCCGAGGCTTACAAGTAGTGACCCCACGCCCTCGGCAACGAGCGCTTTTGCAGCAGCTACTACCTCTCCAAAGGTTCGAAATCTCTTGCCGCACAGCTCTTGAAGCTCTTCGATATTGGGTTTGATGAGATAGGGCTTCGATTGAACGGCCGCTTTAAGTGCATCACCGGAGGTGTCGATAACTACTTTTACTTTCAGTTCTTTGACTGAATTTAGAATGATTCCGTAGGTCGAATGGTCTACGCCCCTCGGCAATGAACCCGATGCTACGAGGTAGTTCCCCCAGTTGGCGGCAGATATGGACTCGAGTAGGAGAAGATCCATCTCCTTCTTTGAAAGTGCGGGGCCGGGTTCATTGATTTTGGTGACAGTTCCATCAGGTTCTACGACGCTTATGTTGACTCGGTTCGAACCTGCTATTGGCACAACGTGCTGGGCTATTTGAAAGTTATCTAGGATGCGAGTGATCTCTGCTCCTTCAACACCTCCGGCAGGGTAGACACAGGCCGTTTGATAGCCAAAGAGGGAGAGTGCTTTGGAGACGTTGATTCCTTTGCCACCAGCATCGATCCTAAAAGAGGTAGATCGTGTCGTATTGCCCCGTGTGAGCGATGGAACCTCTAAGGTTCGGTCGAGACTTGGATTTAAAGTGATCGTCGAGATCAATTTCGAATTACCTCCACACCGGCGCCATCTAGGGCGATAACTTCTGAGCTTGGGATGGAGTTATCGGTTATCAACTTTGAGACCTCGCTTATGCTTGCAAAACGTGCAAACTTTTCGTCTCCGCACTTTGTCGAGTCGGCGAGAAGCACTATCTCGCATGCTGCTTGTACCATTCTACGTTTTATTGGAGCTTCACTCGTATCTGGAGTGGTCGCACCGCGCCCAACGGGATGCCAATCGCGCCCAGGAATGCAATAGAGACCCTTTTGTCGTGGATGGCTTCGATGCCCGGGCATCGAGGGTCGATGCCGTCTTTGAAAGAAGGCTGCCACCAACTAGTAGCACCGTGAACTCTGGACGGTTAGAAAGGTTTATGGCGATATGTGGTGAATTCGTAACGACCAAAAACCCGAGACCCTACGGAATGTCTTGCGCGAAGAGGTGCGTCGTAGTTCCAGAGTCTAATATCACGGAGTCGCCGCTGATTGCTACTTAGATCAATCCGAGGTGAGCAATTGGAACGAAACTAAGTGGCTTGGACCTTGAGATTATGTGGCATCTTAGGGCGGGCCGATAAAAAGAAGGCTCTCTTCATTTACCCGGAGGGAGCCTTCCAAGGTTAAAGCCAAAATTAACGCTCTAGCTAACCGTAGCAAAGTCCCTAAAAATTCAGAACCTCGAGGCCTAGGTTGGCAGACCAGCTATCTAAGTCGAAGTTCGTTGTTGGGTCAACTCTCTTAGATATGGCTTCGATGGTGGAAGCTAGTATGCGGTAGTCGCTCGATGAATTGATAAATAGGTCTCCGCCAGCTAACGCGAAGGCGATGGCAAGGTCGATGTCGGATTGATCAACTAGAGTCTCATACCAACTAAAGCTCTTTGCCTTTACCTCTTCCGATGGCCAATTTCCTTTGGCGACGGTCTTGATGGCTTGCACTGCAACTGACTTGACTTTGCAAAGCTCGAGTAGTTCCGTCACATCTTGACGGTACTTAGAGTTTTGGAGCATCGCAAAGTTGTATGGAAATAGGACTGAATCGTAGTTGAACTCTCCCAGTGATTCGATGTGGCGCCGTGCTACGTCGAATCCGTGGCCAGTTACGCCAATATACTTGACGATTCCCTCCTCCTTTGCCTCGATCAAGGCTCTAAGTGCCCCATCGTGAGAGTGCGCGAGTTCCCATTCATCGCGCAGCGTTAGGTTGTGGAGTTGGATGAGTTCGAAGTTGTCAACTCCCATTCGATCGAGGGATCGACGTATCGACTCTTTGGCGCCTTGGTAGCTCCGATCGCCAGTCTTAGTCGCGAGGAAGATGTTACTTCGATGACGTGACAGAAATGGAGCCATCTTCTGCTCTGCATCTCCATATGATGCGGCAGTGTCGAAGTGATTTACGCCCTTTGAGAGGGCGAATTCGAGTGTTGCAGTTGCGAAGGTTTGGTCACAGCTTCCCAGCCCAGCTGCTCCAAAGATGAGGCGGCTTGATATGTGACCGGTGCGGCCGAATTGAAGTTGAGGGATCATTTTCTCAACACTATCAAGTAGAAGTATCTCATGGGGAGTCTTTTGGCGATAATGGGCTTCTAATTCTATTTTTACGATACGAAGGAAGCGCTTTCACGATTCTAAATACCAAGTTGTTTTATAGGGTAAACTCTATCGCCAATATGGTATTTGACCAAAGTTACTATGAAACCGCCGAGTACAAGAGGCTCCAGAGTGCTAACTCTGGTAAAGAGGCGTGGCGAAGGTTTGGACCATACCTAGCTGAACGCGCCTGGGGAACAGTTCGCGAAGACTATTCAAGTCACGGTGACGCATGGCGCTATTTTCCATTTAGCGACGCGAAGTCAAGGGCTTATCGTTGGAATGAGGATGGCATCGGTGGCATCTGCGACGTCGAACAGAGTATCTGTCTCGCCTTTGGATTTTGGAATGGCGTAGATCCGTTTATCAAAGAGCGGTTCTTTGGCCTTTCAAACGATCAAGGCAATCACGGCGAAGACGTAAAAGAGGTCTATAGCTACGAGGACTCCACTCCAACGCACTCCTACATGAGGCTCTCTTTCAAGTACACCGTGGACGAATTTCCCTACGACGAGATTTTGACGGAGAATGCAAAGCGGAGTCGTGTTGATGATGAGTTTGAGGTCTATGAAACCAAGCCATTTGTAGCGGGCGATCTCTACGATATCCAGATTGAATACGCCAAGGTTTCTGTCGATGAGTACGCTATTGAAATAACGGTGACAAATGAATCTGACCACGATGGTGTGATTCACATCCTTCCGACACTTTGGTTTCGTGATACTTGGACATGGAGAGATAAGGCACCAGTACCTTCGCTTTCCTACTATGACCAGAGAATTGTTGCAAACCACTATTCAAGAGGTACCTCGTGCTTGGTCGGTGACGGTGACCACCGTATCTATTTCTGTGATAACGAGACAAACTTGAAGAAGCTCTACGACCTCGATGCTTCCCCTAAGTTTCCTAAAGACGGTATCAATGACTTTCTAGTTAAGGGTTCTCCAACTGTAAACCCAAATCAAAAGGGAACCAAAGGATCACTTCACTACAAGTTGCCACTAAAGGCAGGGGCGTCTTCGTCGGTTAGAGTTCTCTTTATTGATGGTGCGAATCGTCCCACTATCGACTTCGGCGCCCAATTTTCAAATATCATCGCAGAAAGGCGTCGTGAGGCGGACGAATTTTACGATCATTTGACTCCTGCAAGTGTTGACTCTGAGAGACGGGACGTTGCTAGGGCGGCATTCGCGGGAATGCTTTGGTCAAAGCAGTTCTACCACTACGACGTTGAGCGATGGCTAAGCGGGGATCCAAATCAGGTTTCGCCTCCGGGCGAGAGGTTCATGGGTAGGAATACCGCGTGGTCCCACTTCCATGCCCTCGATGTAATTTCGATGCCTGATGCTTGGGAGTACCCGTGGTTTGCGGTTTGGGATCTTGCTTTTCACACTGTAACCCTGGCATACGTAGACCCTGAGTTCGCTAAGCGGCAGTTAATTCTTCTCTGTCGCGAGTGGTATATGCACCCCTCTGGAGCATTACCCGCCTATGAATGGTCATTTGACGATGCAAACCCCCCTGTGCATGCTTGGGCTGCGCTAAAGGTGTTTGAGATCGACGGAGCGTGCGACTTTCACTTTTTAGAGAAGGTCTTTCACAAGCTTCTAATTAACTTCACTTGGTGGGTGAATCGTAAAGATACCGAGGGAAATAACGTCTTCCAAGGAGGCTTCCTCGGTCTTGACAATATTGGTCCATTCAACCGAAGTGAATTGCCCCCTGAATTCGGGAGGCTAGAGCAGTCGGACGGTACCGCTTGGATGGCACTGTATAGCCTTTCGATGCTGGATATTGCTATCACTCTTGCTGAACACGACAATACGTATGAAGATGTGGCGACCAAATTCTTTGAACACTTCTGTTATATCGCCTCTGCAATGGATGCTCAGGGGCTGTGGAATGAGGAGGAGGGGTTTTACTTCGATCAATTGCGAAGACCAAATGGCGAAAGCGAGTCCCTCAAGGCATTTTCGATGGTAGGCCTTATTGCGGTGTGCGCCGTCAGTGTCCTAGGTGCTGATGACCTCAACTTAGTGCCTCAATTCAATCGTCGATTGAATTGGTTTATAGAGAATAAACAACAGTACTCGAAAGCAGTTGTTGCGAAGATTGATAGGGATGGCAAAAGGAGCCTTCTTCTTGGCGTAGTCCGTCCAGAGCGATTGGTGCGAATTTTAGAGAGGGTGCTCTCCGAAGAACAGTTCTTATCAAATTACGGGTTGCGGGCGCTTTCAAAGTTTCACAAGGAAAATCCTCTGGTCTTCAAAGTCGGAGACACTGAGGCGCGCCTCGACTACGAACCAGGTGAGTCATCATCTCCACTCTTTGGTGGAAATTCAAATTGGCGCGGACCGATTTGGTTTCCAGTTAACTTCCTCTTCATCGATGCTCTTAGGCGTTACAGCGAATACGTCGACGGTGAAATAACCGTAGAATTTCCGACAGGTTCGCAGAATAAGATGACGCTTGACGAGGTGGCCGACGAACTTTCCAACCGCTTAATTTCACTCTTCACGCTTGACGATACTGGCCATAGGCCATCCCAACCAAATATTGAAAAGAGTCCAATCCTCTTCCACGAATTCTTCAACGGTGATACCGGTAAAGGATTAGGTGCTTCGCACCAAACTGGTTGGACTGGCTTGGTTGCGAACTTGATTATCGAAGAGACGGAGAAGTAGCCCTAGTTGAATAACTCCAACTAGGGCTTAGCTGCACCGTACACGTTCCTAATTGGCGATGATCGAATAGGAACGTTTCGAGCGATGTCGATTGGGCTAGGCGTATTGGCTTTCGTAGAGCTCTTTGTAATATCCGTCAGCTGCCATTAAGCTCTCGTGGTTTCCGTATTCCACTATCCGACCGTCGCGCATAACGATGATATGGTTCGCGCTTCTAATGGTCGAAAGCCGATGGGCAATAATGAAGCTAGTTCGACCATTTCGAATCGTCGCCATCGCCTCTTGGAGTAACATCTCTGTTCTGGAGTCTACATTTGAGGTTGCCTCGTCAAGGATAAGTATTGGGGGATTAGCGACTATCGCACGAGCGATGGTGATGAGCTGGCGCTGTCCGGCGGATAGCGACGTTCCCATTTCAGTAACTGGCGTTTCGTAGCCGTGCGATAAGGTTTTGACAAAAGCATCTGCGCGCGCTGAGCGCGCTGCTTCGATAATATCTTGATCGTTGCCGTTACTTCCATAGGCTATATTCTCACGAATGGTGCCATCGAAGAGCCATGAGTCTTGCAAAACCATTGCAAAAGCGGAGCGAACCTCGTCCCTTCCGAGTTTGCTGTACGGCACGCCGTCGATGAGGATCTCTCCTTGATCGATCTCATAGAACCTCATGAGCAAATTAACGAGTGTGGTCTTGCCAGCGCCAGTAGGCCCAACAATAGCGAGTTGTTCCCCGGCTTCAACTACGACATTTAGATCTTCTATGAGCGGCGTCGCTTTGTCATAAGAGAACCTGACACCGCGTAATTCGATCCTTCCGCTTACTGAGCCGCTCAGTGCGCCCGTCGAAGGAATTCGCAACTCCTCCGTCGAGTCCAAAAGCTCGAATACTCTGTCGGCTGATGCAATTCCAGATTGCAAGAGGTTGATCTGGCTGGCGATTTGAGTCATCGGCATTGTAAATTGTCTGGCGTATTGGGTAAAGGCCACGACCGCGCCGAAGGCAATAGCACCCTGTGCGGCTCGATATCCTCCAACTACTGCAATGAGAACGAAGTTTAGATTCGAGAAAAATTGCATCATAGGTTGAACGATTCCCGATAGGAATTGAGCCTTATAACTAGCCTGGTATAGGGATTCATTGTATTTGTCGAAGGTCGCTTTGGATCTGCCTGTCGCTCCGAAGGCCCTAATGAGCTGGTGGCCTGAGTAGCTCTCTTCGATGTGGCCATTTATTTGGCCGGTACTTCGCCATTGCGACACAAAGAGACCCTGGGAGCTTTTGGCAATTCGTTTTGCCGAAAGCAAAGCGAGTGGCACCGTGATCACAGCTATTACTGCCAAGAACGGCGAGATGACGATCATGACGATTAGGAAGATCACGATTCCCAAAATGGAAGTCAATAATTGGCTTAGACCCTGTTGGATCACTGTGGAGATGTTGTCGATATCGTTGGCAACGCGCGACATAGTATCTCCGTGCGACTTTGAATCGAAGTAGGCGAGAGGTAGCCGACCTAGCTTTTCTTCGACATCTCGTCTAAGTCGGGCGGTTGCGCGTTGTGCCACCCCTGCCATTACGTAGCTTTGGCCAAGGGATAGGACCGAGTTTGTCACGTACAAGCCAAAGGTGAGGGTCAGAAGGCTGTAGAGGTTGGGGAAGTCGATTCCATTTGGGATCGATGGGAAGTTAGAGATTATTGCAGCAATCTGTCCGTTGCCATTCTTTCTCAGAACGGCTTCAACGCAACTCTTTGACCCGTGGCATGCATTTACCAAATTGTGCATCTTGGATCCTACGACTCCGTCGAAGATCACGTTGATTGCATCACCTAGAAGCTTCGGTGCGATAGCGGCAAAGATGGTCGAAACCACGCCAAATGTAATTGCGATCAGCAACCACTTCTTATCGGGTGCAAACCTTCTAGCCATCTTCTTTACGACTAATTTAGTATTGATCTTCTTTTGGCTATGGTGAGCACCGAGATTCTGCGGAGCGCCACCGCGCATTCCCATCATCGGATTGCCTCCGTAGATTCTTGCGAGGCAACTATCTCTCGATAAGGCGTGCAGTTTTGCATAAGTTCTTCGTGAGCCCCAAGTCCTATGAGACGACCATCGTCGAGTACGGCGATTTGATATGCATCCCTGATCGTTGAAATTCTTTGAGAAATAATGATGACCGTCTTATCGGTAATTTGTTCCCTCAGTGCACTTCTAAGGCTTCGATCTGTCTTCGCATCGAGGGCCGAGAAGCAGTCGTCGAAGATGAGTATCTCTCTGTCTGAAACGAGCGCGCGAGCAATTGCTAGGCGCTGTCGTTGTCCTCCAGAAAAGTTAGTTCCACCCTGATCTACCTGGTATTCGAGGCCATCTTCTAGCCCTTCAACAAAGCTTATGGCTTGTGCTATTTCAAGAGCACGATATATCTCTTCGTCGGTAGCGTTTACTCGACCGATTGTAAGGTTGTACCTTAGGGTGCCTTTAAAGAGGTACGAAGTTTGCGGGGTCAAAGCGACCCTATCCCACAGCTCGTTTAATTCAACATCTCGAATATTTTGACCCGAAAATTTAATTTCTCCAGCAACTGGGTCATAGGACCTGACCAAAAGCTTCACGAGAGTGGACTTTCCCGATCCGGTACCTCCGATTATGGCTGTAGTTTTACCAAAAGGGATCGTGACAGTGAGTTCTTTTAGCACGGCCTCTTCGGATCCTTCATAACCGAAAGATACATTATCAAGGCTTATGTCTGCCATCTTCGGTAGAGGATAAGTGATTGAAGCGTTCTTTACGTGAGCCTCTTGCGCTAAGACCTTTGTGATGCGCTCCGAGCACGATATGGCTCGAGGCATCATAACGATCACGAAAACGCTCATCATAACTGAGAAGAAGATCTGTGTTATATAGGTGATAAATGCGACGAGGTTTCCAACCGGCATCGATCCGCTATTGATCAGATGGGAGCCAAAGTAGACGACTGTTATCGAAGATCCGTTGAGGATCAACATAAGAGACGGCATTGAGAAGGCAAATATTCGGTTGACGCTCAACGCAGTGCGAGCTAGGGATTGGTTTGCATCGTCGAAGCGAGCTTCCTCGAATGGAACTTTACGAAAGGCGCGAACGACCCGAACGCCGGTGATCTGTTCGCGAAGAATCAGGTTTATCTTGTCAATCTTTTTTTGGATCTTGTTGAAGCCAGGAACGGCGAGGCGAACCATGGTGATTACCACTGCAGCCATGAGCGGCACGACTACCGCGATTACGAGAGATAATCTTGCGTTTTCACGCATCGCCATGATAACGCCTCCGACGGCCATTATTGGCGCCATGATCATCATGGTGAGGGCGACCTGGGCGAATAGCTGAATCTGCGAGACGTCATTGGTGTTCATCGTAATTAGGGTGGCAGTAGAGAATTCGGCGATGTCGTCTTCAGAAAATGCCGATACTTTCTCAAATATCGCCGCCCTTAGATCCTTGCCGATGCCCATCGATGCCTTTGACGCGAAAAGGACTCCGGTCGCCGCGATCGCACCGATGCCAATGGTTAGCACCAGCATTTCGATGCCGATTGTAATGATCGTGGAGAGCTTGCCGCTAATTATTCCATTGTTGATGAGCTCAGCGTTGAGGTTCGGTAGGTAAAGGTTTCCGATCGTTTGTGCAGTAACCACCAGAAGTACGACAAGAATTAGCTTCCGGTAGGGGCGTGCGAATTTGAGCAGAAGAGCTGCAAGCAATTTTCACCTAGCTTCATAGAACTAAGTTGAATCTAGTCGATTTCGGACGATATCGTCGGTTGGCGATCCCCCGAAAATCTCAGGTTCAGTCGGGCTCGTTTGGACATCGCTAGCGAGTTTGTCGGTGTTGATTGTGAATTTTATCGAAAGTGATAATTGTGCGTTTGTAGTCCTGAAAGGCTGAGAATGCACTAGTGGCCAAGTTGCTTGGAGAATCTTGTACCTCGCGATAAGCGCGACCTCGCTCTCTACTCCTAAGACGTGGGGGGTTGATTCGTATCAGCTCTAAGGAGAGATTGAAGCGTATAGTAACGGTAGGGCGTTGGTTGATCTTCGGTTTTCCTAGAGGAGAGTAAGTCTGACGGAATGGCCGTCACTCATCTCATCCCAAGAGAGGCAATAATGAAGGCACTACTCTATAAAGGTCCAGGCGAAAAGAGTTGGGAAGAGGTTCCTAATCCAGTCATTCGTGAATCCACAGACGTAATCGTGAAGATGGTTGCTACGACGATTTGTGGAACTGATTTGCATATTCTCAAGGGAGATGTGCCCGAAGTTGAAGTGGGAAGAATCCTTGGGCATGAAGGAATTGGGGATATCGTCGAAGTCGGATCTGGCGTCTCACGTTTGAAAGTCGGCGATCGCGTGATCCTATCCTGCGTTAGTTCGTGCGGACACTGTTCTAACTGTAGGCAAGGCTTATACAGTCACTGCCTCGCTCCAGAAGGTCTAGCAGGTATTGGTTGGATCTTTGGATATATGATTGACGGTACCCAGGCTGAGTATGTCCGTGTTCCCTTTGCCGAAAACTCGGTGTATGTACTTCCTCAAGAAGTTTCTCTGGAAGAGGGAATTCTCCTTTCAGACATCCTTCCGACCGGCTTTGAGATCGGTGTTCAATACGGCAAAGTTAAGCCAGGAGACGTAGTAGCAGTTGTTGGCTCTGGCCCCGTTGGACTTTCAGCTGTTATGACTGCTCGATTGTATGGTCCGTCGAAAATCATTGCTATCGACCTCGATCAAGCGCGATTGAAGCGAGCGTTTGACTTTGGTGCAACGGACGTGGTCAATTCGAGTGATCCAGATTGGATGAAACAGGTATTTGATCTAACTGATGGAGCCGGAGTCGATGTCGCGATCGAAGCAGTTGGTTTTCCCAACACTTTCACGATGGTAACCCAACTTGTCCGCCCAGGTGGAAGTATCGCCAATATCGGTGTCCATGGCAAGCAAGTAGATTTGGCTCTACACGAACTTTGGATCAAAAATATCAATATCTCGATGGGTCTCGTAAACACAAATACCCTTGAAATGTTGTTGAAACTTGTCGCGGAAAGGAAATTGCCTGCTGACAAGTTCGTAACACATAGGTTCGCATTCGACCAGATGCTTGAAGCGTATGACGTTTTTGGTAACGCTTCGACGTACGATGCCTTGAAAGTCATGATTCATTAATTTTGGTTTGATGGTTTACAAGAGGTAAGGCGGCACAATTCTTCCTGTTCTTAGAACACTCGAATTTCGCAATTGAATCCACCCCCGATTGATCGGCACTAGGAGGTTCACTGCTCGCCTTACCTCTTTCACTTTTCGTACTCCTCACGTTGCCTCAGGTGAAATCGAAGCTCCGTCAATGTAACTGACCTTTCTGCTCGCTCGTAACAAATGGAGATTTGTTACGAGATTCACGTGACTTCCGTCACCCCTTCCCCCCTTTTTACCCCAGATTCGAACCATTCGATACCTACACCCATCCAAAGATCTATGACAATCCTTGTCCCATGTACATCTCTCAAACCCCCCTAAACCTCACCCCCCAAACTCAATCCCCC
>JAKAZZ010000019.1 GCA_021826315.1 Actinomycetes bacterium
TTTGGTATCTGCTCTTCTTTAGCAAGTTGGGAAAAAGCACCTCTTGGGGTGTTTGGACCTGAAAGGAGCGTCCTTATTTTTCTGATAACAGCTTCTTTTTGATCCTTTGGATAAGGTATCATCGTGCGCCGGAGTTCTCGCCCTATGGAGTTGTACATATTTTACTTGAGCAGATGCCAACCATCCTGACACCTAGGGGTATCGGCGATCAGTGGCTACTTTGGCCAGGCAAGCGAAGGTAATTAAGAATAGATAATTCTTAAAATATTTTGATTCGCAATTCATTTGCAGATCAAATCACAGCTCTTCTGTTTGCCGGATAAATCGCTGTCAACCGTACATCAAATTAGGAAGACATAATGTGGGTAGGGTAAAACAGAGCTCAAAGGTGCACCTTATGTCCGGTAAATTTCCAGGAATTTGCCTACGGAATAACTAGATTTCTAGGATCCTACGAAGAAGTAACCTTTATCTTACATATTTCATCAATAGACAAGCTTCAAGGAGTTTGTTTAAAACTCTTGAGGTATTTGGCACCTGTATCGTTTGAAATAACGGCTCTACCGACTTTCGTGTGGATCAACTCATCTTCTCGTGTGGAAGATTGAGATCAATCGTTTCCTTGTAGGGTCTAAACTGCGAACCTCTAGGTGCTCTAGGTGGTTTAGTTTCGCACATAGCTCCATCACGGATGTACTTGCGTCCGGTATTCTTAAATACGCCGCTAAGTCCAGCTGTTTCGTGATAGCCGTGTTCTTGCGCCCTTAATTCTATTAAATAGTGGCATGCACTTGAGCAATCGATGACTCTTCCGCGGTTCTGAATGTTTCCCAGACAAGTCTTGCTGGGGAGTAGGTCAATCTAATGTTGCTGGCTCACTTCCGGCTAGGGACACGAGGGTGGGTTCTGTGAACCTAGGGAGAAAGATAGGCGGAAACGCCAGTCAAGACCGCTCGATCCAGGGCCTTGGGAAAGTCGGACTGTCTTCACGAGCGGTCGTCTACACCATCTTGGCTTATCTCGCCGCTGACGTTGCCCTGCACGGCAGTTCACCCTCAAAGGCCGACAGCCAGGGAGCTCTCGTGTTGGTGGAGTCGCAGCCGGCTGGATCGTTGCTCCTTACCATCCTCGCGATCGGCTTCGCCGCCTACACCCTGTGGAGGCTGGCGCTGGCCTGGAAAGGACACCAGGCTTCAGCATGGAAACGCGCCGGTTCGGTCGCTGCCGCTCTCGTCTATGGTGGCCTTTGTTACCAGGCGCTATC
The DNA here is from genome assembly GCA_021826315.1 of Actinomycetes bacterium. Classification (GTDB taxonomy): domain Bacteria; phylum Actinomycetota; class Acidimicrobiia; order Acidimicrobiales; family Acidimicrobiaceae; genus Acidithrix. The sequence continues at coordinate 1,265 of JAKAZZ010000019.1, forward strand.
GATTGTTTTGGGTTCTGGATCGAGCGGCGGCCCTTCTTCCCACCCAGCACCACTGGTTGCCGCCGCACTTAACCTTCCCGCGGGAAAGGTGCTTGTCGGCGTGGCCGCTCTCGCCATAGCAGCCGGGGGAATCGCTCTGGCCGTTTGGGGATGGGTCCACCACGATACCGACGTGCTCCAGACCGGGAAGATGACCGCCGCGGAGCGTCGGATGGCCCGATTCTCAGGCACGGGCGGAGAGGTTACCCGAGGATTGCTGGTGCTCCTTGTGGCTCTATATCTTGCCAGCGCCGCCGCTACCGGTAATGCCAGTCGCGTTAAATCGCTGGGTGGAGCCCTCTTGGGCCTATCCCATGATCCATTTGGCCCGTGGCTCCTCGCTTTGATCGCTTTCGGACTCCTGCTGTTCGCCATATCTTCGTGCTTCGAAGTCGTATACCGGAAGGCCTGAAGCGACCTGGTGCCCGCCATGCTAATGAAGCATAGTCCCATAGCCAGTAATTAGCGAATCACTGTATCCTTATCGCCCCTGCGCTGAGAATCGAACCCGAAACTCCTCTTTGCCCGGGTTAGGTGCACAGGCCAGATTGAGCCGACGCCCTTACCGGTGCCACTAATACCACTTCTGCCAATAATGTTGCCACGCAACGTGATTTGTTCATTCAATAGGGCAAAGACGGAGCAGATGTCAAAAAGTAATCAGCGAATGAAGTGAATCAGCTACAAAGAAGCCTCATGGTAGGCCCGGATCGGTTCTTAGCCTTTAGATTCCCGGCGGAGGAGCTAAGGGAACTCGTACTGTTGTCAAGTGCGCTTCTGCCCATGTTTCAGTTCCAGAATCGTTCTAGCCTGCATCACTTGCGTCCCGCCATATCCGTAGGCAGTTGATCTATCGAAGCTATCGGCGCCGTCTGTACCATTTCCCACACTACAACTAAATTGATTGGGAGCACGCCACCACGAGTTATTCGGTTTCTCGAACCACGCATGTACCGCTAGGGTACAAGTTCGTGGTCCTGAGTAAATTCGGAATAGGAATCTATAGCAATAGTTGACGCTTCACCAATGATGACGGCTTGCTGGGTACGTTTGTCATCAAAGAATTCGCCCCTTACCTAGCCCCTCAAGTAAGGCGCACGCTTCTTCTGCGGCTTGTTCCATATTTGCTCGAGGCAGTCCACTAAGGCACCTCTAATTAATACGGTCTATGCCTCGAGCAAATACCTTCGCCCAAAATTTTGTCTGCAAATCCCCGGGTGTCAATAAATCTACATGGATGTCAAGTAGCGATTCGATATCGGCGAGGTGGCTACCCAAATCCCGTAACGTGGCGCCAGGTAGCGCATCAACCAACAGATCAAGATCGCTGCCGTTTAGGTTCGGTACCATGTGGCACCGAACCGAAGAAGCGAGGATGCGCCGTGCGATAGCGTTTTACTACTTTGCGCACTTATTTTCGATTCATATCGAGCACTATATCCGGTCGCATGGGTGTAATTTATTATTGAAGTGCACAACACCATACGGCTACGAAGGATGGCATTTCAAGGATCATCTTTGAGTCGTAACGCCTTGATTTTATCTGTGGCTTCAACAGGCCATTGCACCTTCTAAATATTGCCAATTCTCGATAATACACATTAACGCCCTAGCGCATGTCCCAGCCGGGTTTTAGTTAAATGGTGATCGGCGTTATTGGCATCGTTGGATAAAGTCATCGTCCATAAGGCAGTTTCGACACTGGAGATGGAGCAAGTAGCAAATGACATAAGCGAAAATGGCGATGTTCAAGTAATGGCGATATTTCACCGACACACATTTTCAAAGTTATCCTCGTCAAACGCTATGTAATACGGCGGCGTTCTATGTAGCGTTTGGTGAGCTATTCAACTTCTGAGCGATACTTCAGAGCTATTGAATTGGCGTCAAGAGAATTAGGGGTTCGTCTAGAGCGCGCACTGAGTTGCGTAGTTTCTCCTCAGAAAGAAGTGTCCATGATAGAACAGAATGGAATATCGACCGATAACAGAAAAAACGCATATCCAGTAAACGCGAGCTGTGGCAAATTGTGCAAAAGTGATGGCCGCCCGCATGCATTTCTCGTGGCCGCCAACTTGTAGTTCTCAATGGCCATTAACATTCGGTACTTTGCCCGATGCACTCTAAGAATGCGATGAACTCCATCGCACAATGCGCAGTCGTGTTCGGCGTCAGTACATTCCCTCCGGTAAAGTCGATCGCTGGTCGGAGGTTGCAAATTAGGCAAAACAGAAGATTTATGAAGTCCCCGTTAAGGCATTTGCGAAGCGTATCATGAACTCTAAAGTGTTCAGGCGGAGAAACCGGCAAAATATATGATTCTCCGCTACTTGATAATCACATCAAAGTACATTTAAGGTATGACCATCGAAGCAGAGCAAATTCGGTCGGCGCGTTTGAGGTCCGGGTTATCACAATCCGAGCTTGCCATTCGGATTGGCACGTCTCAATCCGCTGTCAGTCGATACGAGCAAGGTCGGACTGTTCCCAAAGCACGAACAATGGCACGGCTCGAGGGAGCCTGTCAATCAGGAATACGCCCCAGCGAGGTGCTATTCAATAACCGTGAGCGAGTACTAGCTTTGGCATCTGCTTACGGTGCGGTCAGTGTGCGCATATTCGGGTCGGTAGCACGTAATGAGGACGATTCAGATTCCGACCTCGACATCCTCGTTGAAATCCCCCCTGAACGTCTCCGCTTGTTGGAACTAATTGAGCTCGGAAACAAGATTGGTGACATTCTTGGCGTCGCGGTGGATATTGGAACTCCGGAGATGTTAAAGCCCTCTTTACGCCAAAAAATATTGTCCGAAGCTCTTCCCCTGTGAGTCGACGCGGTCGACATGACGTCGAACGCGTCGCTGACATTCTAGAAGCGATCGCCAGGATCTTTCGTTGGCGTGCGAGTAACGAGAGCTAGGATGAGATGTATCGATCTGCGGTGATGCGCGAACTCGGAATTATTGGCGAAGCCGTCAACGGATTAAGTGATGAGTTCAGGAGCGAACGACCAGAGATTCCATGGCGAAGTATTGTCGGGCTGCGTAATATTCTTACTCACCAATATTGGGATACCTCCTGGGCGCTAATCGAACAGATCCTCGACGAAGATCTGAAGCGTTTGCAACGTTCGATGGTTGGTATCGATACCTCCGAGTCTTTAGAGTCTGATCTGAAAATCGTTAAGGTCCCATCCAGCAAGTCAACTCGGACGTGTGGCCGTTGGATGCCAAGAGCGCGGTCCCAATGTGTCTTATCCCTCGGTCATAGCGGCGGTTGTCGGTCCGCCTAGAGAAGTGTATTGGTGATTTCTTTTTCAAGACTGTACGCCCTTTCGGGCGGTGATTAGACGGCAGATGGGGGAGGCCTGGGCATACTTGATTTGTTATCGATGGCCCCTTAAGGTGAGTTGAAATTGTTGTTCACTTCCGTTGCTAATGTAAAACTCAGATTAATGGCGGATCGATTGATTGGCAGCACGCCACCACGCGTTATTCGGTTTCTCGAACCACACATGTACCGCTAAGGTACAAGTTCGTGGTCCTGAGTGAATTCGGAATAGGAATCTATAGCAATAGTCGACGGTCCACCAATTATGACGGCTTGCTAGGTACGTTTCCACGAGCTAATAGGCGGCGTCAAATTAAAGTGACGGGGCAATTGTGTCAGTAACAAATCCGTTAATTGAAGCTAAGAATTGAGCTGACGATTTCTTGACGCAGATCAACGCATTGGAGGCAAGTTGACCTTTAAATCGAAAATCCCCCAAAGCTAAAGATCCCACCATAAATGGTGAAACCTTTAGCTCCTGGGGGTGACTTTGATTCACTCACTCATCGCGAGAGAACACTAAATTATGACTATCGCCTATCCTTTGGAGTTGTACATAGCTGCAACTTGATTAGAGCTGATGCTTAGCACTGTATGTAGATTTCCAGAGGCATCAAATTGCTGAACATCGAAGCCCGAGAAGACGTTATGGTACTGATTGAAGTCCAAAGGTCCGCTTGCACCCTGATAGTTGATCTTCTTGCCTTGCTTCAACAATGCAACACCTTGGGCATATGTATAGACAGGAGTTCCTGGTGGATTCGTTACCTTAGTAATATCCTTTACCCAAACATGTGGATTAGTCGAATTAGCCGCCGTCATTGCTAGAGCTGCGATTACAACTGCATCGTACATGGCTGGTGAAGCAGGAAGTGGCTTCGAGGTGTTCCACTGACCCTTATATGCTGCAAGAAACTCGTTGTAAGCCGGAGCATAGGCTGCAGGAGCTGCCATTCCAGTCATCCACTTGCTTGCATCGGCGAGGCCAACTGCTTGGGCTAACTGAATCGAAGTTCCAGTGTCACCAGTTATAAAGTGAACGTTTAGATGGCCCAATTGCTTTACGTTTGCAAAGAGGGTCGCAGCTGTCTGTGGGTCGGCATGGAAGAAGACGCACTGTGGATTTTTCGCAAATGCTCGAGACACTTCGGATAGGTACGAACTTTGGCCAGCCTGAATCTGCTCATTATCTAAAATGGTTCCACCATTTCCAGTAAATGCTGTAGTCAATGGTGGGACTTCCGCCTGTGCGTTCGCATCTGAGGTGTAGATCAACGACGCCTTAGTGCAGTTCAAACCCTTTAAGGCGTAGTATGCTTCGCCAGCTAGGAGAACCGAATCCGATGGGAAGGTTCGATAGATATAAGACTGAGTCATGTGGTCAAGCTGTGTGGTACCGCCTTCCATCAGATCGACGACCTTCTGCTGCTGCAACTGGTTGATAACACCCATAATTTCAAGCGAACTAGGTCCGGTTACGAAATTTGGATTTTGAAGCTGAAGTGATTTCCAAGCAGTAACAGCATCGACAGGATCGCCTGCGGTATCCTGCAACGAAGTGGTCAATTGATGGCCTAAAACTCCACCATGATGGTTGATCTCATAGACACCAGCCTTTACACCATGATCGAACCACTCGCCAACGAATGCCTCTGCACCAGACATTGGCAAAAGTTCACCGACGGTAAGCGCACCAGTCGACTTTGCCGCCGACGCCGAACCGGAACCCGATGATGCCGATGCCGCAACCCCGCTTCCACACGCTGCTGCAACTAGTGACAACGATGCAAGTGCTGCCGTTGTCTTTCCCCACTTCTTAATACCCTTCACGGGTACCCCCTTCTTTTTCATATTGACCCTTCTCGCTAAAGTACGGCGATGAGAGTCAAAAAAACATATTTTGAAGCTGCAACCACCAAATACCTCATTGGTAACTAGACGGCCTGCAATACAGCATCCAATGATCTTTCACCGCTGGATAATTAGTCGGTGAAAATCCCCCATTTGCACCTGAGCTACTACGCGACCACCTCGCTTTCGGTGTCATGGGCAGCTGCCGTAGCACCCAAAAAGATTTCACCTAGGTCAAGCTCTGCTACTTGACTAGCTGGGCCATCTAAACGATTTCGCCCTGCTACAAGGACATAGACCCACTCAGAGTTCGAAATTGCACGATCTACGTTTTGCTCAATTACAACAATTGAGGTACCAGTCTTGGCAATTCGGCCAACCTGATCCCAGACGACATCAACGTAGATCGGAGAGAGCCCAGCGGTTGGTTCATCGAGGAGCAATACTTTAGGATCAGCCATTAGTGCGCGCGCCATACCTAACATATTTCTTTGCCCACCAGAGAGCTCCCCACCTTTTCGGTTGTGAGCTTTCTTGAGATCTGGAAATATCTCAAGTACAACGTCGACTCTTTGGGCTAGACCACGTCTATTGGAGTAACCACCCATCTCTAAGTTCTCTTTGATGGTCATGGTGGTAAAGATGTTGTCAACTTGGGGGACGTAAGCCATTCCCGCTCGCGCGAGCCGAAACGAGGGCAAGCCCCTGACGTTTTGACCATCTAACATCACGTTGCCACCAGTAACGTCCGTAATCCCAAAGAGAGACTTCATAAAAGTTGACTTACCGGCTCCGTTTGGCCCAACGATACTGACGACTTGGCCGACCTTGGCCTTCATGGAGACATCCCAGATAATTGGGGTCTTCCCGTATCCTCCGCTTAGTCCACTAACCTCCAACACGCTCATGAACTTCACCTCCCAAATATGCTTCAACTACATCGCGATTTTGTCTAAGTTCCCCTAATGTCCCCTCAGCAAGGCGCTTACCAACTGCCATAACCACAACTCTTGAACAGATCTTGTCCACTACTTCAAGGTTGTGTTCAACTAGGAGCATGGACATTCCAGTAGAACGATTCAGCTCCAAAAGGTGCTCACCGAGAATCTCAATAAGAGCTGGGGTAACACCGGCCATCGGCTCATCTAGGAGAAGCATCTTTGGCTTTGCCATGACAGCTCTTGAAAGCTCGAGGAGACGCTTCTGACCACCAGACAGATTTGATGCATACTCATTGCGAAGCCGATAAAGGCCAAAGGTATTCAAAATATCGTTTGCTTCAGCCACTAATTCATTAGTCTCAGCCTTTGACTTCTTGGGTCTAAAGACTGCGTTGATTAGGCTCTCGCCACTTTGGCCTAGGCGAACTACAAGGAGATTCTCAAGGACGGACATTCCGCCAAACTCTCTTGAGATCTGATAGGTGCGGATCAATCCCTCTTGAGCTCTTTTATAAGTTGGAAGGCTAGAGATGTTGTTTCCATCAAAGGTGATAGACCCCGAACTTATTGAGACTGCTCCTGCAATTGAGCCGACCATAGTGGATTTTCCAGCACCATTTGGTCCAATCAGAGCAGTGATTGTACCCTTTTCGACGGTAAAAGAACACCCGTCGATCGCCTTCAGTCCGCCGAATGCGACATGGACATCGTTTACTTCTAAGACATTCGACATTTAGACCTCCACAACTAGATCTTGATCAGCCTTCGATCCACCAAAGGTCTGCGCATACTTATCTTTCAACGGAAGTTCAAAGAACTTCGCCTTCTTCTCGGGCAAGACGCCCTGGGGTCTAAACCAAATGCTCAGTATGACAAGAGAGCCGATGATGATATTTCGAAGATCAGGGACAAGATTAGGGTTAGATGCCACCTGAGGTATGTACCTGGTGCCTTCATTGAAGACGACTGCGACGAGCAGCGAACCAAGCATTGCTCCTATGTTGTTTCCTCTTCCACCCACCAAAAGTGCAGCCCAAACAACAAATGTCTCGCCTGTTGTCCAACCAGCTGGCGATAGGGCGCCAATGTATTGAATGGTAAGTACTCCACCAATTCCAACGATTGTCGAACCGATGACCATAGCAAGCATTCGAACTTTGAAAGTGTTCTTCCCGAATGCATCAACGACGTCTTGATCTTCCCGTATTGCACGCATCGAACGGCCAAGCGGTGAAGAGTAGAGCTGATTTGCAAACCACCATACGGCTAACATCACCAAGCCAGAGATGACAACGAAGATCCAAGAAAAGGTATTGGGGTTGTTGTTTGCCACGCTTTGGAATGGTTGATTGACTGCAAAGAGGCCAGCCCAGCCATCAAATAGCTTGTTGTTGTCGCCCGAGAGGCCATAGAGCAAGGTACCTGTGGCAAGAGTAACAATGGCCAGATAGTCAGATCGAAGGCGCTTCAGTGCAATCAATCCGATCAAATATCCAAGCGCTCCTGAAGCTACCACTCCAGCAATTGAGGCGAGTGGCCAGGGCCAGTGGAGACCAAGGATATAAAAGACTTGATTCGAAGCATTTGCAGGCGGCATGACGAATACTGCATAAAAGTATGCACCCATTGCCATAAAGGTAATTACGGTGAAGTTCAATATCCCTGCGTAACCGAATTGAATATTGAGACCGAGGGTAAAGATATTGTAGGTAAAAAAGGTGACCAAGATGGTCGCCACATACCCGAGAATGACTGACATATATCATCTCCTAGTTGGAAAATTATTACTGAATTAGAGGTGGTCAATTTCAAAATCAACTTCACCGAGAGGGCTCGAAGCCGAACCCGAAAGCACCTTCAGGAGCATCCATTTGATGTTCAAAGAACATCACCGATGGTACCTAGGCTTTACCTTTTGCTGGAATCAAACCTTGAGGACGAACGAGGAGCATGATAACGAGTACCAAGAACGCAATATCCTGCTTGTAGGCCGACGAAATAAAGACGGTTGAGACCTCTGTGACGAGCCCGATAATGAGCGCTCCCAACATTGCTCCATAGGTCTGGCCGATTCCACCTAGGATCACCGCGGCGAAGATGACGAAGAGAAGTGCGTCACCGCTTGTCGTCTGGAACGAGACGATATTCAACGCCAAGACGATTCCGCCAAGTCCTGCTAGTGACCCACTTATGAACCAAGTCCATCTAGTTACCATATTGGTATCAATCCCAGAGGCCCGAGCTAGGTCCGAGTTATCGCTCATGGCTCGCATCGCTTTTCCTAGCCGCGAACGCGAAAGCAAGAGGTGAACTCCGATCATGACTACACCAGCGATTGCGATGATAAGGAGTTGATTTCCAGTAAAGCTAAACGGCCCAATCGTAATCGGAGTCGATTGACCTATCGGATACTCGTTGAAGCCAACTCCATAGAAGATCTGCAGAATATTATCTAGAATCAGCGAAAGTCCAAAGGTGACAATGAGCATGTAGAAGAGCGACTTTTTCCGCTTCACGAAAGGCCCAAGAACGTACTCGGAGATAAACATCGAAACGAGTCCGGTTCCAATGGTAGCTAAAACCATTGAGAGCCAAAATGGCAACCCGAACGTCGCCGAGAAGGTATAGGTCAAGAGCATCCCTACGCCCAGGTACGCACCGTATGCAAAGTTGACGAAGTTGGTCACTCCAAATTGAAGCGACAGCCCAACGCTAAGTAGTGCATATATCGAGGCGGAGACGAAACCGAAACCTAAAGTAAGTAAGAACAGCTTCACCGACTACTCCTTAGACCTAAGCAAGTATCTAATTTGCAGTCTGAAACTGAGATATGGCGATATGATCGCAATTTAACCCCCAATTGCAGATAATTTCCGCTGCTGCCTATTCATGTGAACGACCATCCCCCGGTACGAATCACGACAACAAGAGTTAACTTACAATCAGCTCATTCACAGCTGATATTAATTTCGAATTAACGAAATAATCCCAAAAATAACCATTTTTCCCATAAATCCCATGGAGGTGTATCATCTGTCGTACTAATTCGAGAGGTAGGTAATATATGTCTCGAGATCACAAACGACAAACTCAGGGGGAATTATTTGTCTTTACGGTCTAGCCAGACAAATAACTCAATTCGACAGCTCGCGATATATGCTTCGACCCTGACAGGCATCATCACCTTGACGATCGGTACTCTTTTGGTCTTCACGGCGTCTTCAACTGAACTTCGACTTGCATCGAATTCCATCTCTCATTCAGAGGCACTACTTCAATCGATACCGTCGATTGCTAGTGGCATTACAACCAACAACACAAAGGTTGAAATCACCAAGCAGACCAGCAAAGAACTAATGAGCCTCTGTTCGGTCAACGAACTGGCATTTGTATTCTTCCCTTCCTATCTCGCCCTAACGCCCACTAAGCCCACCCTACAAGCAATAACAACTTCAACCAATACCGTACCAACCACTACCGTTTCTGTACCTTCTCCCCAACATCTTCAAGATCTGACAAATTTAACATATCGATCGCCAAATGAAGGAAATTCCTTCTGCACAGCAACAATCAAGCGAAATACACCACTACACTTTCGCTACTTCGCACTCTCAGATGGCAAGAGTCAAGCTGTTGCCATAGTTGAAATTATCGCACTGGGTCATCCTCTTTACTTTTACATCAGGTACGTCCTTTCAAAGGTATTGTTCGCACTGATATTCGTCGGGACTCTCACTAGCTTGAGTCTTTGGTATCTTTACAGAAGAAACCTCGCAGCAACCTTCGGCCTCAGTAGCGCAGAGCTCTCCTCGCTAATTCAGGAACAAGAGGCCCTACTAAAGGGAATATCAGAGGGAGTCATTGCTTGCGACACCAATGGCGAGGTCCGATTTTTTAATGCCGAATCGCGACGGTTAATAGGTATTCCCGAACGATCAATCGGGAGGCCACTAAAGCATCTAATACGCGGTCGTCGCCTCAGGCAGATCGTAACAGGCGAAGTGTCTGGTCGTGATCTGCCGGTTGTTGTTGGTAGATCAATTCTCTCAATCTCTCGACTCCCAGTAGAGAGGGACGGCAAGAATTTGGGCCACGTAATCACAATTCAAGACCGGACCGAGTGGGAAGGACTCCTTAGAGAACTCGATGGAATGGTCGGAATGACCGAGGCTCTGAGGGCTCAGGCACATGAATTTTCCAACAAGATCCACACAATTGTCGGACTTATAGAACTAGGAGAGTCGGCGGAGGCGATCAACTTCGCCCTCAATCTATCCACTAGAGAGAGCCTGACGAATGAACGCTTGGAAGAGATAGACGACCCCTTGCTACGAGCTTTGATAATTGCCAAGAGCGCGGTTACGTCAGAAAGGGGAGTAACTCTTGGAGTGACAAATGAGACGCGGGTGCACGGTGCACTAAAAAATTCTCTAGATATCCTGACTGTCGTTGGCAACTTGATCGACAACGCTCTCGATGCTGTACTTTCGAAAGGGGAGCCAGAAACTACTTTCCAAAGCAGCGATGATTCGAAGTGGATAGAGCTAGACCTCGAGACAATTGAAGATGACCTATACATTACAGTTACCGATAGCGGTTGTGGTGTACCAAACGCCCTGCTTAGTTCAATTTTCACGGATGGTTACTCCACAAAGGTAGCGGGAAGAGGATACCGAAGGGGACTTGGATTGGCACTTGTCGCTCAGATTGCGGCGAAGTATAACGGCGACGTGGAAGTCGAAAATATACCAGGTGCAAGTTTCACGGTCTCTCTGCGTGGAGTCCTCGATAACCAGAGCTAGAGGAAACGTTTGCGTCGAAATTTTATAACCCAATTAGAAAAATGATAGATGTTAAAAATTGACTTGGTTGAAACATACTTGATAGAAACATAATCGAGTGGTAACAATAACTTACGTGAAATAAAGAACGCTCGACGTACATGAAGCCCACTTTAGAACGGTATGGAAAATGAGCAAGGAAGATCTACAAAAGCCAAAAATTCGAATACTTGTAGTAGACGACGACTTTCGTGTAGCCCAATTGCACGGTGCGTATGTTGACAGGCTCGAGGACTTTGAAACTTGCGGATACGCAAATACAGGTGCACTCGCTCTATCGGCTGCTAAAGAGCTGAATCCAGACCTTGTTCTTTTAGACCTGTATCTACCAAATACAGACGGTCTGACTGTACTTCGCCAACTACGCGCAATGGAACCACCAAGGCCAGACGTCATAGTAATAAGCGCAGCTAGGGATAGCGCTAGCGTACGAGAAGCAATGAAGTGTGGAGCTATTCACTACATAACGAAACCATTCGACTCGAGGAGCCTTACTGAAAGGTTGGTGGCATATCGACTGATGCGAGCCGAATTCGATGCGTCAGCGGACCTAGATCAATCCCAAATAGATCGCCTATGGTCGGTACTTAGAACAGCTCCAAGCGAAGAGACGCTACCGAAAGGACACTCGCAGCACACCCTTGAAGTTGTCATGACAACTCTAAAAGCAATTGATGAGAAAATCACCGCTGATGAGATCGCGCGACGATCAGGTCTATCTAGGAGTACAACGCAACGATATCTTGCCTACCTCGCTCGGCTAGGCAAAGTTACCTTGACATTAAAGTACGGCGCAAGCGGACGGCCTGAGCACCTGTACGAATGGACGAGCTAGCAAACTGAAATTACTACCAATTGAGCCTGGAAATTCAGCTGTACTGAAATCTGATTTGTTAAGCGGAGTTCCGTGTCGCGTTTGGTGAGTAATTTCAGTAAGGTCGAGACAGTATGGCGGCCAACTGCGAACCCCAAGGCAAGTTCGTACACCGTTGCGCCTGGTCGTATCGCTCAACTAGACGGGCGGCTTATAGGTCGTTCAAATACTTTGCTTGCGTTTGTTGCGCACGACTTGATCGTTTGATACATACCTTTGTCAGGTCTAGCAGGCGGTAGGCGCTGAGCGCACGGCTTAGAGTAGGCGGGGTCACGTTAGAGAAGAGTCTTTTCAGGACCACCAAAGTATCAGTATGAAAACCCTGTAGCTCGGCGATGCCGCTTGATGCGACGTACGAACCGCCCGTCAGAATCTCCTGCTGAGCGGTTTTCTTTATGTCAAGTTCGTGGTGAATTCGTGCTGGTATTCGACGTGAGAGCAAGCTGTTGAAAGGCTCGTTGTAGTCAAATCGGACGGTCTGATCCCGCGTCATCGCTTGATTCCATGAAGGCGCCGTGGCGGTCTCGAGTCAGGTCCAGCGTGTCGCCCAATACATCTTGTGCCTGCTCGGAGTTCGCATCGAGGCTCGCCACCAAATTGGAAATCCGTTCGAGTTGACCAGCGATCCGGTCCTAATCGCTCTTTAGGCAGATCGAGCGGGATTGCTCCATCTCGTTCGACCAGAGCTTATAGCGTAGAGTCATTCGGTGCCTCATCTGTTAATTGCTGTCGTGATGATTAGTCCGAGACCCGTAGGTCCCGCAAAATATACTTTCTTGCTGGAAGTGGTTGTTGGTTCACTGGTGCGTTCCGGCGGTGTTGTGAGCACTGAGTAGGTCCACAGACCTGCTGCCAGGTCTATGGATTAAAGGGGGTTCATGGTGCCCGGGTAGGTGGACGCGCCGGTAACTGCTCTCTCCTTTGTAATACGAATTCGGAGCAATTTACGGAGTCCGGTGATTGTCAACGGCTTGGACGGCCACTTGGGTAACGAGTTGGAATAAGCCGAGTTCGTTGCGACCATGTTGCGAGCCTCGTCGCAGGTAGCTATTTTTATCGTGGTCTCCATTAATCAGAGCCATGCCAACAAGCTTGTATCCAAAGTTGTCCGCACATCCTCGTTCATACGTGAGAGTGCCCAACTGAACTAACGCTGAGAGAAAAACTTGGCCCATCGGTTAGCGGCGAGGACAATAGGGTGTCGATTGCAGTTTCGAGCAGTCAGCTTCAGGGAGCCGACAATTCCATCAACGTCTGTTCCTCAAGTAATCTTTCGTCGACTAAAGCTGCCATACCATTTATTTGGTAAATTCAGGGTATGAGAACAACCATTGATAAGGCTGGTCGTTTGGTCGTACCTAAGGCACTACGGGATCGGCTAGGAATTCATTCCGGTGAAGTCGAGATAACGGCCGATGGCGCGTCACTGCGCATCCAGCCAGTCTTCGACGACTCGCTAATTGAGAAAGACGGTCGTCTTGTCATTCCCGCTTCCAATTCCACCATCACTGATCAGTTTGTCCGGGAGTTGAGGGATGCCGATCAAAAGTAGTGGAGTTGACATTCTTTCGGACACGAGTGTGGCAGTTGCCGTCGATGTCTAGGATCTTTGCAAACCACCTAGTTGCTCAACCGATTCCTGAGTCAATGAAGAAGTGAGAACGCATGGTGAAAGCGCTCGCATGCACTGAAACCAAAGGCGCGCAAGTGGAGTAATCATTCTGAGTCGATAAAGCTCAGATCACAGGCGTTGATCTAGAGGTGGCTAAATCCTCCCGCTTCGTCAGCCTCCATTGCTACCGCGACCGGGTGTCGCCCGAAGTGTTCGAGAGAGGACTCGATATCCTTAAGCAGTATTCCGATGAGGTCCCTATCGACACCTTGTCGGATTAGGACTCGCTGTACCGTGACGTCTGAAACAGTGCCCGTCAAGCGGTAGGCGGGAACCTGCCACCCACGTACCCGAAGCCGATCAGCGAGATCATAGAGTGAAAATCCAGGGTCGACACCTTCGATGATACGCCAAGTAACCGCCGGGATACCGGTAACCGGATCGCTCGAACAAAGTAGTTCAAATGGTCCTAGCTTCACAATCTCGGAAGCAAGGTACGCACCGGCGCTGTAACACGCCATATGTATCGATCTATATCCCTCCCAACCCAGCCTGAGGAACGAGTAGTACTGAGCGATTATCTGACCTGCGGGTCGAGAGAAGTTGATCTGGAAGTCAGGCATGTCACCGCCGAGGTAGGTAACGTGGAAAATTAGATCGGCCGGGAGCTCTGAGGCGTCTCGCCAAACTACCCACCCAACTCCAAGCGGTGCTAACCCAAACTTGTGTCCAGAGGTGCTAATTGATTTGACCCGTGGGATCCTAAAGTCAAACTGTACTTCAGGCGCGCAAAAGGGAGAAAGAAAGGCTCCACTTGCCCCATCGACGTGAATATCCACATCAAGGCCCGTCTCTGATTGAAGGGAGTCGAGCGCCTGGGCTAGTTCGAGAATGGGCTCATATGCTCCCGTATAAGTCACACCGAAAGTGGGGACTACGCATATAGTATTTTCATCAACTAACTCGAGCATACGTTCGGGATCGAGGTGAAACTTATTCACAGCCATCGGCACTTCGCGCAACTCAATATCCCAATAACGGGCGAATTTGTGCCAGACTACCTGCACAGGACCGCAAACTAGATTCGGTGAGTCGATAGAGGCCCCATCTGCCTTCCGACGCGCACGCCAGCGCCATAAGGCAGCCAAGCCTGCGAGCATGCACGCCTCCGACGAACCTAGCGTTGACGTACCTGCCGTCGTTTCAGGTTCCGGTGAATGCCAGAGGTCAGCCAGCATCCGAACGCACCTACGTTCTATCTCCGCCGACTGGGGATATTCATCTTTGTCTATCAGGTTTGTGTGGATCGCCAGGTCCATAATTTCGTGGACCTGAGGCTCCTCCCACGTCTGACAGAAAGTCGCAAGGTTCTGCCGCGCATTTCCATCAAGAAGCAGTTCGTCTTTGATTGCCTGCAAGGTGATATCAGGATGCATGCCCGATAGAGGAAAGGTCAATTTTGGGAGTTCCCTGGAAAGTGCTTTAGAAGCGAAAAGTGATTCTTCGCCGATTGAGGAGGTCATTGCCTCTTTCGACTCCTGCCCCGTACTGTCCAAAGCGTATCTCCGTCCATCTCAAAAGTGAAAGTCCCAATAGTCTTTGACCCTAGTCGATCTTGATTATGTCGAACCGATATCCAGTTCGGAGTCACATTTGTGGACGTTTTGCGCAAGATTGGCACATTAAATCGATGAAGAAATCACCTACATTTGGAAACAGGCCTAGACTAGCGAAACACGTTGGGCTCTGGGAGATTGCAGTATCAACCTTCACACGATACGCAACACGACATTTACTCTTTTTTAGATGAATGATTTTCTACAAAAAGGTGGTAGAAACTCAGTTTGAATTCCAAAATGGGAATCGTTCGTGGAGGATGTTACAACGACTTCAAAGGCGATATGAGGGTGGTTTCAATCGGTCAGCGTTAAAGGCTGACTCGGCTAATGCACTGTTTTAAAGAACCCAAGCAGGCATCCTTCGAGAATACATTTTCGCGCCGGTGAGGGGGTATCTTTGAGCCAAAATGAGATGTTTCCGTCGGAGCTGATAAGCTTTGGATGATTAATTACAGCGCCTCCAATGCAAAAGACTTGTAAGTACAACTGCCTAATCTTTTGTTGAGGCAACCGATTTAGTGGCGCGAATCAATACCAGTTCGAGCGATTATCTCTGTTACAAGCCGTTGAAAATCGTCAAAACATTGCTGAACACTTGCTTGGTGTGCGCCGATTGCTCCATCTGCAGCTTTTAGCTTGAACATCGGCTTTCTTGCCTCCATCGCCATTGGCATTAGACTTCTGAAGTTCTTTATTATCCCTAGTTGAAATGGGTCAGCCCCATTCAACGGTGCTTCTAGCTGTTCTCTCAAGACGCTGGACCTATAAGCCTCGGGCATCCTCGACTGCCACTTTGCATAGGCTTTTACCGGACGGTAAAGCCGCTCCACGTGTTGCATCGAAACGTACCCAATCGGCTCCATTCTGCCGTTTGGTTGGCTTCCAAGTTCAAGGTTGGCATTACCTTTAGCCTTCTCCCATGTGTTGCGCCAATTCATCAATGCGGGTCCAAGATTCTTTAGTCCTTGTAGCGAAAAGAGATCAGAGGTGACTGGTATGACTACGTAGTCCGAAGCAACTAATGCCGCTCGATTTATCGATCCAAGATTTGGTCCTACATCGATGAGGACCACTTCTGCGGATGTTCGTTCCGCAGCTTCTTTGATAACCCTCCAAAAGGCCGAGGTTACTCGAAAGGCACGATCTTTCCCTTCAAGACACCTAGGCCATTCGATAGATAAATCATCTTCAATCCCGGAAAGTGCGAGGTCCCCGACTACTAGGTCTAATAGTCCATTTGAGAGCCCTTCAACGTGTGCCGCTCTTACATCACCAGTGCCTTCGAATAATGGTTTTACTGCTCCGAAAATTGTTTTAGAGACACCATTTTCTGGCCACAGATCTTCAAATCGATCGTCATCGACTGCCATTATCGAAAGATTCGATTGAGGATCTAGATCAACTGCCAATGCGTGATAACCAAGTTCAGCAAACATCCATGCCGCATGGTAGACAAGAGAAGTCTTTCCCACCCCTCCCTTGTTGTTAAAGAAGGCGATGGTTTTCAAGGTAGATCCTTCCCAATGATCGCAGCAACCACGCTGTGTTCAACTTGAAAGCTAAGTCTCGATCCAAGCTTCTTTTTAGCTAACGAGATTCCAATACCGAATCTTTGAACGAAACCGAGTGCCCTTAGCGCCTCTGCGATATTTGGATTACGGTAGTCAGTTAACCCCGGCGTCCCAAAGTTATCGAGCGTCACGCTTCCAAATGGTCCTCCGGGATTATGAATCTCTATGCGATCATTGAACCAGTAGAGACGTACGGGAGCATTGGTTGCCTCGTAGGATCGGTGTAAATACGCATTTCGAATCAATTGCTGCAAAGCATCGAAAGGATAATCTTCCGATACTTCCTCGGTTGTTCGATTTGTGAAATCAAGTTGTCGCCGATTATGGGTCCTCACTTTATCTTCAAGCATTCGAATTTGATGATCGATCCGACCATGGATTTCCAATTCGTCAGAGATTGGATCGGTTAATTCACAACCTTCAATTCTCAAGAATTGGGTATAACTACCCGCTATCAGGTCTGAGGGCACTTTTCCGCTAATGAGAATCGAAAGGATCGTTGGATACGAATCGTCCTCCGATGTTAAAAACTTTGCAGATAGGAGTTTTTGGATCAACGTTCTTCCGTTGGCCTCAAAAACATCACGCGCAACTAAGGCCGGAAGATAATCCCTTTCAAAAAAGTCAAGATCGAGGTCGTCCAAGCTAGCGTTTTTAATCGGTTGAAGGTCAAAAGGGTAGTTACGGTATCTTCGCCTTTCGTTTAGGATGCGCTCATCTTGTTCAGTGGCGTATCCCCTGCGCGGTCCGAAGCGCACGCAGATTCTTCCGTCGTACCTGACCGGGGGTGAGTCGCTAGGCCAAGTTATAACCGCGGCTATTTGGTTATTGCCTGGTAGGGAAAGTTTTTTTACTTGAATTGTGGGCGGTGGCGTTATCAATCCATCGCTCTTTACTCCTGCAAGCTGGGTGAGAAGTTGATCATCAACCCTAAAGTCGTCGACGGGATTACCGTAATCGTCGACGCCTATGAATACAACGCCCGGTCCGTTCGATCCGTCTAAATTGTTAGAGAAGGCGCAAATCGCCTCGTGAACGGCTTTTCTAACTCTATCCGTAGAGAAGCTGCTTTTGAACTCTATCTTTGCCGACTCACCATTCGAAAGTAGCAAAAGTAAGTCGTCGTCGCTTTTCTCGTTAGCTGGATTTACGGGCACATTAATCAAGCTTACTTTACTACGCTGCCATACCCGAGTGGGGTTATCTCTTTAGACGATAGTAGTTGCTGCTAGATCCAGGGACGGGCATGTAGGCACAGCGCTAGATAGTTAATCTTTAAGGTTGACGATTCTTTTGTCTCTTTATTATTAGGCCGTTTATACGATACATTGCTTGATCCCAATCGGCAAATTGTTACCAGGCGGAATTTAGCGACTGAAACCGTATTGGCCGCTCTAACGAGCGACCGTCACGCAAGGTAGTTTGATTGCGACCGACGCTAACCTATCTCAGAAGGGCGTTTACCAGCGGAAAGTAAAACGAGCTTTGCAAGTTCAATCAATAGTTTCAGGAACTCTAGGGTCGTTCCCGAATAACTGCTCAAGCTATCTAGGATTAGTTACCTGTTCGGCGCACATAAGCACTCACTCGTAAGGCAGATCGCCGGCGTAGCTTGTTATCCCCTCGTCACCAGCGCCCAAAGGATAAATGTATCGTGCCGACATTCCGATAGCTGTGGTAAATTCCACCTATAGAACGGGTTCGCTTTGGAAGGATTCCAATTGGACTACACGCAAACATCCAACGCACTAATAATTGCACCTTATTGGCTTCCAACTAATCGACTTGCTAGCTCCAAGGCGTCCACTGGCCAGAAGCACTCTGGTCGCGGGCGATGGACGCCTGGATTTCCAGCCTTAGGTTGGCAGTTCAAGACGGAGTCGACCCATTGGGATGGTATCGCATCGATACCGTAGACAGCGCCCAATAGCGCTCCACAAGTTGCCGCATTGGTATCTGTATCTCCACCTCGCATAACCGTATCGACAACACCTTCTTCAAAAGTCGGGGCATTTAGTAGTTGCCACAGTGCATTGCGAAATGCAATCAAAACCCAACCTTGTTGATGGACGTAATCAGATGGTGGACCTTCGGTCGCTCCTTGGATTACATCCATGAGTGAAGGATCGACTACTTGTTCGTGAGCCCACTTCTTGATCTTGCGATAGAGTGTCTCGCCGTCGCATCCAGTTGAAATAGCATGAGCAATCGCCATTGTGAAAAGCGAGTTAGCTTGAAGGCATACTGGATTGGGATGAGTTAGAGCGGCATCTTGCTCGGCCCATTCTCGAACTGTATCCAGAGAGTGGCTAGCGCCGAAAATACCCAAAGGGCTGATCCGCATCATGGCTCCGTTGGCCTGGCTGGCTGAGTTCGGATACCCTCGAAGACCAGCGGAAGTTGTCATACCGCAGTCGAAAGGATCGGAGTCTAACCAGAATTTATAGGCATTAAATGCAGCATTAGAATCATAGGTGCCACGCTCTAGCAACATCTGTGCCAAAAGAAGCGCCATCTCAGAGTCGTCGGTTGGTTGACCGGCAATGGTATTCCACGTTCCACCATCAGCCAGTTCCCTAACGCCTCTTGGGTAGCGACGTCTGATCTCTTCTGGGGACTGGAATTCAACCAGACTGCCTAGAGCATCCATGGGATGAGAAATCACGGCACCTTTTATGTAGATACAATGTATCATTATGATTGAGGTAAGTGAAGCAACCAGAAAGCATTCGGAAAGGGGATTGTGATGCGCTCAGTCATAAAGAAGTGGGGCAATAGTGCATCAGTTCGGATTCCATCCTCGATCATGGAAGCTGCTCATCTAGACATAGACGATTTAATAGAGATACGTGAAGAAGCTGGACGTATAGTCATTGATCGAATTCACAATGATGAGTACGATTTATCTCAGTTGCTTAGCGCTATTGGACCCGATAACATACACGGGGAATTTGACTTTGGAATTCCCTCCGGCAGGGAGCTTTTGTAACTTTGCAACGATATGTTCCAGAGGCAGGAGACATTGTATGGATCGAGTTCAATCCACAAGCTGGGCATGAACAGTCTGGACATCGTCCGGCGGTGGTATTGAGCCCATCTGCTTACAATGGCAAGGTTGGATTGATGCTTTGCTGTCCGCTAACTACCCAAATCAAAGGTTACCCGTTTGAAGTTGTGATTTCCGGCAACATTGAAAGTGTGGCTCTGGCAGATCAGATCAAGAGTCTTGATTGGGTTGTTAGGAACGCTAAATACAAGGGAAAAGTTACACGGGGTGAACTCGCTGCTATACGGGCAAAAGAAGCTGCGCTTTTGGGTAAATGACCCTAGGAACTAGGTTCTCAAAACCTTCTCTGCCAATAACGTTGCCACTTAGCTTGATATTAATTTCTAAGAGCGCGAAGATGGAATGGACGTGAGGACGTATTCAGGGAATCTGAAATAATCAACGTAGTAGCTCACCTCTACTACTTGCAGCCATGAGCATTGAAGATAAGAAAGGGATGAAACTAACAACGACGCAAAGGTGGAACGTAATCGAAAGTAGGACGACCTCTTGTACGGATAAGGCCAAGGTCAATCTCGGGTTCTCCTAACCATCATGTGTCACGAAGTGAACCTTCTCACGGCACGCGACACGGTTCTCCCTAATTTCAAGGAGAAAAATTGGCATGGATAAAGTACTTCCAAAAGGGAGAAAGCCTCGTTAAAGGTTTGTCCCATAACTTCAAAATTGACTCAGTAAACCGTTTAGCGATCTCTGAAGCAATCCATTAAGAGATGGCAAATGTGCTATTCGTCGTCGAAGCGACACTTACAAACCGATGCGCACAAAGCCTCGAAGTCAAAATAAGCTTCGGGTATGAATAATCTGTGATCGCATCGAATAGGGTGCGTCGTCCTCACAACTAGAAGTGAGAAAGCTCGCCGGTGGAGAGAAACGGAGATTCCTTAGCTTTCGCACCTTTAAGGTGGACTAGACCGGCGAGAACTGGGGTGTTTTCATAGTTGAATCCTGCGAGGCATAAGGTACCGATCAACAAGCTCAGTTCATTGTTATCGATTATCAAGGCCTTTCTATTATTGCAGGTCGGCGAGGAAAAGTGCTTCGAAAATATGACCACGGCTTGCGAGAGGCTAAAAGATCAACTACTAATGACCCCATATACATTTAAGGATCTAATGCTCCCTCTCTGCCAGCGATGATCCTCAGAGACACAGCGCTTTCAACAGATCCCCCGTGAGGAATAAGGATCTTTGCCTCAAGGTCGTCGCCTTGTTAAATTGGCATCGGCTTTCGTTCTGTAACCGCCGCAACCAGGCGCAATAGACAATATCTCGATACATCCAGAAGTCGCACCATTCGTGGTTATTCGAAATTAGCGCACTTACACTTCTATCAAGTTAAATTGCCGTCGTTTGTTTGTTCTGCTGTAAAAGTAAGCCTTTGGCTTACCCTTAGAGCTCATTATTCTCACTAGATTATCTACGATGCTCACGGCTAACCTTTATGAGTTCTCGTCACCCATCACAGTTAGTGAGCCGTCGCTGACGATCGATGCAGCCTCTAATCTCCTAAATTGATCTTTTACTTGAGCTTTTTGGAACCTCTCACAGAAATAGATAACTCCTTTCCTACCTCTTGCACGTTCCTACCGGAATCTACAATTCGATGCGCAGCTTCGTATCTTGAACTCAAGAGTTAATATACGCCTTGTTCTCGACAAAATGGACAACCATTCTGCGAACAATCTATGTTGACTCAACAGGTACCCACGAAATCTGAGAACCCTCACCCTGGGTTGAAATGAGGCGAAATTACTGCTTCCATTACTGCACCGTCAATAAGTTTATTACCGTTGCCACCGGCAAATAGAGGGTGCGAGGACGATGCAACAATGGCGTGAAGCCAAATCCGATATAGAAATTTGCAGCTTGGTCGTCAATCGCGTCAGCAAATATGGCATGGGCCCCAATAGGAGCTGTAGCGACTGTTTTAATTGCGTCAAACAACAATGCTTCCCCGAGCCCTTGTCTGGCGAAATTTCTATCGCGAGCAAGCCAGCCTATTAACACTGCCGGGATGGTTGGGTAACGTGGCAGTTTCCGCTTCACCTGTTCGCTTACTTCGGTCAACGGCACGTTACTGGAAGACAAGGTATAGAACCCTACTACCTGATCAGTCTTGATATCTCGCGCGACGAAGCAAGTGGCGTAGTTGCGCTTTACGTCTTGTGAGACAGATTTGTGGAAATAGCTATCGATCTGGTCGTTGCCGCATACAAACGTTTCCCGCTTATGTGTTTTTGTGAGCGACTCGATGACGTAACGACTACTCACCTCCGCTCGATGATCTCGGAATGGCGTTTGGCAGCGCGAACTAAACGTTCGTTCGGTGCAATTGGGTTGATTAGGGCCTCGGCGAACACGGTCTGATCCTCACGGGCTAATCGCATGATGTCAGCGTCCTCGACGATACGGCGGGCATCTTCACCTGCCGTGGCGATGAGATAACTGGTCAAAGTCATACCGCGCAACCGTGCAGCACGTTGCATCAGGTCGTAGATCTGGACCGGGATTCGCGCTTCCAATCGGGCAGTTTCGACATCGGTTTTGGATTTATTCATTTTTACCTCCTCATACGAACTATCATACGGCATAATGCCGTATTCCGCAAAGGTTATTTTTTGTTGTGTCTCACAAACACCGTCAATTGGATAGAGGACGATATGCCATGGTGAATCCTGGATGATCCACCCTTAATGTGAGAATACTGAGCAAAATATAAATGGGAGGATTTTTCATGAAGGGTAAGAAGCACACACCTGAACAAGTCATTCAAAAGCTTGCCGAGGGTGACAGATTGTTAAACCCCGGCAGTTCGGTTGTGTAAGTTGCGATAACCCTCTCGAATCCCTCGGCTCGCGCCATCACCAGGATGGCTCGGACTGCCGGCGCGCCGTAACCTTTGGCGCGAACCAAGGAATCCAAGCAGTAGCCAGCTTCGATACAGCCTCCAAGCGTATTTCTCTAAAGTCCGAACCCACTTATATCTACGCCATCGGACGGGCGAGAACTTCTATAGTATCTAACAGGTCGTTGCTCTTATGAAGTTGCGATCGCACGGAGAAACCCTCGAACTGCACCAACGTCGCCCTC
Organism: Actinomycetes bacterium; assembly: GCA_021826315.1. Classification (GTDB taxonomy): domain Bacteria; phylum Actinomycetota; class Acidimicrobiia; order Acidimicrobiales; family Acidimicrobiaceae; genus Acidithrix. Next base: position 24,102 of record JAKAZZ010000019.1, read on the forward strand.
GAAAGCAATATCTCGCGCCTAAGCAACGGTCGATCCTGCAAGGAGGGATACGATGAGTTCACCTGCAGCGATTCCTATTGCATGGAGTAGGAGTTGCGGCATCTACTGATCAGTCACAATGGCGTCAACTTTATGTGAAGCTTCATATTGACTCCCAAGTGCCCCTCCGCTTTACGATGATGAAACGGAAGGCGACGGCACCTGAGCGTAGAGTTCTAGTATTTGTTCAATAGCTTATCGAACATTTTGAGTAGATGAAAAAATGAACGTATTGAACTTACGGCAATGTTCAAATAAAGCTGTGGTGTTTCAATCAAAGGACGAATTTACCTTCTACGTGGCGCTCCTTTTGGATAACTGCTTACAGTCAATAGAGCTAACTCTCTCGCGCCACCTTTGCATATGTCGTACCAACGGGTCGAGGCATTGTCCTCCAGAGGCGCGAATTCTCCGAGCTATTTACGCTTTTGGGGGCAATGCTTTGAACTCCAAAGGAGTCAAAACTAACTGAAATCTCATCGACATCACTTCTAGCCGCAAGGACAGTTGCGGCGGCTTTATAAAGATTTTCCTGAAGCGAGTGCGATGGTACGCTACCGAAGGCACCAACAAGCTGATCTGCTACTTCGAGACCCGACTTGTATAGATCGCCGATATTACTAGAGTACTTCCAAGTAGCAAAGAGGTCCCCAAAGAGTATTCGCGATTCAACGTCCTCTTTGTCGGTCAAATAATCACGCCGAAAGCCAACAAAACTGGATCCACTAGGTCGAATGACACGTCGCTTCGCAGATCCAGAGACTGCAACGCTCCCGTCTGATTCTCTGACAATTGAAACCTCGACCGACGGTTGTTCTGCCACCATTGAATTCATACCGCTAGCTAACTTCCGCCATCTGGTGGCAGATAGGTCAATGGTTCCAACCGTCGCATCTTCCATGCAATCCATGAGTCGCTCTAAGGCACCAACGCCTATTTCATAGAGATCCCCACCTTGGGTACCACTCGCTAGATCTTCAAAGTGGTTCGAGAAGGTATCGGTTGGCAGTATCTGGGCGTTACTACCATCTCGAAAGACCCCCTCAAAGGAACCTCCGATCTTGATCGATGCGACGATCTGAAGCCAAAGGTCATCTGCTAAGCACACAAAGATCTCGACGTCGGACTTTCCGTAGCTATTTTCTGATAGAAAAAAGTCATTCATCTAACGAGCCACATTTTGTTTTTTCACTTCTTTTGGCCACTTTTTTGCCATGCATGATTTCCTTTGCCTTATACGCATCTTTAAATTCCACAAACAAAACGCCTTGGGTCAAGGAAGGGATTCTCTGACTCACCACGGGGTTACCCCTCTCGCAGAACCAATGATCAATCGGAGTACGTTCCAATTCCATTGACCCCTCTTTGCAGTTTTGACGAAGCTACCGCGATTGCAAAGTCGAGACAATGGACGTCACTCGGTGGTTCTAGTTGCCCACTAGATCTTCACTACTGCACAGATTGGGTTGCCATTTGGTGGTCCCATATGAGAGTTTGCCTCGCCACCTGAGATAAAGGCCATAGTTAGGCCAGTGACGCTAGTGACCGTCGCGCCTCCAATCGTTTTAGCGATGTGATGCGCTTCGTGATCGTCAAGGAGTGTAATTCTCGCTCCATTTAGTTGTGCTGAGCCGGGGAGGGTGAACTTTCCAAAGACCTGTGCGATCATTGACTTATCATGTTCGCTTGGGCAGCATTCAAATGCCAATCCGGCGCTTCTAAGTGCCTCTTTTAGTCCATCTGAAGAACCTATCGAAGTAGTGATCCCATGGCCTGCCCGAAGACGACTGCGAGAATTTGGACTATTGGCGATCACTAGGACTTCTCCCTTTAGCTTTTCACCGCCAGAACTAGTAGCAGCCACCTTGGAATATAGAGACCAGTCGTTACGAATTGTGGCATCGGTAACCTTCTCCCTGTCGATCTCGCCCATCGCAATGCCGACACCAATTGCCATTGCGTCGTTCGAGTAACACATCGAACCCATCGGACCAATTCCTGGATCTCTCGTAACTGGCTCGATTCCCTTTTCGAGTAGCGCAGCGATGGAGTCGGCGCTAAGTGCAGGCCCCTTCACCAATACCATATGGATCTGCGAGAGATCCTCGATACCGGCGTCTTCGATCGCTTCGAGGACTGCCTTGGTGGTCGCTTCTACTTGGTTCATTCTGCCAATATCTTGTGGATAGATCGGGGCTGTGTGACTTCTGCCTAGAACGAGGCCGCCGGTGGGTTGCTCTGCTGCAACCTCGTCTTCAGGTATCCATCGTTGCGATAAAATCGTCGCATGGGGTGCGACGGTACCGGGTGAACCACCAGAGATCGCCAAAGTAACTTCATCTGCGATTTGGTTGGGTGTGCTGTCTCTGTAGGTAGCCAAGAGGCTGCGAATTGAAAAGTCGCCGAATGCTCTTCCGTAGTCGTTCGGTAGCCCATTTCCCTCGGTCTTACCAACGACGGCGACAATATTGTGTGGATCTACTTCACCGGATGCAAAGAGCTTTTCGATCTCAGAGGTATCAGATGGCGTCCTCATTGGAACGACATGCAAAGTTGCTACTGGGACCATCCCGTTTTTATTCATTTAACTACTCCTTTTAGATATCGTATTTCTTGACTTTTGTTCGCTTTGCTAAATTCGAGGAGTTTGTTATTCTCCTCTTGGCCAATCTTTTCTTCCCATCAAGCTCTGTCGCGCTTTTTCTTGATCAAGGACTTATCTCTCGATCGAAAAGTAAGACCAACCTCCTGTGATCGATTCGATCACACCTGCTAGCTCTAGGGCGAGATCCTCTCTAAATGGTGCGGCGACGATTTGAATTCCAAAAGGAAGTCCCTGCCTGGTCTTAGCAATCGGCACGGTTACAACCGGGCAGCCGAGCAGAGATATGGCGCGACAGTGGGCCATCAGATTGAATCCTTCAACCTTCTTCGAGTTGATTATCGCAACTTCATCATGTCCCACTGATGGGGCTCCAGCTACCGGAAGGATAAAGAGGGGAGTCGTATCAAATCCAATCAGCAAATTCCCTCGAATCAACTCTCCATTTGCCCTAGCCAATTCGTATCCATCACGAGATCGCATAGGGTTCGAGATGATCTTTTGAAGAGATGGGCTTAGGTCACCGAATCGTCCATCGGCCAATTGACGAATGGCAAAAAGATCCTCATACGAGCGCAATTCATCGAATGCCTCACGGGCCCCAACAAATCCATCGCCTTGGTATCGAGTCTTAAATCCACCGACTTCTAGCTCTTTTACGATTAGTTCGATTGCACAAGAGATCTCTTCGTCTACTACAGAGATAGCGTTACCATCGCTCCATCCAATTTCAACCTCGCTCATCTCAAGCGCAAGCTTCGATCGAGATTTTGATAACTCCGCAACGCTATCTGTAGCACTAGAACCCTTAGCGCTACCACGCACAAGCGAAGTTGTGGTAAGGGCAGACTTGAGGTCAGCCACCGATCTCGCAATAAAGCCTGGTACCTGCAACTTGTATTGAAGCGAGGCGACATCATATTGTGCATCTCCGTCGAAAGGAGATCGCCCAACTCCGGGTATATGTCCAAGGGGGGAAAGGGCTTGTGGAGTTGGGCGAAGAGAGGTGAGGCCGAGGCATTGAGAGGGCCAACGAAGAGAGCCCCCGAAGTCGGTTCCGACCCCTATAAGGCTAACTCCCATTGCAACCGAGACGGCCTCGCCGCCACTTGATCCACCGGGCGAAAGCAGGGGATCGAGCGGACTAAGGGTAGTTCCATAGAGAAGATTGGAGGTAGTAATACCAAATGCGAATTCGGGACAGTTGGTCTTAGCGACTACAAACCCGCCTCCTTCGATCGTGGCTTGAACTACCGGCGCGCTTTTCGTAGCTACATTGTCAGCTAACAAGAGCGAACCACCTGTGAGAGGCATCTTTGCCACAGCGATCACATCTTTTACCGAAATTGGTATCCCAAGGAGAGGTCTCGTATCTCCATCGTCAAAACGTCTCTGGATGTCTTCAGCATCGACCTCTAGCTCAATATCGCTCTTGTGATAAGTGATTGCATTGAGCTCTTCTGATGCGTAAAATGCGGCCTTGTGACCCTCAATAACCTCACGAATCGAGACATCTTTAGCCAAAAGGGACCTGTTGATCGCTGTCGCATCTAGCTTCTTAAACACTGCTGACCCCTTCGCCTAAAAAACTTCATACCGGTCGCTGACAACTACGCCAACCCGTCAATGGCGGGTAATTGACATAACTTCGGTGATGGCATATGTGACTGCGATGATCGAAAGGACTGCGGATGCGCTCCTTCTCAGCCATATGTCACTAGCGCGCATCGCTAACTTGGCTCCAAAATGAGCACCAGGTATCGTTCCGATGGTGAGAAGCGCAGCAACAGTCCAATCGATATCACCTATGATGCTGTGGGTAATGATGCTAGGTATCGCCAAAATCCCAATACATACCAGTGAAGTGGCAGTTGATTCTCGAAGCGCCAAGCCAATCTTACGAGCGAAGACCGGGACTAAAACAATTCCACCACCGAGCCCTAGTCCTCCCGAGATAAGGCCCGCTACAACCCCTATCCAAATAAGGCGAAGGTAGTGGCCCTTGATCGACACAAAGTCTTTACCGTTCTCCGCTTTTGACGCTGTTCCACCGCTAGATAACGACTGTAACTGCCTTTCGTTATCTCTTTTGCCCGACGCTAGCCCTCGGGTCATACTATTTGAAGAATCTGCTTCGAGGGTTGAACTGGCACGAACACCATTAGAAGAGTTAGCGATCAGTAGCCCTGATTCGTCCACAGATTCATCTGCCATATCATTTGCTGACGAACTAAGGGAGGAGACGGGAAGGTGAATGGACTCCGAAACTTTGTCACCTTCAGAGCCCAAAGCGCTATATTTCGTACCGCTATCGACCTTGGAGGCAGCGGCCTTCGGACTTTGCGCCAATCGAATTGCATTTAGCAGTAGGACGCCGGCGGTGATCAGCATGATAACGTGACCGTTACCGGGAAGGTGATGCGAAATCAAACTACCTGCGACCGCGGCGATGGCACCTGGTATTGATACCGCGAGTGCTACATCGTAGCGTATCAACCCCTTACCTCGGTACTGTAGAACTCCGGTGATCACTCCAGGTAAAACCGGTGGAAGAGTAGTACCAATTGACATGAGTGCCGATGTCCCAAGTGCCCTAATTGCCGGGGTAGAGAGCGCTCCACCACCGATGCCAAAGGCAGTTGAGATGAGACCAGCACCAACTCCAGCTATAACAAAGAGGACTCCGTAAAGAAGGCTCACGAAATCGCCAGCTTCCGCTTCAACGACGCTTCAATTGCATTTATCACAAAGTAAAGGATCAACGATATCGCAACAATAATTGCGATTGCTGCCCAGAGGTTGCCAAAGTTACTACCTATGACGTCGTAGGCCATAGCATGGCCAATTCCACTACCGCTTACCATCCACTCAGCCAATACCGCACCGAGCATTGCACCTGGCATGGATATCTTCGCCGCTGCGAAGATGGATGGGATGGCATACATTCGTCGAACACTCATGAGAGCTTGGAGCTTTGAGCCCCCAATCGAACTTATCAAATCGATTGAACTCGGTGGAACTTGGCGAAGGCCATCGGCAACCGTCACCAACGTCGGGACCAAGGTAACCAATCCAGCAATAACGGTGATGCCAATTAAACCTCTACCAAAGAGTAGGGCTAGCAGGGGAGTCATCGCGACCAATGGAACCGATCGTACGATCATCACAAAGGGCATAACAGCAGCCGAAAGAGTTGGGTATAGAACCAAAACTACTGCGCCGAAAATCGCCACTATTGTCCCCACCAACCAGCCGGTGCCAGCGTGCATGAGGGTGATTCCGATGGCTGAAATGATATCCGAACGATTGGCTGCAGCGCCGCTACCGACAAATAGGTATTGATAGACGGCGAGCGGACTCTTCAAGAAGTATCCACCTAGGCCACTCGCATGAATCGCGAGGTCCCAGATTATAAGACCTGCAATTACTCCGCCGAACAATCGTACCAACGCGGCCATGTTCGACTTCAGACCTCCAATTCGAAGAGTAGAAAGCCCCTCGCCCGCTTCAGTGGTGGTTGCAGTGCCAGCGCCAAAGCGCTTCGTTGCATAGAGGGTTAACGCATAAGCTCCACCTGATACGATCGTCGTTACTAGGGCGATAGCCCAAGTTCGTGCTACTGCTAACTGTTGTTGGGATTGGAGCATGACGACCCCAAGGCCACTTTGGCCACCAAAGTAGTCCCCGATGATGGCACCTAAGATTGAGGCGGGAGCCGAGATACAAAGACCACTAGCAACCGCTGGCATACTTGCCCGAATACGCACCTTTTGTAAGACCTGGAACTTGCTTCCTCCAAATGCGCTAACCATCTCAATGGCGGTCTTTGAGCTCTGCCTTAGGCCAACTACTCCAGCGGTCAACGTAACGAAGAAGACCGAAAGCGCTGACATAGTTACCTTGGCGGCGAAGGGGCTCTGAATGATAAAGAGGATTGGACCAATTGCAACGGTTGGAACTGCATACGTTAAAACACCGAACGAAAGCAAAGACTTTTCTAGCCTTGGACTGATCAAGCTCAATCCCGCTAGAAGTAGCCCTAGGCCATTTCCAATCAACCAGCCAAGCGCCGCTTCGGAGAGAGTGGTCACCAGGTCGGAGCCGTAGAAGTGATCATTCCAAGCGGTCTGAGCTATCGAGGTAGGGGTAGGAAGAACAAAGCGGTGGGCAAAGATAGTCGTTGCTAATAGCTCCCACAGAGCTATTACTCCAATGATGATGTATAGCTGGGTCCTATGATGGCGACTTAAACGGACCCGTCTACCTACTGGTACCTTGTTTGTGGGTGGTGCATCAGTTATTGTTGCGGTAAGAGTCAATGGTTGTCATCCTCCTCTTCACTCCCGAAGAGAATTCCACTTAAATAGTCACAGATCTCGTGGAACTCTTTGGTGCGCATGAGTTCTGCGCTACGGGGACGCTCAAATGGGATCTTAACGTGTGCGCTTACCCTTCCTGGTCGTGGCGATAGAACGTAGATATCATCTGCGAGAAATACGGCTTCTGAGATGGAGTGCGTAACCAAAAGCGTCGTCAAGGAGCGTTCGCTCCAAATCCGCTGCAGTTCAATATTGAGGCGACGCCTCGTCATCTCATCGAGGGCACCAAATGGTTCGTCGAGTAGTAAAACGTGGGGATCTATCGATAGCGCCCTAGCTATTGCTACCCTTTGACGCATGCCGCCAGAGAGCTGAGAGGGAAGCGCCTTAGTGAAGTCCGAGAGGCCGACCAAGTTGATCAACTCGGCGACAAAGGCACGGTCTATCTTTCGCCCTGCGATCTCGAGGGGAAGTGTTATATTTGCCTCGACGCTCTTCCATGGCAGAAGTGCTGCCTCCTGAAAGGCAACTCCTAAGTGGTGCGATGTTCTTGCTACCTTTGGCTCTTCGCCGTGTATCAAGATCTTTCCACTCGATGGTGCCTCTAGGTCAGCCATCATCCGTAGAATGGTTGACTTTCCACAGCCAGATGGGCCAAGAAGAGCGGTAAAGCTCCCCTTGGCCGAAGATATATTGACATCACTCAATGCAAGCGTTGAAGATCTGTGACTTTGGTAGGTCTTAGAAACCCCCTCAACACACAGGCCATCTACTCCCGAGGCCACCTCACTCTCCTTAGTTGAAGTGACCTCGATCGTACTATTTACTGCTACGTTCATGCCTTGCTACCACCTTTGTAGATACTTTGCAAAATCTCGTTAGTGAACATCGAAGGAGACGCGGTTACGTTTCCGATTCCCAGTGACTTGATCGTTCCAGCTACTTTCGCTGGTGTCATCCAGAAAAGACCGTGAGCCTTGGTATCCGCATCTGCGACGAATGCATTCTGCTCTTCGGCATCCAACTTCTGCTGTGCTGGATCTAGCTTGAGATTCGCACCGTACTTGGTAACTGCTAGCGTTGCAGCTTCGTCAGGGTTCGCCAATACATCGCTCCAGCCCTTTGACTCACCGGTCATGATTCCTACGATCTGGGCACGCTTCACCGGATCAGCAAGATCGGCGGCGTTAGCGATGTAGAGATCTTCCATCAATGGGTAGTTGTAGTCATTTAGCAAGAAGGCGTAAGTGTCAACGCCCTTGAGCTTCAATACGATCGGCTCGTTGGTGTAGAAGGCCATAATTGCATCTACTTCACCAGTAGCAAGTGGGGTGGGGTCAAAGCCGATGGTCACGACGTCCATCTGAGAAGCGGTCATATTATTTGCCTTCAAGAAAGAATCCCAGATCGGTTGGTTAGAGGCGCTAATTCCGATCTTCTTGCCTATCATCTCGGTTGGATTGTGGATTGGCGCACTTGCGCGAGAGGCGATACAAGTTGGGCTCTTCTGGAATCCAGCACCGATAATCTTCAAGGTGGCGCCGTTGTTGATAGCTTGAACTGCCTCTGCGGTGTGGGTTATACCGACTAAAGCCTTGCCGGACATAACGATCGGCTCAGGTGCAATGTTGGGGCCACCAGGAAGCAGCGTTACGTCTACTCCAGCTGCTTTGTAGTAACCCTTATCGAGCGCGAAGAAGCTACCGGCAAATTGGACGTTCTCGAGATATACCAATTGAAGAGCAACTTGAGCAAGGGCTGCGGTTGTTGTTGACGTAGCTGCCGATGACGCACTGCCACAAGCTGCTAAGATCTCCGGTATCGCACCCGCTAGGGCAACTGCTCCTAGGAATTTTCCGCCCTTACTGAATAGTGATCGTCGACTGAGCGGAGTGTTGAGACCCGTAAATAGAGCGCTTTCAACGGTGCCCAAAGGGGAACCGTTGCTGTCGGTTTCAGAAGCTTCGCGAGGTAGAGGATTCCGGGGCAATTGCCACTCCTTTGTCTTAAGTATTTTGTAGACAAAAAGCTATCACCCCAAGATTGCAGCAATGTTTCCCTTCGTTACAGGGATGTTAACGTATCTAAAGAATCGATTATCCACGCGTATCGGTCCACCGTAAGCCGAAAAAAGCGCGAATAAGGCCCTATACGCCCAGGCCTATTTCGACGCGGTGTCTCCGAGGCCGCTAGCGGAACCTGAGCGCACATGAACAATCAAAGTTTCAAGCACAACCGGACCGATCCTTCACTTCTTCATGCACGCGAATTGAATCGATGACTCACAAAATACATCATCGTCCGGTTGAAATTGATCACCCCAAACGACGAAATTCCTACCATCCCTCGGAAGATCATTCCGCGAGATATTCACTACACCATTTCCGCAAGTGAGCCACGGCAAATAGTAGCTCGCGACCTTTTATAGGTGACGGTGCAGGCATGTGTCAGCGTATTGATCTCGGTCGTCATTGTAATCTAAGTGCAATATGTCGATAGACCAACACTCAATTGACGAGATTCTGAAGAGCAAGAACGCTTAGCGTTACAGAGCCTTTGCAACCCCCATAAAGAACTCCTCGATGGCATATGGATCGTCCCCGCGTGCTCTAATCAATGCAACATCTGGCGTTGGAGAAGTCGGAGAGGTTACCTCAACAGTTGGTATTAGCTTCGCAATCTCGCATGCGGTTGCAGCTAGGACATCGAGAGGCGTGTCTTGGTATCCGATTACATAGATACCGCCGACTACCTCTCTCCCTCCACCGATGACCTGTTTTGCAGCGGTCTCATCATGAATCGGTGTCTGGTAAGTTGCAATCCTATCGATGACGATAAGTTCGCCACCATAGGAGATATCGATCATCATATCGACGAAGGTGGTACCAATTGATTGATCGGTGGTTGCTACCTTTGCGAGCAACTCAGAGACGATAGCCCTCGAACCGGTCTCCACATTAATTTCAATGGTGGAGATTAGCTTTGAACCCGCGTACGAGATAGTTGGCGCTTGAAGCGCAATGAGACTCGAGCCACCTGCGACGTTGAAGCGATAACCAATAGAAGCGTGCGATTCTTCAGGTGCAATGTGTACCTTTGCTGCAGATTGGCTCTCAATAATTACCCTACTGTTGTTCTGCAAAGAGATGGTGACCTTGTGCGATTCACTTGGAAAGAGGCCAGGTCCTATCTCTGTAATGAAGTAACGGCTATGGCCAAGAGCAGAAGAGGTTTTGTTCGATAATCGAAACTGTCCGTACTGCTCCTTGAGTCGCGGTGAGGATCGGTCAAAATCTACTACCAACGACGAGGTAGGAGAGGCACCACTAAGGCCATTGGTGCTAGGTGACACAAAACTGCGATCTATTGACGGGCACTCAACAACGTCATCTACTGCGAGGTCGAGTGAACTCGAAGTTACTACGCGGGTACCGTCCACCTTCGTAGATGAAGGCTGAGAAGGGTGATGCTCTTCACCATTCCACTGCTCTCCGTCACTGACTATCGCTTTTATGCCCTCCTCGGTCGTCTTGATCTTCACTTCTTTGACTCCGTTTCATTTGCTGTTACATAACATCTACGACTGCTAGATCGTTGAGACTATGGAAAACTACGGAAACTCTTCTTTGGTCTAACAATTGTTACCGGCTCAGGTTTGAACAAATTATGCGCATCGAAAACACGTCCATCCGGAGTACGAACAAAAGGCATTTGATGCGCTTACGGCCGCACTCTGCACCGAGTCATAGAGTCAGAAAAGGCGTGCCTCTAATTCAACTGCTCTATGATCCACTTTGAAATCTCTTGAATTCCCCTACCGTCACCGAGGTCTGAAAAGATAGTAGAGCCGTCGCCACGAAGAGCCTTAGCATCGCGATCCATAACTTCGAGGTTAGCTCCGACGAATGGGGCTAGCGAGATCTTGTTGATGATTAAAAGATCGGAATAGGTAAGTCCTGGTCCGCCCTTGCGAGGAATCTTGTCTCCCTGTGCCACATCGATAACATAGATTGTCTTATCGGCTAGATCGGGAGAGAACATCGCCGTCAGGTTATCACCACCTGATTCGACGAGAATCAGATCCAAGTCATCTCCACACTGTTTGCTAAGTTCATCAATAGCGGCGAGATTCATCGATACGTCGTCGCGAATCGCAGAGTGAGGACATCCTCCAGTTTCAACTCCGAGGATGTGATTTTTTGGGAGGATTCCGAGCTTGGTCAAGAACTCGGCGTCTTCCTTGGTATAGATGTCATTAGTCACGACACCGATACGAATAGTCGACCGCAGGGATTCAATTATCCTACGAACCAACATGGTCTTTCCCGATCCAACTGGACCGCCAACCCCGATACGCACCGCGCGATTGGTCCTCTTCGAACGTATCTCGTCAGTTGTTATTGTCATCTCTCTTCTCCTTACAGGTAATCGTCAAATTGGTAAAAATCCAAAAACAGTGTCAAGGTCTAGCACCGTTGGTTCACGTGGTGCTGCTCGATCGTCTGGCACCGATTGGTTGCTGCACTTAGGTTTGAGACCATGAAACCTAAATAATCGACCAACTTCGCGGTCTTCATAGTGATCCACTTCAAGCTCCGTGCATCATGACTGAAACAATCTTGGCGAAAGATTCTGGTGGTTTATCTGATCAACTTCAATCGCCCACGACGTCACAGCACCCCGACTAGATACCTTGTTCGGCCTTATTGATGCCAACTTTGCAGAGAGGTCGATCAACTCAGCCATCATCTCGAGTTGGGTAAATTGTCCGATCTTGCCACACCTTACAAGTACCGACGTAGCCGATAGCGCTTGGCCCTGGAGGTAGAGGAGTCTGGTGTAGTCCTCATCCCAGCTAAGACGGTTTGACAGAAGGCCCACGAAGGTAGAGGGCTCAAGAAAGCTTTGACTATCGAGGTGTAGTGCTGCAACTTCATCACCAAAGAGACGACTTGCGGCCACCTTAATCGATCTAGCGAGCGACTCAGCTGACTTTCGAGCCTCACTCGTAGACCTGCTAGCGTGAAGGCGCCTATCGAGGAGGTACACCTTCTCGGTGTCGACGGGTGAAATGGCTAGAGCCGCTCTAGCCTTAGAGATATTTTCAAGATCACCGTACCAGAGCGAAAAGACCATGTATGTTCTTATCCACTCCAGAGCTTGGCTCTTATCTCCCCCTGACTTAGATGTCGCAAATGTCTCAAAGCCGAAGCTATGGCCGTAGCTCCCCGCTGGAAACGCCGAGTCAAAGAAGTAGTGCATCTGAGCAATATGGGCTAAATCGACTTTCCTATCACTTACTTGCACTCTTGGCTACCTCCCTTCAAAAACTCACCGCCAACGTATCTCGAAATCGAACGTCTCTCTTAATTGAGCTTCCCAATTTCATAAAACCCAACGAACACGCTTTACCGCACCTCAAATACTCAAGGAGCTTTCTCCTCCTCGATTAGTACTACTTTCCGATAAGAGTCCTTCCTGAGTCATCGTTCCCATCGGCACTATTGCCTCATTACAACCCGCTCGCATTTCCTTGCGGCCTTCACAAGTGGGGTAGTGTTGTAAATCCCACCAAGCAATTTTGCCATGCCGCTCAAACCCTCTTCGCGGACTCTTCAACTCAAAGTCCCACTAGAAGAGAAAGTACCTCTGAGCTAACGGAAGCACTTCGGCTGGCTTGGATGTCATAACCTCACCATCTAGGCGAACCTCATAAGTCTGTGGGTTTACCTCAATGTTTCCAACTCTGTCATTTAGGAGCATCGATGCCTTAGAGATCTTTCTGGTACCGCTTACCGCCACTCTTTTACGATTCGAGCTAGGGTGGCTTGGTCCATCAGTAAGCGAGATTGCTGAGACGAAGGTGACACCGAGTGCTCCGGCTGCAAGGCCCATCGCCCCAAATTGAGGTTTGTAGAGTCGCGGTTCGGGGGTTGGAATAGAGGCGTTGGGATCCCCGCTTATCGAATAAGCGATCATGCCATTCTTGATTATCATCTCAGGCTTTACTCCAAAGAAGGCGGGCTTCCATAAGACTAGGTCAGCCATCTTTCCAACTTCAATCGATCCAACGTGAGATGAGATACCATTTGCGATAGCTGGGTTAATGGTGTACTTGGCGACGTACCTCTTGACGCGAGAGTTGTCAGAGCGATCGCTATCTCCAATTAGCGGTCCACGCTCTTGCTTCATCTTGTCAGCGGTCTGCCAAGTTCTTATGATAACCTCACCGACCCGCCCCATAGCTTGACTATCAGAGGCGATCATCGAGATGGCACCGAGATCGTGAAGGACGTCTTCAGCTGCGATCGTCTCTGCACGAATTCGTGAATCCGCAAAGGCGATATCCTCGGCGACGGACTTGTCCAAGTGGTGACAGACCATGAGCATATCTAAGTGCTCTTCGATGGTGTTCTTGGTATAAGGCCTAGTTGGATTAGTGCTCGATGGCAAAAAGTTGGATAATCCCGCGACGCGCATGATATCTGGAGCGTGACCACCGCCTGCCCCTTCGGTATGGAAGGCGTGAATGGTTCTATCGCCAATTGCGGCGATGGTTCTCTCGACGAAGCCACTTTCATTGAGGGTATCAGTATGGATTGCAACCTGAACGTCTAACTCATCTGCGATATCGAGACAAGTTGAGATAGCCCTTGGGGTAGACCCCCAGTCTTCATGGAGCTTTAGCCCCATGGCGCCGGCTATAACCTGTTCTCGTATGGCTTCGTGAGACGACGAATTTCCTTTACCCATAAATCCAACGTTTATGGGTTGATCTTCAAAGGCCTCCATCATCTTCTTTATATACCAACTACCCGGGGTGACAGTTGTAGCATTCGTACCGGTTGCGGGACCGGTACCTCCACCGATCATCGTGGTTACCCCAGATGAGATGGCTACTTGGATCTGATCTGCAGAGATGAAGTGGATGTGACAGTCGATCCCACCAGCGGTAAGGATCATCTTCTCGCCAGCGATTATCTCGGTGCTTGCGCCGATTTCGATGGTAACACCGGCAGAGACTAACGAGTTACCCGCACTTCCGATACCGACGATGAGACCATCTCGTACTGCTATGTCAGCTTTGTAGATACCGGTGTAGTCCATGACAATGGCATTCGTAATTACCAGGTCTGGGGCACCCATAGCTCTTGTGATCGCGGGATTTTGACCCATCGAATCACGAATAGTCTTACCGCCGCCAAACTTTGCCTCTTCGCCCTTTGTCGTAAGATCGCGCTCTATCTCGACCATCAGAGATGTATCTCCTAGGCGAATGCGGTCGCCGACGGTTGGACCGTAGTGGCTCACGTAGTTGGCCCTTGAAAGATTGCTAGCCATTTGAGCCTCCACTAACTTCGCTCTTTATCTCCGTCTCAGTAATTCCGAGGGATCCACTGAACTTCATTAGCGGAACGACCCTGGTTTGACCTGGTTCAAATCGAATTGCAGTTCCACTTGCAATCGCTAGGCGACAGTTGACTGCCTTCTCCCGATCGAAGATCAGATATTCATTCGTCTCGAAGAAGTGGAAGTGCGATCCCACCTGAACTGGCCGATCACCACTATTTACTACTTGGACCTCGAAGATTGAAGAGCCGTAATTAATCTCAACCTCATCATCTTCCAAGATGAACTCACCTGGAATCATCTATTTCCTCTTCTCGTGTACGCAAAAACAACTGCAGCGCTCGTTGACCAATCGCGACTTAGGGTTATTTAGATCCCTTTTGTACTTGAACATATGAAATTTATGGAGTTATACGATGGGGTGGTGTACGGTAACTAGCTTGGTACCATCCGGAAAGGTCGCCTCGATCTGGATCTCATCGATCATTTCGGGCACACCCTCCATTACCTGATCCCTAGAGAGGATCTGAGCGCCGTAGACCATAAGCTCAGCAACACTTTTACCGTCGCGGGCCTTCTCGAGAAGCTCTGTTGAAATAAGCGCAATGGCCTCTGGATAATTGAGGCGAAGACCGCGGTCTAAGCGTCGCCTAGCCAAATCACCAGCAACGACCATTAGGAGCTTTTCTTTGTCACGATCAGTAAGTAACATCTTGCGACCGCTTTCGTCTATTGAATACGTATTGCAAGGAAGATTAGCTCAACGCTAAGTCCGAAGGCACTGTTATTGCTCGCGTAAACCTCGATTTAACAAAAGAGCAACAATTGGAGCCGTGCACGCATAGAAGCAATACGTATAAATCAATAGTGCGAAAAGGGCAAGTCGGCAAAATCCAACGGATCGCCAGAAATCGGTCGGGTTTCGCAACTCAATTTTACCAATACGGTACGAGGTGCTTGCCAGCGGTACCTTGGCAGCGAAATGGTGGGCTATTGTGGCGTCCCGGGTTAGTTGAACCGAAACATGATGCAACCTGTCACAGACGATAATTGAAGGTTCCCCACCTTGCGGGAATCAACACCCTTTTGAATGTGGTGATTCAGAGTAATTAGCGCAACGGTCGAGAAGCATTCACCGTTGCACGAATCAATTATCAGTGGTCTACCCATATCCCGTGTTCGAAAATCGAACTGCGCGCACTTAGCTAGTGTCTGAGGAGTCAAGGATGGATTCTGCGGACCATTGCCCAACAGATTGGTTATGGCCGCACGGCCATCGACATCTTGTTGTGTGTTCAGGCTCGAAAAGTATCGGTCACTTACTTGGGTTCCGTGACGTGGCGCACTCATTAAATCAGTATGCGATGAAATCCCGCGGGAATTCGGTTGTGGCAACTTACTAAGTACCATCTTCCGTCAACTCGGTAGTTCTGCTTCAGTTGCATCAACGGGGCAGGGACATCTAAAGATTCTGGTCTTTGCTATCGCCAATGGCGCAATTGTGGCTGATCACACCCGTTCGTTACCTTTGGCTATTCCACCTACTGAACCTATTAGCCATAGCTAGAGCTGACGGCAACTACAAGTTACTCTTGGCCAACCTACGATCCAAAGACGTTGTTGTAATCGATGACTTTGGCATAGCACCGATTGCATCAAGGGGTAACCTCGAGCTACTAGATATTCTTGATGAACGTATAGGTGTTAGCCCCATTATCATCGATGGTCAATTTCCAGTTAGTACCTGATCTTTTTGATCGACGTACTTGAGGTAGCGGCTCTAGTTTTTCCCAATGAATTCCACTGGTAAAGAAACGTTTGGATTGATACCGTGATCTCATTTAAATCTTGGCAATAGCACCTCCTTTTAGCGGATTCGACTTGTCGAGCTAGTAGAGAGCCGCTGCTACTTTTTCTTGAGTTAACGTGGGTACCTTTTCGTTGCTGCTCTGTTTTCACCCTCTTGGAAACACAAATCAAGCGAAGAAACGACATCCTTGGCGGAAAAAGACGTCCCCTACATTTGCCATTCAATTCAATTGTCAAGAAGAGCTAATCGGATCGATATTTAGTGGTCCAAAGATTGCGGAAACATGGTCCAATGATATCGGCGCCCTGGTCCAAAGATTCTGGAAAAGTCACGCAGCCTTTCCAGCTAGATCGAATCCAGCCCCGACCACGTGTGTGATCAATTATCGTTACCAAAGTATCGCCGTCATCAGCTCATCTATTTTGCTATCTGAGTAACGTGGCCACTCTCTGGAAATGCAGAGAGTGGCCCTATGGACTCTCGGGGCTAGCGCGTGAGAATATAGCAAACGACGATCACAATCTTGCGCTATCACGAATCCCGATTTGGTTTATGTTAGCGTGCAAAAGAGTCAGTGGTCAAACGTCGCCTTCTGCGATCGTGGTATTGTCGTCAGAAAGCTTCGAAAGAAGGGGTTCAAGACGGTCAAGTGATCGCAAAAGTTGGCTGAGGAGCTCTGCACCTAGCCCATCTTCAATCCACTTTTGCTGGGCACGTGCCAGAGTATCAATCTTTGCTACAAGATTCGCACCACGTTCGGACAACGAGAGCCTTCTCGAAGTTCTACCGCCTTCTCGAATCCCACTTGCAATAAGCCCCTTTGCTTCAAGCTCATGGACACAACGCTTCACATTCATAGGATCAGAGTCGAGAGCTCGCGCTATAAATCTGACAGAGCTTTCGGGCCAGAGGCCTACTGCGCGCAATATTGCAGCCTGTGGGGGAGTGACCCCTACTTCGATCAACTCCTCAGCCCAGTCCTTCTTGAGATTACGTACCAATCGACTCAACCTGAAGCCCACTCCCGCCTCTAGTGGAAGTAGGGAAGGTGGATCAGATAGGCCTCCAGTTACTTCTTGCTGTGGTGTCTCACTCCGTTTTGCTCCCACTTTCCTCCTCTAAAAGCTCTCCAAAAATCTCAATAGCAAGGCTGTAGGCGGGCATTCCAGATGTAATAAGCGAAAGTTCTGCTACTCCGACCAATTCGCTTACGGTTGCCCCCGCTTTGTACGCAGAACGAGCGTGAAGTCGGGCGGGAGTTGCATCGCCGAGTGCTTCCAACTGAGAAAAGTGTACTAACTGGCCAACTTTACGCCCGAGAGGATTATTCATGATTAGAACTTGGCGAAGCTCCTCGATGCTTTCGACTGCGTCAAGACGTCCAGCTTCCTTAGCTACTTTGATCCTGGTCTCAATGGAAGGTGGCACGCTTCCAGTAAGCTCAATGTACCTGGCGCGAATAGTATCGAATCCGTCTACCTCTTGTGGTGATTCTGCTGCGTAACTCATGAACGAACCCTCGCCATTCCAGCTCTGATGTCAGCTAGAGCACCAGATGGAAGGTCGACGGCTCCTCCAATAGCTTCAGATGCCAACTCAGCCTCAGCAGCCTCTTCGAGAACCGTCAGTAGCGCTGCTGCGGCACCTGGGGTGGGGCCGAATACAAGCACTCCATGGTTTCCAAGTATTACTGCGTTCGTATCGGGGTGTTCAGTTATGGTATCGATTATGCCTGTCACCGATCTCTCAGTTCCACGTGGAGCCCACGGAACCACAGGTACCTCGGTTGCTTGCCCGAACCTCAAGAGTGCTTCGTACCTGCAACTAAGGGAGCGATTGGCGAGTGCGAAAGCCAACAAGCTAGGCGAGTGCGTGTGGATTATTCCACCAACACCTGGTCGTATCTTGTAAACCTCAGAGTGCATCGTTACAATCTCGGCGTTGGTAGGGTCGAGATCACCCTCGATTACAGTCCCATCGAGCCTGACGAGAGCGAGGCGGTCTTCAGTCAATTCACGAACCTGACCGTCAATCGTCAAGAGCATGGTGTCCCCGTCGACCCTTGCTGATAGATTAGCGTGACCGGTGTGGGACATAACACCATTTTTAAACAACGTGCGAGAGGCCTCCACTACAGCGGTTTTCAGGCCGGTATTTTTTGAATTAGGATCTTGCATCACATCTCCTGGTGTAGCTTTGTATACACTAATTCCAACTGTAGTAAATACTACAGTATTCCCGAAGAGTTAAAATTAGGTTGCCCGAGATCTCCCTCGATGGATATAGATCTAAATGGACCAGCAGTTACGAGGCAATCAGTTTTCTATCAAGCACTAACGCAGCGGAAATTAAAAAGGGCTGTCGCATTTGCATTAAATATCCAACCAAAAAGCTTGGCTTCATAGGATAAGGGGTGGTTTTAACGTTAGAGTTACGTGCTCTTAACGCCGGCGAATCCGTAATGAGCGACTGGCCGACCTATCGCACCTATCTGTGCCCTTGACATAGGATCGTTGCGAACCATTTGTTGCTCCTTACGTATCTTTAACTATCACAACGTCTGACCGAATCTCAAAAGCTACACAAATAAGAAGTCGCCTCAAAAGAGGCGACTTCTTATTTAGCGACACGCTTACAGTAAATGGAATCTCCGAAGCCACAGTATGCACGGGCCTGGCTTGTTCTTATTCGAATTTTTATCTACCTTTTACCAACAGAGCTTGGCCCCTGGAGTAAAGATTTACAGCCTCTACCCCTTCAACTAATCCAGCATCAGAGGTCGGGATTGCGACAGATATAAGGCGATCTGTCCTATCAAGAAGAGTGATCTTTATTGTTGAACCAAGAAAGCTCTTGGCGAGAATTCTACAACTCTCATCGTTACCCTCGCGGATACCTATCGATTCGGGCCTTACTAGAACTTCAACCTCGGAGCCAGCGGCAAAGGTGGAGTCGGACTTGTACTCAACCAAACCGACGTTTTCAACGTCAACGTGACTTGCATCGATGATACGGCCAGGAAGGCGATTTACGGTACCCACAAACTCAGCTACGAATTCAGTCGCAGGATTAGTGTAGACCGCTAGGGGAGTATCAAGTTGTTCGAGTTGGCCTTGATGCATTACCGCGATCCGATCAGCTATAGCGAGAGCCTCTTCTTGATCGTGAGTAACGAAGAAGGTGGTTATACCGAGTTCGAGCTGAATCCGACGAATCTCGTCCCTGAGGGAGGACCTAACCTTCGCATCCAGAGCAGAGAGTGGCTCATCCAAAACCAAAACCTCAGGTTGGACCGCCAAGGCACGGGCTAGGGCAACGCGTTGCTGCTGTCCGCCTGAGAGCTGATGGGGGTAGCGATCTGATTGACTCTTTAAACCAACCAGGTCAAGCAATTCGCCAGATCGGCTAGATCGATCGTTTTGGCTTTGACCTCGTACTCGAAGTCCAAATTCCACGTTTTCCCTAGCAGTCATATTTGGAAAAAGGCTATAGCTCTGGAAAACCATGCCAATATTTCGCTTAGCAGAGGGAAGAGAGGTTACATCGTGATCACCGATGATGACCCGTCCACTATCTGGCATCTCAAGACCGGCAAGGACACGTAGCGCGGTCGTCTTTCCGCAACCAGACGGGCCGAGTAAGACAATCAACTCGCCAGGATCGGCACTTAGGTTGAATGACTTAAGGGCTGCTACGTCTTTAAAGTTTCGCGCCACATTTTCAAAGCGAACGGGCAGACCTGAACGACTATAGCGTCCACCTTTGGCGCTGGTCTTACTCGATATCATCTAACTCTCTACTCCTTTTACAAATCATCATCGACGTACCGGCACATATACGAACGCTAAATCAGTCTTGGATCTAATTTTTTACTCATCAGCCACAACGGTCGAACGGCTAGCCCGACGCTGTGAAAAGACAAGAGTTATGACCGCTAGCGGTATCCAAGTAAAGAGGAGTGCGATAAGCGACAAGGCTACGGCTTGGCTCGCGGCGAGTTGTCCAACCTGAACCAAAAACACCGGGAAGGTCGTAAAACTCAAAAGCGATGCAACTGCGAATTCTCCTAGGCAGAATGCAAAGGTCAGAATCGACGCGCCAATTATTCCTCCTCGGATATTTGGCAGTAGGACAAAGCGAAGTAGCTTTATCCACCCCGCCCCTAAAGATTGTCCCGCTTCAACCAGAGTCTTTAGATCTATTGACTGTACCGA
Source organism: Actinomycetes bacterium (assembly GCA_021826315.1). Taxonomy (GTDB): domain Bacteria; phylum Actinomycetota; class Acidimicrobiia; order Acidimicrobiales; family Acidimicrobiaceae; genus Acidithrix. Next base: position 44,436 of record JAKAZZ010000019.1, read on the forward strand.
TGAATCGAGGGCCCTGTAACTAAAGGGGAGTGCTAGAACAACGTACTCCAACGAAAGGATCACTGGGGTTCCGTAGATGATGTTCGGTAGTCCACGGAAAGAAGTAATCACACCCAGGGTAACAACCACCGAAGGAACAACTAACGGTAAGAGGGAGATGGCCTCAAAGACCCTCCGCAACTTTGGAAGACGAACATGCACCCAAACCACCGTTGGAATCAGGAGCGCCAGGGTCAAAAAAACTGTTCCAACGCCCACCTTGACCGATAGGAAAAGTGTGCTCCAAAATTGCGCGGTTCCGAAGAGTTGAGTGTACGCAGAAATGGTAAAGCTGTTGTGGTTCCCAAGGAACGAAAAACGGGCCGAAGATACAATCGGCACAATGAAAAATAGGCCAACCAGAGTGAGGACAATGTAGCGGAAAGGACGCCCTAGCTTTAGAACGTCACTCGAGTCATTACCACTCGTCTTGGTATTGGGCGTTAGATCTGGAGCTATCGTAGCCATCGTGAAGTCCTCCTTTGGATCGTCGCGTAGATAATCCCAGCTAGAACCACAATCAAGATCATCCCCGCACCGAGTGCGTCACCGAGATTAGTCTGACCAGCCAGAACGTTACCGGAAATCAAGGCTCCAAGTTGAATAGGAACAAGCGGAATGGTACCAGATGTGAGCGCTTGGGCTGTTGCGTATGCAGCGAATGAGTCCGTGAAAAGGACGATGAAAGCGGCAAAGATAGGAGGCAGCAGGAGTGGGATTCCGATCCACCTCCAAAATTGAGAGCGAGAAGCTCCCAATGATTGCGATGCATCAACCCACTCTTTTCTTATGGACTGAATGGGGGGAAGCATAATTAGAACCATTAGAGGAATCAAAAAGTACTGGTAGACGATCGCGAGGCCGGTCACAGAGTAGAGAGAAAAGCCGTGAGCGTATAGGTCAATACCGGCAGACTTCAATATCTTTGTTATGATTCCAAAATTGCCAACCGTAGCAATAAACGAGAAGGCAAGAGGGACGCCCCCCGTATTTGCAAAGACACCAGAACCAGCCGTAACGAGAGACCGGACAACCCTATTCGAGGTGGAACTAACAGCTAAGGCTGCCATGAGACCTACAACAACCGCCACGAGAGCTGCAACGAACGAGAGCTCAATGCTCGCAACGAAGCTCTTCAGATATACTCCGTGAACAGCTTCGCTGAAGTTCGACAGCGTGAACTTTCCGTTACCGTCCTGAAATGCAGTGGCGATAACAGAGACTGCTGGGAGCGCCAAGAACACTCCGATATATGCGATAAAGGGTATTGCACCTAAAGCATTTCTTAAGCCCTTACGGCGCCCCCGCGAACTTCGCCCAGCAGGGACTTGGGTCTCTTCCCCAATACCTGCCGGGCGAACATTCGAATCGAGGAGCTCCTCGTTGTATTTTGTCAACTTCGCTCCTTGCGACAAGTTTTCAACTAACTTACCCTGTTATTGAGGTCCACTGGTTAGCAACGAGAGTCTGAGCTGCAGACAACTGCGATTGCGTTGGGAACTGAGGAGTTCCACTCACCGATGGGAGAAGGCTCATGTAGGTTGAATTTACAGTACCCGCGGTCTGCATGGCTGGCAAGAGTACCGGACGCGCCAGACCCTTTAGATACAGGTTTTGACCTTCCGCAGAGTAGATGAACTCTTCCCAGAGGCGAGCAGCTGCGGGGTGCGGTGCATTCGCAGAGATTGCTTGCGCGTAATATGAAGCGTATTGCCCCTGTGCCGGAACAAATACCTTCCAATTAACCTTGCCCTTAGTTGCTATTGCGTATGCGGCGTTCAGGTAGTCCCAGTCGATATTGACTTTGATCTGGCCGCTTTCGATTACAGCGGGAGAGCTTTGTACTGGCACGAAGTTTCCAGCTGCTGCAAGCTGCTTGAAGTAGTTAAGGCCAGGTTGGATGTTGGAGAGCGAACCGCCATTCGCCAACGAAGCGGCATAGACTGCACCAAAGGCAGCTCCTGCGCTAGTTGGGTTACCATCAAGAGCAACAGCGCCCTTATACTGGGGCTGAAGTAGGCTGGCAAAGCTCGTTGGGGGATTAGATCCGAATGCGTCGGCATTGTATCCAATCGAGATATAGCCACCGTAGTCGTAGTACCAATTTCCAGCTGAGTCCTTTGAATTGGCAGGAATCTGATTCCAGGAAGCAACTTTGTATGGGCTAAAGAGGTTTTGCTGTGCACCTAGAAGGGCAAATGAGGGTCCTACGTCGACGACATCGGGCTCCTTAGAGGTTCCCTTTTCAGCCCTTAATGCTGCCAGTTCCTGAGCAGATGACCCATTAGGGTTTTGGCTGTTGATAGTAATGCCATACTTCTTCTCGAAGGTCGAGATGAGTTCTCCGTAGTTAGCCCAACCTGGTGGCAGTGCAATAACGTTGAGGGTTCCCTCTTTCTTGGCCGCAGCTACGAGGGCACTCATTCCGCCGCCGGCTTGCGCCGAGGTCTCCATCGCCCAATTTGTCGATGCCGTGCTGCTCTGAGTAGAGCCACTAGAACTACTAGCACTCGACCCACATGCGGCCAACATAACCGCCATGGCTGAGCTGCCAACGGCAATTTTTACACTCTTTTTCACCTAAGCTCCCTTCAATGTCAGGTTCGTGAAATCGCTTGAAAGGAAGCTAGCACTAAATCAAAAAAAATTCCGTCATAACTGGAATGTTTTAAGATCTGTTAATCTGAATGTTCTAAACGGTTCATGTCCCGTTCATTTTCACATTCGACTCCTGTTTTATATGATTTCAAACAAAGCAGGTGTATTTGATTGTGCGCATTCACTAAATTTTTCATCTTTTGAGAGACTTTCGAGCAACATCTATTCGAAAACTATATATTTTCAAAACAAAACGAGTGGAAACTTCTAGGGAATAAAGTGGAAAGGCTCTCAGAACTGTAAAGCTTTAGATTCAGAAAATTTGCTCGATATTCACCGCGCTAAAGGTGCAAAATTAGCATAGGAAAGCGTCTCATTTGGGGATATACAAATTGCCTACTGAGATCTTGGTTACGGATAGCGTTCCTACAGCTAGAGAGATAGGCGTTACTGCAAAATCGACTCTATTAGAACGTCATTCGCCTCTAGCCCCATCGAATCCGAAGGCAAATCTACTAGTGAATCTGAGAGCAAAACCGAAATCGCGCTGCCGTGCAACCACGGCGTTTAGTACCGGAGGGACAAACACTATTTGCCCTCAGGGAAAACCATTCCAAATAGGGAACCTGTTTGCTACCTAAGGTACGCCGAAAAAATTCATTCACCGCGAGTCAATCGCGCAAAGGTTTCACCCTAAGCCTTCGAAAACAATTCATAAATTTTCGCTGAAAATGAAAATCCCTACTGAAATAGTCCGCAACGCCCCCCTCAGAGAAGATCCATTAGAGTGATTCGACTCACTCCGCTATGTGAAGCAACTTTGGGAATTTCTCCGCTACTTCGATCTAACGATGATAAGATTTCGACCGCAAGTATCAATTTCAGGACGATGACACCCTCTTTGATCGCTTCTACTCTAAATTCCATCAGATCCTTCCAATCCTTCCCGCCTATGGTACCGATCCACTACTAGATGCTCTCGATAGGCACGGTTTATCAGTAGATCGCCTATTGGCAGTTACAGTAAGCAACCTCCACAATGACCACGCAGGCGGCTTACGTCGCTTTGGTGGAAGTGGCACTCCGGTATACATTCAATCCAAAGAGCTGGAATTTGGACTAGGAGACATTGCCAAGGCGCAAGGCCATGGCCTAGCTAGAGTCGACTACGACGATCCAAGACTCAACTAACGTCAGATATCTGGAGACGTTGAGATTGCACCTGGGATACCTGCCATATCGACACCAAGACATACCCCTGGTCATCAAAGCTTCATGGTTGACTTTCCCCAATCAAATGGTGCGAATGGATTCATCTTTGTATTTGATGCGGGTGACTTGAAGGAGAACTTTGAATCAGAGTTGGCCATCGGGGCGATTCATTGACGTTGAAGCTAGCGACACTCTGGAGCAGATTCGAAAGCTAAAGTCACTCGCGGTAGACAATCACATGTTCATCGTACCAGGCCACGATCCAACGGTATGGCCAACTATTGAAGAGGGTCTCCCAAGGGTATTGAAGTAACTGTTCAACAAGAGTTGTTCCCTTGTTAGAAGTTGGCGAGTAGGTGCAATGACGGATGGGATTGGTCTGTAACTCAGTGAGGGGCTATGGCGCTCGTTACCAAGTTATTTGATAATAATCGTAGCGACCGATACTACCCTTGGTAGGTAATAGGTACCTTTAGGTCAACCAACGGTCGTATTGCACAAAAAAATACCTCGTGTTATAAGGCGGTCTTGCGGGCCATCGCCGGATGCGATTTCCGTGGCCATAGTCATGCTATTCCCAATGGCCGTTGACGAGCCACAAAAGTGCTGCGATGGATACCGCCTTTCGCATTTGATTCTCCCATTTCAACGTTTTCTAAAACAAGGGAGAACTCTGTGGTGTATTGCGATACGGTTCACTGGCATAAAGTGTGCGAAAGTGACAACAATCTTGGCAG
>JAKAZZ010000073.1 GCA_021826315.1 Actinomycetes bacterium
CGCAGCTTGTCGGCAGCTTTGAATAGTTCGGCTTCGAACCCGAGATTGCCGCCGTTGCCGTTTTTTCTGCTAGCCTTCTGCTCCATCAGATATTTTCCATTATTATGTCACCTCAAAGAGTAAACGATTTAGCCTAAATTAAATTTTTTTGATTCCATGATCAACGCAATTTACTTTTTACAATTTCTCGCCGTCCAGATCGGTTAATTTCCGGCAAAGGCTTGTCCCAAGGCAACAGATCTATCCGCACAATATTCGCGTAAGCATTGTATCGCCAGCGACGGAAGTGATCCAACAGCAAATTATTGGTCTCCTCCAACCGACTGATCTGTGCCTCAAGGTCTGCAATCCGGCGATTTGCCGCCTCCGGCGTGTAATCTCTGGGAAGCATATCTTTAGCCTCTCGCAAGTACTTCTGGCGCTTCTCAAACCGCTCTTTGATCGCGGGGTAGAGGTATATCGTATGCCGCGATACCGATGGCACATCCAACACTTTCGCGATGCGTTCGCAAAATAAGGGCCAGGTCAGTTTTCCTTCCCAGCGGTCCAGTTCGCGCAAGATCTTGGGCAAACTGGCTTTGTGATGATTCTCTTGGGCATACGTTCAGTCGAGCGCCAAAGGAGTAATCAAAATCCGAGGAAACCCGGTTTCAGGCTGATACGCCATGCCGAGATCCATAAGCGCACAACGAACCGCAGACGGGTCGTGTCCCTCGGGGATTATCAGAAATGCCCCATCAGTTATCTGAGGGCTCTGAAGTGCCATCCGTATGGATCTGACATGCGCTAGCCTCCACTTGTGGTTATCTACCCAGCGGTCAGAACCAAAGTCGCCGTCGCGGTGTGCCTGCTGCGCTTTTCAATAAGGTGTTCTATTTGCGCTTCAAGAACCACAGGCGCTCCAAAGTGACGTGATCTCCTTTGATGCACACGTGCTCTTTACAGGTCATACACTCACGTTGCTTTTGGCAAGGAGCCATTGCGTAGTTCATGGACACACATGCCATATAGCGTTGCTTTGGCAGTGCCGAGTCGATCCACGCCGAGTTCCTGGTAGGTAACAGGTTGGCGCGCCTTGTAGGGATCGAGCGGCGACGCGGTGCTCCTTTATTCAAAGGATGATGGCTGGTGTAGGAGAATTGTAACCAAAGGGAGGGCGAAGGGACATATCTTATATCGTTCGAAGGTGAGGACTTTATTGACAGGCTCCGCTATCACCATTCCACCCACGCCCTCTTAGAAACAAAGATCATGCTAGGTCACACAATGATTGACAGAGAGGGCTACCGAAATTCTCCGACTCTATGTGGCCGTGCGATTCCTTGTGACGATGTTGGCGGAACGGTCCTAATTCCGCTTTGGAATGGCTACCACCTTGATCTTGACGTCGCTCCAAACGCACTCTCTCAACATTTGGAAATTCGAAATAGTCTCGAACCGATGCGATTGAGCAGCATCACGCTTTGGTGGTTATATATCGCAACGGGCGCGCATTGATATATCTAAAATCGCACAGTGCTGAAATCCTAGATATCAAAATGAGGTTGAACACGACGTGAATAATGCATATATAGAGGTTTATTGGCGGCCTAGATGCTCTGACTGTACGAACCTTCGGCGTGGTCTTAGCAATTTGGGGATTGAAACTCTTGAACACAACATCTGGGATGACCCTTCAGCCCGCGAATACGTTCGCAAGGTCGCTAGCGGTAATGAAACCGTTCCTACCGTAGTCATCGGAGATACGAACCTTATAAATCCAACGGTTGACGATGTTATTGACGTTATTCGTCGGTTATACCCTGAAATACCTATAAACGGTAGCGATAGAGTCCCGGACAACGATAGTCGCCTTGCGATCTTCCAATGGACAGTGATCGCGATTCTGGTTGCATTGAGCTTTTACGTTGAGAAGTTAGGATTTAGCGGTTACAGCTGGGGAGTTGACGTTGTCAACATTCTCTTTTGGGTAAGTTTTAGAACCTTTCGATCGCGCAAGCGAAGTAGAAATCACGTAAGCCGCTGATTGATCTTCATTTTCCCATCGGGCCTGGTGAATGATAGGAATGAATTCGATATGCCCACCTTTGGGTCTAAGTCGACGCAAAGACAACTATTAGGCGGTCTTGTTGTTACGACTTTTACCTCCCCTTCATCGGACAACCTATCATTGTCGATCGTCATGGTTGATTCAATGAGTCGATCACCACATTAGGGAGGAGGTGCCAATTATCTAGGTATCAAGGTTGAACCTTTGGAGATGAAGAGTGGCTACCCGCCCAAATTTGTCGACCTCTCAGCGCGTCTCGAGTAAAAGTCATCGAAATCGCCTTCTGGATCACTATTAATCCAGGAGACTAGAGCCCTCTTGTTAATTTTTGGGATTCACTAAGCACAGAGCCTCTGTGAATCCAGTAATCCCTACGAGTCGGATGCTTTATCGAACGTGGATGGATGTGCCATCTAAAGTTCTTGTGTTTGCGATGCTGTTGGAAATATTGAATCCCTCACTCTCCCACTGACAAGCTTGAAACTCTGATGGGTAGAAATTCATATTGTCTTCGCACCACTCCAATTGAAAGGCGTCTCACCGTTCTAGATGACAAGTAGGAAGAATCAATAGGACGTATCAATGATATATATCAATAATTTGTATCATTGGAGGGTTGGAATTTGACATAGCAAAAGTCTTTTAAACCGGGCGAAGCCAAGCAGTTCGAATACCAAAGGAGTACCGATTCGCTGAAATCGAGGTATCGATTCGACACTTTGGAAATGGCGTCTTGCTTTTACCTATCAATCATTCATGGGAACTCTTGAGTGTTGCGTTAGGTGAATTTGAGCCGGAATTCAAAATTACGAGAGACCAACCAGAAACACAAAGTCGCACCGAAATCGTGGGTGGATGAGATACTTACTCGATACAAATATTTGCATTTACACCATCAACGATAAGCCCCATCATGTTCTGGAGCGATTCCAACTCGAGGATCCGTACAGCATCGGATTATCGAGCGTAAGCGCTGCAGAACTAGCTTGCAGTGTAGCAAAGAGTGGATCGACGAAAAATCAACGGGCTTTAGAAATGTTCCTGTCTGCCCTCAAAATACTGCCCTTTTACGAGCATGTTACATGGGAGTACGGCCGTATTCGATATGAACTTGAACGAACTGGTCAGCCAATTGGCGGTCTCAGTACCATGATTGCAGCACACGCTATTTCACTTAATGCCACGTTAGTAACGAACAGCACCAGGGAATTTGCTCGAATTAGAGGACTAAGGCTCGAAAATTGGAGTTGAATCGACGAGGTTGGCAAACTGATAAATACGCAGATCGCGCAAACGATACAAGCATTTGCGCAGACGCTGAAGGTTGATTACTGATGTTGCCGACAAACTTCTTCTAGACCCTCTTAGAAACGTAAATCAAGCAAGGTGACAACAGTCGTGGCAGAGAGGGTTGATAGATGATAATTAACTGGGCTTCCAATGGATGGGTACCGAAAGTAGGATTTAGAAGGCGCCACGCACTGTACTTGGACAGCTTCGCTTCAGGCGACTTTCACAATTGTGTAGCCGGGAGAAGAACGTACATCCGGAACCTCACTAATCGAGCTTTGCGAGAAATATAGCAATATGTGTTGGTGATTTGCTAAATCGTTGTATTACAATGTAATTCAAAGAAGGAGGACATTATGCCTGCAAATGCATTGGTCCAGGCTCGTATTGATCGCGCTATAAAAGAAGAAGCCGCACTTGTATTGGAAGCAATGGGGCTAACTGTGTCTGACGCAGTACGGCTACTCTTGACTAGAGTCGCTACTGAGCATGCCCTCCCCTTTGATCCATTGATTCCCAATGATGAAACAATCGATGCAATGAAAGAAGCACGACGGGGCAACCTGCCATCTTTTGCAACAGTTGGGGAACTGATGGCAGATTTGAATGCGTCGGATTGAGATAACGAATGCGTTCAAGCGTGATTACAAGCGAGAAGCGAAGGGGAAACATAGGCTCACCCTCGAACGGGACATTCAAAGTATCGTGCAATCCTTAGCCAATGACGAACCTTTGGAGCAACGATACCAAGACCATTCGCTTGCGGGAGAATGGAGCGATCATCGCGACTGCCATATTAAACCCGACTTAGTGCTCATATACAGAAAATCGAATCCGGATCGGGTGCAACTAGTGAGGCTAGGCTCGCACTCCGAACTCGGATTGTAGAGATCAACACAAAGTTAGAGTGTGACTAATAAAGTTGAAGACCCAACAACGCTGGAAACGCCACACGTTTCCAACTTTTTCGTAACGATCTACACAAAACAAAATCTTCGCGACTTAGTGCGACCTCTAATACGATGCCATTTCAGCTTTTCGACGACGCGCAAAATCAGATTAAACGTGTAATCGGCCTTTACGGGAAATCAGTTCGACCCAGTCTCGTTTGTGAGCCCTAAGGGAATTAACTGGTGGGTTTTAGTTGATCGTGAAATGGAAAAATTACCGACAATTACCTAGGGAGCCACCCCGAACCGCTTGTGAGTTTTCTGGAGACTTTTTATCTGTGAACCAACTGGTCTTTGGATGTCCTTTGAGAATAGTAGAGGCGTTCGTACTCAGATGGCGGCATCGCTTCGATTGACCAGTGAATCCTGCGGTTGTTGAACCAGTCGATACAATTCATGGGCTCTCATTCGACATCATGTTTGTCGTTTAGGTCTCCGCATCTGATAGACGAATCTGCTATGTAGGGGCCATTTAGACTCTCTAGTAGGGCATTATCATTGGATGCCCGAATGTCGATCCAACCGCGGTAAGACTATCTGCCTCAAGGATCGCTCTCAAGTAAGCAATCGATAGATATTGAACCTTGCGATCCAAGTGGTTCACCAGATCCTTCGTCACTTCGCCTTGGAAAAGGGCCATTGTAAGTGCATCAGTTGCAAGGTTGCTCTTTAGTAAAGCAGACACCTGCCAGTCAACGATCACGATGAGAATAGATCGCCAATAAAGGCCAAATTGGACCATCTGGCACGGCTCTTCATATGGGTGATAGCAGCGCACCAAAGTTCGTTCGGTCTCTTGTACTGAAAAGGTACGGCTCGCCAGGTCTTGTGGCTTTTGAAAAGGACCCATCGGAGATGCAGGTGACCTTTTAGCCTCTACCCCTGGTGATACCACCTTGTCCCAGCTCATGCATCATTCTCTCAACCGTACAGCGTGCAAATTAGTAACCGTCTCTCTTGAGCGCCACCCACATCTTTTTTGCCCTGTAGACGTCAATGTTCCGCCTTTGCACCAATGTGATGAGTAATTTCGACTTAGGCCTTCCTTGTCTCTCGCTTGGAAGGCTTTCGTCTCTCTTAGGCATAGTAAGTAGAGGAGGCGAATTGCAGTGCTGCACGCGTCGGCTGAACCCGCGACTTGTACTTGTTCGTGTAAATAATTGCTGCTACTTTATTGGTTTCTCATCGGGTTCACCGTTCAGCACGCCCGCTAGGAAAATCGATGCTGCTTTAGAGATCTTATTTGCTCGTCTCAGCTCAGCGTTTCAAGTTCGAGAATACCAATGAGACCACAAAAAGTTACGTGTAAGCTCCCCTGGAATTCGGCAATGTATTGCGTAAGGGGCTTAGACACAAAGAGGAGAAAAGAATAGTTGACGGTACAAGGTACCTGTCTAGCGCTGCGCATTCACGTCCTCCCTGGCTCTAGTTGATACTTCTATTTTCTAAAGAGATAACCCCGCCCGGGTATTGCGGCGCAGTAAAGTGAGCTTGATCAATATGCCCGTAAATCCAGCCAATGAGCAGACCGACGACGACTTACTTTTGCTACTTTCGAATGGTGAGTCGGCAAAGGTGGAGTTCAAGAGCAACTTCTCTACGGATAAAGTTAGAAAAGCTGTTCACGAGGCAATTTGTGCGTTTTCCAATAATTTAGATGGATCGAGCGGACCGGGCGTTGTATTCATAGGCGTCGACGATAACGGTAAACCCGTCGACGACTTTAGGGTTGACGATCAACTTCTCACCCAGCTTGCAGGAGTAAAGAGCGACGGATTGATAACGCCGCCACCCACAATTCAAGTAAAAAGACTTGTACTATCAGGCAATAACCAAATAGCCGCGGTTGTAATTTGGCCTAGCGACTCACCCCCGGTTAGGTACGACGGAAGAATTTGCGTGCGCTTCGAACCGCGCAGGGGATACGCCACTGAACAAGATGAGCGCATACTAAACGAAAGGCGAAGATACCGTAACTACCCTTTTGACCTCCAACCCGTTAGAAGCGCTACGTTGGACGACCTTGATCTTGACTTTTTTGAAAGGGATTATCTTCCATCCTTAGTAGCGCGTGATGTTCTTGAAGCAAACGGGAGAACGTTGAATCAAAAACTCTTGTCTGCAAAGTTTTTAACAACGGAGGACTACTCGTATCCCACGATCCTTTCGATACTCATTAGCGGAAAGGTGCCATCAGACCTGATAGCAGGAAGTTATACCTTATTTTTGAGAATTGAAGGTTTTGAACTAACCGATCCAATCTCTGACGAATTAGAAATTCATGGTCGGATCGATAATCAAATTCGAACGCTTGAAGATAAGGTGAGGGTTCATAATCGGCGACAAGTCGATTTCGCAAATCGAATAACCGAGGAAATATCGGAAGATTATCCTTTCGTTGCTTTGCAGCAACTGATTTGAAATGCGTATTTGCACCGATCCTACGAGGTAACCAATGCTCCAGTACGCCTCTACTGGTTCAATGATCGCATAGAGATTCATAATCCCGGAGGTCCATTTGGAAGTGTGACTCTCGATAACTTTGGGACGCCGGGGTTGACTGACTACCGTAATCCAAATATCGCAGAGGCGCTAAGGGCACTTGGTTTCGTTCAAAGATTCGGTATTGGAATCTCGTTAGCTAAAAAGAAGCTCGGATCGAGACTTAGCTTTCAAGCTGAACACAGCGTCGTTGCCGCAATAATTATGAAGGATCTACCTTGAAAACCATTGCGTTCTTTAACAATAAGGGAGGAGTGGGGAAAACGTCTCTTGTCTATCATGCGGCATGGATGTTTGCTGAACTTGGATATCGTGCATTGGCGGTTGACCTAGATCCTCAATCGAATCTTTCTATAATGGCAGTTGATGACGATCGATTTGAAGATCTGTGGCCAGAAACTGGTGTCTCTAAAACAATATTCGGAGCGGTAAAGCCACTATTCGAAGGTACCGGTGATGTAAGAGAGGCACACCTTGAAGGACTCTCAAAGGGTCTACTAAATCTCCTAGTCGGAGACCTCGCACTTTCCGGGATTGAAGATGATTTATCTATCGAATGGCCTAGGTGTCTTGAAGGAAAAGATCGTGCCTTTCGAGTAACCTCTGCCTTCTGGAGGGTTATCAAGGATGCAGCGGAACGAGCATCCGCAGAAGTGGTTCTTATCAATGTGGGACCAAATCTTGGATCGATAAATCGAGCTGCGTTAGTCGCTTCTGACTACGTAGTCATACCAGTCACCTCTGATCTCTTTTCGCTTCAAGGTCTAAAGAATCTTGGGCCTGCATTGCTTAATTGGCGCAGCACGTGGGAGAAGGCGAAAGGTAATGCCAACCTTGAACTTGGAATCCAACCGAACGGCAGGATGGAGCCGATCGGATACGTTTCGATGCAACACGTGGAGCGGCTATACCGTCCGGTAAAAGCCTATGCAAAGTGGCAATCTAGAATGCCCGAGGCTTATAGGTCCAGCGTCTTGAGAGAACAGATAGAGGCACCGTTAAATGGGGTTGACCCATTTCAACTCGGAGTAATAAAGCACTTCAGAAGTCTGATGCCAATGGCGATGGAGGCAAGAAAGCCGATGTTCAAGCTAAAGGCTGCAGACGGAGCAATCGGCGCACATCAAGCAAGTGTTCAGCAATGTTTTGACGATTTTCAACGGCTTGTAACAGAGATAATCGCTCGGACTGGAATTGAACTTAACCACTAAATCGGTTGCCTCAACAAAGGAGCGAGCGACTTTACATGCATTTCTTTAGCAGGGTAGGTGTTTTAGTTATTCATACAAAGCTTTACCGGTTCCGACGCAAAAATCTCATTTCTGCTCAAAGAGACCCCCGCTGGCATGAAAATTAAATCTCGAAGGATTTCTAAGAGGTCAACTCGTAGGAGATGCTCCTTGCAGCCTAGTCGAATTCCAGTCCCCAAAAGAGATTAGACGCCGCTACCCTCAGGGATTAAGAGAATTGTCTGATGGAGGCACATGGAACACAATTGCTGTTCCGCTGACTGACGATTCAGAGATGGCGCTGCGTTTGGCTCGGATGCTGCTTGAGCGTGGCACCTATGACATTAATGCTGCATTTGACGCATATAAATTCTGGTTGGATTCAAATCCCTTTGATTGTGGATCGACAATTTCTGCTGGCCTTCGAGGCCATCCGAATAAGGCCAGCCAGGGCAACGGAGCTATGATGCGGATTAGTCCACTTGGTATATTCGACGTACGCCATTCTCTAGACACAGTTGGTGTGTGGGCGAGGCGAGATGTTGCCCTAAGTCATCCAAATCCGGTATGCCTACAGGCCAACGCGCTTTTCGCAATGGCTATTGCTTATGCCATCTCGTCCGGATGCGACAGTGAGACACTCTATAGCAAGATCAAGCAGTGGGCTCATGAACAAGAAGTCGATCCCGCATTGATGGAGATAATTGAAGAAGCTGCTAAATAACCGCCATCCGACTACGTCCATCAGCAAGGTTGGGCGATGATCGCATTTCGCAATACCCTATGGCATCTACTAAATGCCTCGACATTTGAAGAAGGCGTCGTCGATACTGTAATGCAAGGTCGAGATACCGATACCAATGCAGCAATTTGTGGAGCACTATTGGGTGCCATCTACGGTATCGACTCGGTACCAACCCTGTGGTTAGATGTTATATTGAACTGCCGGCCCAAGCTTGGGGATCCTAACGTCTTCCGTCCACGACCAGAGTGTTTTTGGCCAGTTGATGCTTTGGAGTTGGCGAGTCGACTTGTAGAAAGTTAATAGGGTGCAATAAATAGTGCTTTGGTTGATTGCGTGGACATCAATGAAGTAATTAGATGCGATCACTTGATGATGCCAAAATTGTAAATACTTGATCCGCTGTAATCATATCGGGATTTGAATCTCTCCTTCAAACGTACTAAGACCAGTTCCGTCAAGAGTTTTCACACTATTGATATCATCGAAGAAACGGAGCGATTATGGAGGCGTGTTCGACACCAAAGAGGAGGCGAGAATCGAGACCTCTTATTTGTTCTAATGATACAACCGCAATAGGAGACATTGAAGTAAGTATTGGTGGCAACTCACCGTATTGGTTTGAGAAGTCAGCAATGTTGAAATCCGAGCAGATAAGCGGCGTTTCGTTTCGCGTTTGGTGAGTATCTCCATTCCACCAAGAGTCCACATCTCTCTCGTCATCCATAGAATCGCCCTCGCGAATATGCCGATAGGCTTTTTGAGTAACACCGAAAAAGTGCAGGGTTCTCATACGGATACCTTGGTGAAGGTGAGCGTACTTGAACCGGCGACGTCCAGGTTGCCAAAGTAACAACTCTAATCTCCTGATCAGGGATTTAGCGAAGAAAAATGATGTCAAAGCACTGCAATCCCCTCAAGCCACCAGGACAAGCTTTCCCATACATATCGATCAGGACGCCTACGTTCACGCCGACTAACTACAGCCCACCGCCACCGCAAGCGCGGAGCAGACCTCGCGCATCCGTGCGTCGCTAAGTCGGCCCAAACGCTCGACGAGTACGCTGACTGAGACGCTTTCAACTGAGTCCAAGTTAATAGCGGACGGACGCGGAACTGGGTCGTCTTGCGGATTGAGAACCACCTCGCTCGACAATCCCCGTATGTTCGTCGTACACGGGGCGATTACCGCCCGGCGAAGCCGAGGAATAGCCATGTCGCGAGACAAAACCACCACAGGACGGCGACCGATGTCCGCCAGTTCGCACCACCATACTTCGCCTCGTGCTGGAAGCTGGGTCACGAACGCCCTGCTGCATCACGAAACGATGCTAGATCACCCCACTCATCAGTCGTATCCAGCGGAACGTCATCGTATGCACGGTAACTTGCATCTATCTCAGCACGACGATAAGAAGCCACCAAAGCCCTTAACGCCTCGTCCAACAGCCGAGCATCGGTCGACCCGACGAAAAGTTCGCGGGCACTTCGCAAAAGATCTTCGTCCACAGTGGTACTCACTCTGACTCTACTCATGCTACTAATATAGCATAGATATGCCATGCGCCAACTTGTTGGATTGCCACCAAGCGCTTACTGTGGGGTATATCTTGGCCGCGTAGTGACAAAACACTTTTTGGTGAAGGTTGCCTATCCCTATATGAAAGAATCCGGACAGATAGGAGGCAAGGTCACATAGATATTGGTTTTGACTTCGCCGGCGCAAGAAGGTGAGGGTTAGAACCGTCTAGATTTACCAAGGAAGGAGACACTATCGTACGCTCGGATGCGTAGCGAACGGTAATGACCGACAAGTTGCATTACCGGGCGGGCCAACTTTTACTGGATATTGCACTAGAGCTGCCTTGATTTCGCCGGTGGCTATTAAGCGATACGGAGTTCGGTTTACTATTGTCCTTTGAAATCCAAAATGCCCGATAGTGCTTCTTGATGGGCAGTAATGCGATTCCCCCATGTTAATAAGGCAAAACTTTTCATATGCAGTTTCAAATTCTCTTGGCGGTTTCAAGAAAGATAGTTGGTTACGAGGTCTACGAAAACGAATCGTCCAAGCAACTTAGCGACGTAGTAAGAAGGGCAACTCTTCTAGAGGGAGGAAGAGCACCCAAAATACTACACAGTGATAACGGATCTCCCATGAAGGGATCGTCTCTACTAGAGCTTTGTTACAAGAAGGGGATCACCACCTCTAACTCTCGGCCTTTATATATCAGATGACAACCCTCATATTGAGGCTCTCTTTCGTACAAACGAAGTACTGGCCAGGTTATCCTTATGGAGGGTTTGAAAGCCTTGCAGATAGTCGAATCTGGATAGATAAGTTCGTAACTTATTACAACTATCACCATCGCCATAGTGGCCTAAAGTTCGTAACTCCACATGATGTCCATGAAGGTAACCGGTACTCTCAAAGCGAGCCGAGCTCTATGAGAGGGCTAGAGAACTAAGCCCAAGGAGTTGGGTAAATTGAAAAGTTAGAGATTGGACTCCTCCTGGTGGAACATGGACCACGCCACCACGAGATAGATCGGTCGTTAGTCAAAGTTTGATTACATAGCTCCATCAAGTATCTTCAATGACTAATTGATTTAGTTGGTAGTAGCAGCGAAAAGAAAACTGATCGTCAGACTGGTCAAAGATTATTGGATTGTGTATAAACGCGAAGCGTTTATACACAATCCAATAATCACTCGCGCAGGAACCGTCAACGATGAAATTACCGCTGTCGATAGTGGTGAAATTGGTGCGTCAAAGGCGGCTCAAAATAGCCACGTGAACGACAACCTGAAAGCAGTCAGAGGCGTCAACTACCCTGAC
>JAKAZZ010000074.1 GCA_021826315.1 Actinomycetes bacterium
TTGGTGACGCCAACTTCTATGGCTCGACTGGCGCTATGAAGTTGAACAAGCCAATCGTTGGTATGGCTTCAACACCTGATGGCAAGGGTTACTGGCTGGTAGCCTCTGATGGCGGAATCTTTACCTTTGGTGACGCAACATATCAAGGATCAATGCCCGGTGCTGGATTTACAGGCAATGCAATCTCAATGGCCGCATTGCCGAATGGTGGTTACTTCATCCTGACCAGTGATGGCCACCTCTACTCCTTTGGCGGAGCCCCAACCCTAGTTGACAGTTCTTCGACTATCGCACCATCGTCTACGAGCGCCGTTGGAGTAGCGGTCTTCTAAAAATCTGGGTCGCACCTCTAAAAAGGTACGCGGCGGGCAATCTTCCTTGGAAGATGACGGTAGATGCCCGCCACGATACCAATGGCAAATGGAACGTATATCGAGCTCTTTTCAGCATCTGTTGCCTTGAGAGTGGCCTTGGCAACAGTCGGCGCATCTGTTGAAAGTGGGGCAGCCGATAGGTGAGAGGTCATCTTGGTCTTAACAAATCCAGGTCTAACTACCGTGACACCCACGCCGGTGCCCGCTAGGGCATCTCCCAGAGCCATCGAGAATCCGTCGAGGCCCGCCTTTGCCGCGCCGTATATAAAGTTTGAACGACGAACCCTTACGCCAGCAACAGATGAGATCACAACAATCTGACCGAAGCCTTGTTCTTTCATGTAGTTCGCTACTTCAAGGATCGCCATCGCTTGAGTGGTGAAGTTGATGTCGAGGATCTCGCGTGCCTTTGAGGCATCCTTTTCGTCGTTTAGTTGGTCGCCCAAGAGGCCTACCGCGAAGATAGCGTAATCTAAGGTCTTGAGTTCGTCTTTGGCCGCGGCGAGAAGGTGGCTATGTGAGTTGTCGTGTGATGCGTCGTAGTGAACGACAGCTACTTGGCACCTTGATTTTGACGCCGATGAAATGTCGTTGGCGCAAGCTGCCATCTGGTCTATGTTTCTTCCTGCTAATAGGAAGTTGCTGCTACCGCGCTTGGCGAGCGCTTTAGCAATCTCGAGGCCAATATCCGAAGAGCCTCCAACTACGAGAACGTTGTCGGGGGTTCTAAATGCGTCAAACAAAATCTGCTCCTTTGGATCCTCAACAGATGGACAAGCGAGTTGCGATATCTGAAGTTATAACGTTATTTGGGTCAACTCGTGCTTTGACCTCTTTGAATTTATCTAATTTGGGGTACATCTCTTCGAAGACCTCTTTTGACATGCGAGAGTCCTTTGCGAGATAGATCCGTCCCCCAGCGCCTAAGACGATGCGATCGAGTTCGTCTAGTAGATTTCCAAGTTCGGCGTTGGTGATTGGTATATCTAGAGCCAATGTCCAACCTGGCTTGGGAAAGGATAGAAAGCCATCATTTTCTGGCCCAAAGCGCTTAAGAACTGCTAAAAACGAGGCGACTTGAAGGCCACTGAGGCGCTCGATTATCCCCCTCAATACCTCTTCTTGGCCATCAGGAAGGACGAATTGGTATTGGAGAAATCCCTTCTTGCCGTAGATTCGATTCCACTTGCCGACCATGTCGAGTGGGTGGAAGAATGAGGCAATTGAAGTAATTTCGTCAGCGCGAAACGTTGGTGCCTTGCGGAACCATAGTTCATTGAAGGCCCGTACTGTAATGTTATTGAGCAGGCCATTTGGTATGAATGGTGGAGCGTCAACTAGAGCCTTTGCCTCGTACTTGAGCGGATCACTTGCCATCTGTGGTGGCAGTTCACTTAGCGAAGCGTGATCCCCTCGAGTCAGAACGCTTCGCCCCATGGCACTTCCACGAGCCATGAGGTCGATCCATGCGACTGAGTACCTGAATTTGTGGTCTGAACCAGCCATGGTTGAGAGTGTTTCATCTAAGTCACGGAGGCGGGCGGTCTCCATCTTGATGTACGCACTTTCGATCGGGATCAACTTCATCGTCATATCCGTGACGACTCCAGTGAGGCCCATCCCTCCGGAGGTTGCGTTGAAGAGGTCAGGCTCGCTGTTTTCGGTGACCAGTTGGGTCCCCGTTGGAGTGACTATTGCGAAGCTCTCTATGTGGCGCGAGAAGGTACCTTCTATGTGGTGGTTCTTGCCGTGAATATCGCTTGCAAGTGCTCCACCTAAAGTGACGTAACGGGTTCCTGGGGTGACGGGTACGAAGTAACCCTTTGGCACAATGCGCCTAAGTAGGTTGTCGAGACTGTACCCCGCGCTCAGTGTCGTTTTGCCATCTGCGATTATTGGATCTGTGACGGGCTCGTCGATAGTGATTGCGATTCCACCACTTAGCTGAGCTGCGTCGCCATAGGACCTTCCGAGACCTCTTGGAATTAACTTCTTTTCGGCATTTTGAACGACGTTACGGACTTCATCGAGGGTGGAAGCTCTCTCAAGTTGAGAGCGAACCCACTGGGTTCTGCCCCATCCGCTAATAAGTTCATTGGTCATTGCGTTCCTTTGTACTTCGCCATTGAAGGTAAAAGTATCTTCGATAGTATTGCGTGACCGCGGCTAAAAGAAGGCCTTCGTCGCGCAATACGCCTGAGTGGCTACCAATTCAACTTCTAATTTAGCCCTTATGTTTTGAATTGTCGGTATCTAAGACTTCGGTCTGTGCATTAGAGCAGCTAGTGGCCTTTTACGTCTTGGATATTTCGAAATTCTACGGTTCGTTGGCGTTACTTGAAGAAGTGCGAATAGTAGACTCCCGTTGCCACTAGAACGAGCCAAAGTGCTCCCACGAGTTGCAGCCGTCTATTCGAAAGGACGACCTCTTCTGGGCTTCCCGCCCGCCCTTTGTCTGCTTCAAGTGCATAGATCAAGATTCCGACTACGAATGGTATTGCCGATAGTTGGACGAAGATTACCCCTTTGCGGATAGCAAAACCTTCAAAGGTCCATAGGCCGTATGCGGTGATCGAAACGGCTGAAGCCAACGAGCGGACGTAGTTCAGATAAGGTGCGGAGTAGACGCCCAAGACGCTCTTGTGTGCTTTTGCATTCTCTCCGACCTCGAGGACCTCGGCGTAGCGTTTCCCAGTAACCATGAAGAGGGATCCAAACGCCGCAACTGTTAGGAACCACACAGAGAGTGGAAGACTGGTAGCTAGGCCACCTGCTATCGAACGGAGGAGAAAGCCAAAGGAGACTATCGCTATGTCAATTACGGGTTCGTTCTTTAGGTAGTACGTGTACGCAACTGTCGTGACTAGATATGCGATTAGCACCAATGCGAACTTGATTGACAGGGTAAAACCAAGAACCCCTGCGACGGCGATGAGTACTGATCCGACTACGACTGCGGCACGTGGTTCAATTAGCCCCGCAGCAATCGGCCGATTCTTCTTCGTTGGATGCAGCCGATCGTTTTCAAAGTCGCGTGCGTCGTTGATCATGTATAGGCCAGAGGCGGCCACCGAGAAGAGTATTGCACCTGCTAGGGCGAGAAGAAAGTTGTTGCCGGCGAATAGCTTTCCCGCCGCCGTTGGGGCTGCGAAGAGGAGTCCGTTTTTAATCCACTGCTTAGGGCGTGCTAGGGCTACGAATGCTATGATCGGACTGCTACTTGCTCGTCTGTGCTTAGCCAAGGCGATCTCTTTCATTTCAGTATTCGATTAGGAGCACCTCCGTGGTGTCCAAGAAGCAGAGATCGATCCTAGTCGAAGTGGCACCCTATGTGAACTTCGCGATCATCCGAGAAGAATTTTGACTCCGAATGCGGAGAGGATCGCACCAGTCGTAACTTCGACGCCCCTCCTTTTTCGGCGATCGGCTAGGAGGTTGATAAGAGCCTGCGAGCCAACAACGACGACAACTAGGTAGGCGAGCGAGACAATGAGAAAATCGACTCCGTAGGCAAGGGTGGCTAGGGGTACGTTTGCCCCCTTTGGGATGAAGCTTGGTAGAAATGAGATGAAAAAGATTCCAACCTTAGGATTTAGTAGATCCGTCGCCATACCCTTGGAAAAGGCAGCAATCACACTTCGAGGGCGTTCGTCCTTCTTGATATTGAGCGGAGAACTTTTAGAAAAGATCGCAGTAACGCCTAGGTATAGAAGGTAAAGCCCCCCAACGATGTGGAGGATGAGGTAGCCAACCTTGGAGGCGGCAAAAAGGACAGCGATCCCGGCTGTGGTGAGTGTTATCCACGCGAATAGTCCAGTTAAAACCCCCGCAATTGTTGCGAGTCCGTCTCTCCTGCCACCGGATACTGTGGCGCGCAGTACGACCATCGTATCGGGACCTGGAATGAGTGCCACAGCGATTGAGGCAATTGTGAAGGCTATTATCTCTTTCATCGCTGTGATCTCTTTCGGGGTCGTCCTACATGGTATGGGAGGGTCATGAATATCCTAGGGTGCTTGA
This sequence comes from Actinomycetes bacterium, assembly GCA_021826315.1. Classification (GTDB taxonomy): domain Bacteria; phylum Actinomycetota; class Acidimicrobiia; order Acidimicrobiales; family Acidimicrobiaceae; genus Acidithrix. Next base: position 4,395 of record JAKAZZ010000074.1, read on the forward strand.
TTGATGATGAAATCGAATTGTCGATCGTTGCAATGCGCGATTGCGTATCTTTATTTAATCTGATCGATGGATCGCGTGAGAGATTGGGAAGATGGCTCGGCTTTGTCTCAACTACCAATGAACCGAGCGACGTCGAGGCCTTTGTTTCATCGGTTCGCCAAGCCTATGCCCTTGAAGATAGCTACACGTTTACAATTCGATATCGCGGAGCGATAGCTGGTGTCATATCGATCAAAGTCGATAAGGTGGAAAATTGCGGTGAGATTGGCTATTGGCTTGGTATCGACTTTGAGGGAAAGGCGATTGTAACTCGATCTGTAAATGCACTCTGCGAATTTGCCTTTGTCGAACTAGGCCTTCACCGGTTGGTGATCAACGTCGCGTCTTCAAATGAGAGAAGTGCTAACGTAGCGCATCGTTCGGGCTTTGTTCTTGAAGGAATTGCACGTGGGGCTTCAAAGGTTGGGGATACCTACTACGACGCGAAGGTCTTTTCGAGATTATCCACTGACGCTTAGAAGACAAGAGCCGATACGAATGCCGTTCGAATCGGCAAATTGGTATCGGCTCTTACTTGTACCTTTAGCAGTTGGCAGCTTTAGTTAGCTATTTGCCTTGGCGTATAGCTCTTTTAGGTCTCGCTTGAGGATCTTGCCAGTAGCGCCCCGTGGGAGTTGCTCATCGACGATAAAGATCTTTGTTGGCACTTTGAATTTGGCAATCTTCGCCGTCAACTGTGCTTCGAGGGAAGCAGCCGAAAGGTCGGATCCTGCCACCTTGTAGACAACGGCTGCGACCTCTTCGCCCAGGCGTGGATCGGGTAGTCCAAAGACTGCTGCCTCGTGGACTCCTTCGCACTCATATATTGCGGCCTCTACCTCTGCGCAGTAGACGTTTTCTCCACCGCGGATCACCATATCTTTGATTCGATCTTCGATGTAGGTGTATCCATCTTCGTCAAGGTGTCCGATGTCTCCCGATCGTAGGAACGACCCGAAGAATGATGCCTTGGTTGCGGCTTCGTTATTCCAATAACCCCTAATGATGTTTGGTCCACTAAAGCAGATTTCGCCACGAACATTTGGCCCTTGGCGTTCGCCGTATTCGTTGAAGATTGCGACTTCGAGGATGGGAAGTGGTTTGCCCGCACTCGTAGGTCGAGCCACCGCCTCCTCTCCCTCTATCTGAGGGCCATACGAGTTGGTCTCTGTCATGCCGTAGCCAAAACCGGGGGAGCCCTTTCCTGGCGTTGATGCAATCTTGCGTATGAGTTCCGGCGGCACGGCAGAGCCTCCTCCGCCGATATGGGTGAGAGACGAGGTGTCCCGCCTTAGAAACTCCTCGTTCTCGAGAAGATCGATTGACATGGTTGGGACGCCAACAAAACGCGTAATGCGTTCTTCTTCGATGATTCGAGCCGCTTCGGTCGGATCCCACCTGTGCATAAGCACAATCTTCGCGCCTGAAACAAGTGCCGAGAGCATTACTGCCACCGAGCCAGTCACGTGGAACAGGGGAATTGCGAGGATAAATGCAGTTGGAAACTTAGGAGTATTCGCTTCAGGATTGCGAAGCATCGCAATCGAGGCGCGAGCGCCGTTAGCAAAGACGGCTGTCAAAACTCCTCGCTGCGATGAAACGGCTCCCTTCGGGAAGCCCGTTGTACCCGAGGTATAGAGTATGGTCGCATCGTCGTCGTGATCCATGGGTGGACGTACATAATCCGTGGGGAGGGAGGTGTCGTTGGGGTCAAAGTGAATAACCCCTTCTCCGTGGACCTCTCTGTCGTAGTCGCGAACTACAACTACTTTGACACCGCGCTCAGTAGCTGAATCGACTGTGCGCATCGCGCGATCCTTATCGCACACTATTACCTTGGGAGTCGAATCGTCTAGTGAGTAGGCGATTTCATTGGGCTGCCACCACGCATTTATTAACGTTGCGACGCCACCAATCAGGTGAACGGCGATGTAGGTAGAGATCCATTCGGGTAGGTTTCGCATGGCAATTGCCACGCGGTCACCTTTTTCAACTCCTAGGTCGGTTGATAAAAGGTGTGCAATTCTGTCGGCCTGATCCATAAGGGTACCGTAGGTCATCCGTTCGGAACCGTAGACAACTGCCTCTTTATCCCCAAAGTCTCTGCAGCGACCAAATAGGTCGCCGAGGGAAGGTGGGGTGTGGGCGAAGTACTTCATATGGTGGCCGAGGATATTCCCCTCTGTAATCTCGAAAAGTTGCCCTGGACCTGTTACTGCTGCGAAGGCCTCTTCGTAATTCAATGCTCTACATCCTCGTTTGTATACTTCAGTACCTAATTTACCTAAACTCGGTATCCCTTTCATGGATAAATCGATATCGGCAGCAACTAACGCCTTCGAACCGTCCCTAGTTTCTAATGATTACCTGGTTACCCCATCCCGAACGGATGGCCGAACTTGCCTTCTTAGTTTGTTACGATCAGGGCCGGCGATAACTGTAGTTTTGTATCCACGATGCTCTTAGTCGCCGCGAACGATACCTCCGCAGCATAATTGCAGACCTGATGGACGTTGGTTTGTTCTCCCGACGATTAGGTCAATTGGAGGCTTTGTGCCAAGATGAATACCCTTGCTGGGACTTAAATTGGATACGTCGGATTTCGAAATTGTAAGAAAATTTTGCAGTTTTTCTTAGGCCTACGACTATTCGATATCTGATTTATCCTCTAACCCCTTTTGTAATCGCTGTCAGGGTTGGATATATGTGACCAAAGTGATGCCTCGAAATTGATCCGTATCGTGAGGTGGTTCTCCTGCCGTTTTCGAGCGTTTTTTACTAGAGCGAGGTCACTTTGAAGGATTGAGTTGGGATTGTTTTGAACGCATCAATGGCCCTTTGCCTCGAACCATTGCGGAACAAGGTTCAGTGTTCGAACCAAAATAAATAAAAAAGCTTATGAGTGGTCATGCGATAGAGAGGTGCGATCTATGTTAATTCTTGCGATAATCCAGCGATGATCATGCAAATATACATTTTCGATATACGGATTAAACGTATTGAAACGCAAAACTACATTTTGATACTCTTATAGTTTTACCTCGATTATTTTTTTGACGTCACAGCGACAGGTGGTAAAAAGCAACATAAATTAGCGGCATTCCATAGAGATATCTTATGTATCTGCCCATGTTGCAAATTTATTATTCTCTTTAAGGCTTAAATTTAATTTTCTGATGAAACAGTATGGGCATTGTGGGGGAACCTAGCAAATAGGCCATCTCGGAATATGGTGTGCTCCAAACTGGTCCCACTTATTTTTATCGAAGAGGCTAGGCCTGAGCGGCTTGACACTATTCAAGCAACCATTTGACGAAGACCATGCAGAGTTTATTAGTCATTTGACTTATTATAACGGAGCTTATTTATTCTAAATAGGTCAGATGACTTATTTTATAATGACCGAAAAAAATAATAACGTTGACTTATTTAAAGTGGACTAAATTCACATTTTTATTTGAATACCTCTGATAATCTCTACCTTGCAGCTTTAGGTCTGAGGGTCGCTCCATTTGACCATTGTTGCATTCGGGTCAAGATCAGGATGTCAAAACTTATGAAATTTCAATTTAGGTGGGGAAGGTTCTCGCGTATTTGGCGCAACTTCCTACTTGCAGTTGTCGCTACCGTATCGGTTCTTTCTGTTAGTGCGCAACCAGCGATTGTGAGCAACATTGCGAATTCGCTCACCTCCAGTCCTGCTGGTACTGCGCTCCCTTATTCATTTGGATCCTCTATTACGGCACCATCGAATGCCGCGGTAAATCTAGGAGCTAGTCAACCATACGGCGACTGTATTAGTTCGGGGAAATGCGTCGTAGTGAACACCTATCTAGGAACAGGTGGACAAAGGCTCGTCTATGCATCGAGTGCAACTGGAGCTGTTACCGCAGCTACCGAGATTCCACTTCCTCAGGACGCCTCTACCACCTCGCAAGATGCGAGTGTTTCGGCCATTAGGTGTCTTTCAAGTGGGTGTGTAGTCCTTGGGACCTACTTGAACACCACTGGAACAACCGAACTCTTCGTGGCAACGGGTACTGGTACGACTCCTTCATCGCTCTCTTGGACCTCGACGATGGTAAATGTCGGGTCGGCATCTCCGTCGCTATTTACTCAGTTGGGTTGTTCTTCCCTCGGCAATTGTATTGTGGGTGGTGGCGTGGTTGGAACTAATACCGCCACCCACGGCAGCGCATATGTAATAGCCGAAGTAAGCGGTACTTGGAAGTCTGTTCAGCCAGCTCCGCTGCGAGCTAACGCCGTTGCTAGTACATACCACCTTGCATGCGCAACAGATGGTTCGATATGTGGCTTGATGCAGATCGCCTTCGGAGACAGCTCTGCAAATCTTTACTCTGAATACGTTGATACCGCAAGTTTTACACCATCTTTAGGATGGAGTTCAGTAGTCGATCAAGTCACGGGTAGCAGTTTAAGTGTCGGGTACGGGGAAGTATCGGTTTCGTGTACCACGGGGCAATGTATTGGTGCATATGCTCCTAGCGGCACGACGGTGGATGTCGTAGACTTCACCGCAGCAAAGCCAACGACAACAGCGTTTAATGCTCCAAGTGGTCTCAACGTCGTTGGAAATGCTGCTGCGAACACAATGTACTGTGATGCGTCGGATAATTGCCAGATTGCACTTCCACTCTCGGGCGTTGGATCCGGCGGTTATAGCTACGCTGCTTACTACATTGCAACAGTGGTGGCAGGTTCTACTACTTCTTCCTTTTCGCCAATGCCTCTGCCCTCGGGTGCATCATCGACTAACGGAGATTCGCTCCTAGCACTTGATTGTAAGGACTATCAAGATTGTACCTATGTAGGGCAATACGGAGGAAGCGCATTCACGTTCGACTTGACGGCTGGAACCGCGGGTTCAATAACATCGGTTGCACTTCCCACTGACGCTGCAAAGTCAACTGAATCTCCGAGCAAACTTTCGGCAAGCTGTTCCTCGTTTGATGCGTGCACAGTAACAGGGCTTTACCTCAATAGTCAAAACGAAACCGTTCCGTTCCTGACGACTATCGCTTCTGGCGTAGCGCAATCATCGCCTGTTGTTATTCCGTCACTTACATCGCCGCAACTTTCAAGTTCTTTCACCAATACCGATTGCACCTCAACAGGTAATTGTGTTTTTGTGGGCACATACGCTGATAACACAGCAAATACCGAGGTAGAGGTGGCTATTGAATCCAACGGTTCCCTTCCGACATCGGGAGCGGAACTTTCGCTTCCATCAAATGCGCTAACTACAAGCCAACGAGCAACTGTGACTGGAATCAGTTGCACCAGTGACGGCAATTGTTGGATTGTTGGAAGCTATGCGACTTCTACGTCTAGTTCCGTTGTGTATGTCGCCCAAGTTACCAACGGCGTGCTTCAGAGTGCATCCGCGCTGCCACTTCCAAGCTCAGCTTTATCGTCCACGCTCTCCTACGCCACGACTATTAATTGCCCAAACTCAACTTCTTGCGTCATATTTGGTGCTAGTGGTGGACAGTATCTCTTGGATACCCTAACGGGCACCACGTGGAGTGCAGCGGCGTTTCCAATTGAGGTTGGGCGGTCGCTTGGAGGAATCTTCTCAGCTAGTTGCCCCACGACAACATATTGTGTTGCCTATGGAAGTAGCAGCGGATCTTCTGGTCCTTCATATAAGTACGTTGCCTCTTTGGTTTCAATTACCGGTGGGGCTACTAGTGAGACGATTTCTGTACCTTCGGACATCGAAAACGGCAACACAAACTTCATTCCTGGATTCGTAAGAGGCGGCAGTATCACTTGTTCGACTGCAACGAATTGTGAAGTCCTAACTCAGTATGAAGACAATTCTCCGGGTTATAGCTCGTCAGTTACGCCGCTTACAATCAGTTCTCCCGACACTGCAAATCAGACAATAAGCCAAAGCACCCCAGTTGAGGGATTGTCGCTCTTCGGCCCACGTCCGGGGCTAAATGGAGCAAGCAACATCGCATGCTCTACCAACGGAAATTGCTATTACTTAGTAAGCGACCTGAACCCTAACCCCTACAACTACCAAGTAGATATTGTCTCGTACAACTTGAATAAAGGATCGCTGGCTGTAACGCCGCTGTCACAGATTCCTCTCGGCAACGATAGCTTTGGTTCTATGACGTGTGCTGGCGATGGAAGTTGTAGCGCATCCGTCAGTGTCTCTGGTACCTCGTACATTCTCAACGAAATTGCAGGAGCATGGTTCGCAGATTCGACTTCAAATACAGTTGGGACGTCTGCAAGTCCGGTATCCCTCTCATGTACTGCAGCTGAGAGTTGCACTGGTGTTGTTTCGTATACTCAGTCGGGTTCGCAAAGCACGATATCTACTCCTTTCACCTTGAACGCTTCGTTGCCGATCGTGGGTTCTGTAAGTCCGAACAATGGCGCTGCAACTGGTGGAAATACAATCACGATCAATGGCTATGACATTGAACAGGGAGCTAATGTAACTATTGGTGGAATAGCTGCGACTAACCTCAGCTACAACAGTTCAACTTCGCTCACCGCGGTAGTCCCCTCCGGTACCACGGGAAGTGTTGATGTTGTAGTGAGCGATTCCACGGGGTCGTCAATTCTTTCTCAATTTGACCAATACACCTATGATGCCGCCCCAACTGTTAGCGCGATCTCGCCTAACCAAGGACCACTTGTAGGTGGTACATCAGTAACGATCAAAGGTACTGGCTTTACCTCGGGTTCAACAGTTGACTTTGGTTCAACCC
>JAKAZZ010000075.1 GCA_021826315.1 Actinomycetes bacterium
CTCTTCCTTGTGCCATTCTTTGCCGTCATACTTTCAACGCTGATACTAGGTGAGAAGGTAGCTTTGTACGAGGCAATCGGCTCCCTGCTGATTATCGGTGCACTCATAATCTCCTCGGGCATGATAACCTCCTTCGGTTCAAAAAGTAAGGAGTCTCTGCTCAACCAGGAGATCCAAGTGAAAGATTTAACCGCTTAGAAACTTTGCAAATAGTATTTTAAAACTTTCCCGCAGACCGAGAGCTATGTCGCTACGACATCTACGATGCTGCGAACATCGAAAAGGGTCGTACGCATCAGCTCTGAAAGATCTAGGTCATTGCCTGAAATCCATTTGTCGTAGGCCCAATTAAAGATTGAAATGCCTATTTGTGCAGCTAGCGAAGCTTGAGTAGCTCCTACCCTTCTTTTTAAAAGTTCTACGGCAATTGCGTCCGTTAGCGAAACCATTTTTACGAGGTCTCTTTCGCGCAATTCAACGTTCAGTGCAATTAGATCACGACGAAGTATGGAAAATTCACGGTAACGGGCGAGCTCAGAGCCTGCTATCGACAAGGCTTGAACTACCGCTTCAAGCGCTGCGACGTCATGGGGAATTGAGCGTAGATGATTCACAACGCTTTCCTCGAATGCACCGGCGCCAGCAAAGAGGATCTCACGCTTATCTGGAAAATGGTTAAAGAAGGTACGCTTCGTCAATCCAGCCGCCTCAGCGATATCAGCTATCGTCACCGCTGAGTATCCACGCTTAGCGAAAAGCTCTAAAGCCGCTAACTGAAGTCTTCCTTGCGCACCCGGTTCCCATCGTCCCATAAAACTCCATTGTAATGCGTGTTTTGTCTCTCTTTTCCTAAAGTGATTGCACTTAGTGCAATCTACTCCTATTATGGTGATTACATCAAGTGAAATCACTAAGTTCAGAAGGAAACATATGGCCAGTAATGATGCAGCGTGGATGAGAGAGAAGAAATCGGAGCTAACAGTAGGACCAGCGCCCTATGCATTACCTCAAAACAATCAAATCCTGATCAAGAACCATGCGGTTGCGATAAATCCGCTCGATTGGATTATTCAATGCGCCGGTGGGCTTACCTACAGATGGTTAAAGTACCCCACAATCTTGGGCTCCGACATCTCCGGTGAGGTAGTTGAGGTTGGAAGCAAGGTCAAGACTTTCAAAGTCGGAGATCGAGTTATCGGACACGCAGTCGGTAGCGATAAGGACTCCAACAATCCAGCAGAAGGCGGATTCCAGAATTACACGGCCGTTCTCGAGCAAATGGCGTGTCTCATTCCAGATTTCCTTCCATATGAGAGTGCCGCCGTACTGCCACTTGGCCTTTCAACTGCGGCGTGCGCTCTCTACCAAAGCGACCTACTTGGACTCGAACTACCATCGTCGTCCGCCGTAAGTCTCGGCAGGACTGTACTTATCTGGGGCGGCTCCTCGAGCGTTGGCAGTAATGCAATTCAGCTTGCTAAAGCCTCCGGATACGAAGTATATACAACAGCGTCTCCAAAGAATTTTGAGTACGTACTCTCCTTGGGAGCCGCGCGCGCATTTGACTACCGAGCTCCAAATGTAAACGAAGAGATAATTGACGCACTCCAAGGGCGTGATGTGGCTGGCGCGATCGCAATCGGTGAAACCGGAGCAGCATCATGCGTCAAAATTATTAGAAAATGTAGCGGTAATAAATTTGTAGCTATCACTACCCCGCCAGTCTCATTCGCTGAACTTTCTGACTCGAACCATTCCAGATTCAAAACAACAAAGTTCGTAGCGCGCTTGATCGGGTCGAATATTAAATTGCAACTCGACGCCAGAAGTGCAGGTGTAGGAGTCAAATATATCTTTGGGACAACATTAAAGAGTAATGGGATCGCAGAGGCGATCTACGGTGATTTCCTACCTCAAGCACTATCTGAAGCAAGATACGTGGCGGCTCCACCTGCCAAAGTCGTTGGAGAAGGACTTGAAGATATCCAAAAGGCAATTCGGCTTCAGCAAAGCGGAGTCTCAGCTGAAAAAGTAGTGGTGAAAATCACATGATAGGTAGCCGAGGTTGCCCAGATCTCGTAGGCGTCTTTTAGGTCAACATAGATTTTTGGTCGAATACTTGTCACTATTGTCGGCAACTCGGCGTAAATCTACCCTCGAGATAAGGATATGAAACTCACACATCGAGTTCCACACCAGCCGCAATAAGTCGTCATGGACGAGATCCAGCGCTGTGGATGCGGTACATCTATCACCGATATGGAGGGGGACAAGTACACACTTACATTCTTGCCCCGATTGAATGCTGGACGCTGTATCGCTCCTTACTTAAAGAGGTGTACCTCTTGGTACCGTCGTAAACGCATGGCTGGCACGAGGAGTCGCAGATACCTACGCAGCACAGAACACTTCAAACAACGAGCGAGGCAACTGCAAGTCAGTTTCACCTCACCTAATCATCCTTTGCGCTAGGTTGAAGTATAAAATTTTTGACGACCTTCGAAGGGTCCAGATTGGTCACGAAGCACACTGGGCGTACCCCAAAATGCACCTTGCCTCATCGTCGATCTCGATCACTGTTCGAGATATTGTTGACGCCGAAGAAGACACACGCCTCGAAGCCATAAGTAAGTGGGAGTAGCCAACGTGGTCAGCCCGGTCTTCCTATCAAGCGCAAGTCCGGCATTGCTCATTGACGGATTACGTTCGACTGACAACCGGTAGGCGGCGATAGAACGCAGAGATCGCTAGGACGACTAGCTGTACTCGCCACGAATGATCGCATGTACAAAACGGGAGTCACACCGTACGTTCCACAAGGTCTTAGAGTACCGGTCGCACGATGGCATCGCCAGCACAAGCACCGTTCTATGATTCTTGGGCGCCCCATTTCGCCAGTTCGTTCCAATGACCCTAGGCCTTATTCAGCTACTTTGCGTTGCAAGTCCATAAGCAATGGTAAAACAAATCGCCAATCTTAAAGCTCAATTCAACCCCTGAGACGAAGGGCTCCTCCTTAGCGCGCCGGCTTTAAAGACCTCTTGTACTGGCGATATTCACACTTATACCTTCCCATCTCTTAGCAATAGAACGAAGTGGCATTAAATGACTGTCACCAATTCCTGAGGTTTGGCTCGATCATTTCAATCATTACTTGGTACTCGGGTGCGAATATCAGTACATTTGATTTTTGTAGGGTGCCACCCTATGATTTGACACGTAAAAAGGTCGGGCGATTCTGGGCTGCGACATCGCCAGATTCAGCTGAACAGACCCCGACTTCTCCTAGTGTCCCGTCGGAATCAAGTGCGGCGATAGTGAAGATACTTTTGGAAAATAGGTGACAGTTCAGATCATCTACATCAAAGAAAGGCAGATCGTGAGGACCTGTCACATTTCGTCGGAGCACCACGTCGATATGATGTGATGGATATGAAGATAACCGACTTCGACAAAGAGCGACCCCGGTTGACTGCCCTTGCTACCCGGATACTAGGGTCAAGGGCAGATGCCGATGACATCGTGCAAGAGGCGTGGTTAAGATTCTTTCGCACCGATGGCATAGACAATTTATCAGCGTGGCTGAATACGACAGTAACGCGTTTGTGCATCGACCATCTTCGAAAGAGCCAAGTCAGATCCCAAGCGGACTCCAAGCCCTCTGTTGGGCGTTCGACAATGGATCCGGAGGCCGATGCCCTTCTTGCTGAACAGGTAGGCGACGCGATGCAAGTCGTTTTTGAAGCGCTAGCACCAGCCGAAAGGGCAGCATTCGTACTACACGACGTCTTCGGTTATTCATTTGACGAGATCAGCGCCATCATGGGGCGTTCGGAGGTCGCCGTGCGACAATTGGCAAGTCGTGCGCGACGTAAAGTGCAAGGCATAGCTGAGCCCAAAGACCCGCAGAGGGCACTTGAGGAGAACCAGCGTGTCGTAGGCGCCTTCCTTAGAGCCGCGAGAGGAGGGGACCTGATGACTTTACTGTCTCTGCTAGCACCCCATGCAGTCATGCGGGCCGACCTCGTCGCTCAAAAGATGGGCACCGATGCCCTTTACGACGGACCTTCCGCGGTGGCAAGCCGATTTAACGGTACCCGAGGGGCGGTGCCAGTATCAATCGATGGTGAACTCGGCGCCGCGTGGATTCACGCACGTTCAATCAAGGTTGCCTTCATATTCCACGTCGAATCAAATCAAATTTACGAGGTGGAACTAATAGCCGATCCAGAGGTTCTAGCGGCCCTTGAGGTGGTTCGAATTCGATTGAAATCCTGAAGCACTGTCGGCGAGCTCGATACTCAACACCATTAAAACTATCTAACCAATTGAAAGGAAACAAAATAATGAAGGCAATGACGTGTCAACAGTTAGGTGGACCGTGTGGCTTTACACACCACGGCATGACAGCTGACGAGGTCATCAAGGCGCAAGATCAACACCTCAAGGAAATGGTCGAGGGGGGCGATACGGCACACGAACCTGCTGCAAAAGCGATGAAGGCCCGATGGAAGAACCCCATCAAAGGGATGGGGTGGTACAAGAATGCTAAGAATGATTTCGGCAATTTGCCCGACGAATGAACGAAAATTGGCTGCTCCCAAATTTACTATTTCGGCCATGTAGTGCCCGAAGGAAAGAGCCTCGAGTGCACTCACACCTTGCGAACATTGAGGCTCTCTGCTTGATACTTGAGGACGGCTCTGTTATTAAAGTTTTCGCCAACTCGAAAGTCGACCAATAGCATATTTCAGGTTCAGCGGACGAATTCGACATCATCGCGACGAGTAAGTTCCGCTCGATTTTTCTTCCTTTTCGCGTACTTACGATCCAGGATTCACCATACTGTCTAAGGCTTGTATGTCGTGCCGGAAAGGTCGTCATGTGCACTCAAGATAGGTAATCCGAAAGGATGAAACTATACGAGTGGAGAAGCGTACTTGAATAAAAGTTCAAAAGCGGCGAATTAAGTTGGCCGCCACGACCGCTATCAGGGATTAATCGATTTCGATCTCAAGGACCTCGTTGGATGCGTTCGCATAACAGAGAATGAAATCCTAACTCTAAGCATCCATTCGCGGATATGGCCACTCTTCGCGCCACCTCCATTAGAGAGTCAAGGCCTCAATTAATTCCTTTCAACGGCGAGGGCCGTTCTAACTTTAGATTTTTGAACAAACGGAAGGCCTCGATTTTGCTCTACGTTACGATTTGATAACAACAAGTAATCAAGACGAAGTTAACTACTCCGACGACGTTCGATCGCGAACTTTTACACATGTGAGATATTAGTGGTTCTTACTGTCGCATGTGGATTTGGCAATTCCGACCGAAATTAAACGATTTTCTTCACGATCGCCGATATGTATCGCAAATAACCGCCTCCTGGGCTTATTAAAGTTCAAAACTTCAGGATCATGAATGATACGAGCGATATATAACCTACCTACACATAAACCTGAGCTACTTTTCAATGAAATGAAGAGTAGCTTGGACAAACCATGTTCTCATTCGGCGCGCTCTTACGAGACCAACGACGCCAATTAAAGCTCACTCAGCAAGAACTGCAGATCTCGCTAAAGTTTCGGTCCATTTCGTAATTGAAGTCGAAGGGGGCAAGAAATCAGTTCGACTAGACAAACTCGATAAAATCGCCTCAGTCTTTGGATTCGAGCTCGAAATGAAAACCTAGTCAAAAGTGAATCACTATTGCAAATTTCTTCCTAAGCGAGTACTTCACCTTGCCTCAGACAGATAAGGCCGCATTTAGCGTGTACTTTGAAGGCAAGCCTACTAGAAGTATTTCCCCAATCGGAGCGTGCCATGAAGTGTCAATCAATCTGATCATCTCAAAATCTAGCGGAAAGTTCAAAGGATCTTCGTAAGGAACCACATGCGAAGCAAAGTAACCCTAAGATAAAATTCAATGCGCATTGCTGTGATTGGCTCTGGAGCCTCTGGACTAACTGCGACGTGGTTGCTGCAACCTAACTTTGACGTGACCTGCTTTGAAGCCTCAACTGAAATCGGCGGTAACGTACAATCCAGAACGATCCAAATTGGAGGCGAAAGTTTAAAGGTGCAGCTTGGGCCAACGTACTTGCTGCCAAAGGACTACACCGCTTTCTTCGAAATCTTATCTATTTTGAAGGTACCAACCGAGAAAATTTCGATGCAGCTTTCAGTCCTCGATGAAGAAGGGGGCGCGCCGTTCGCAAGCCCGTCCCTTCGTCCTTTGAGACTCGGATTACTATCAAACATGACAACCGCCAAGGATCTAATACATTTGAGAACAATCCTCGCTGAAAGCCTCAAATTAATAAAGAGATCCGACTCATCAACTACTTGGCGTGATTTTGTTACATCACTCGACGTACCAAAAGAGTTCATTGCCAACGTAGCAACTCCTATTGCATCTGCTTTTTTCGGATTGAGCTACCAAGATGTCGGCGATGTGAGTGCCTCCTTCGGCCTGCTCTACATGGCCCTATGTTTACCAACATTGACCAACGGTATTCAATTCGGCCGCGGTGTAGTTGGCGGAACTCATCGCTGGATAGAGGTTCTTGGAAGTAAGATCAAAACAGGAACAGTCCATCTGGATTGTGAAGTATATCGAATAAAGCCTGTCTCGGGAGATAAAGTACTCGTCGAACACAGCCAAGGTCAAGAGGTTTTTGACCGTGTTGTTGTTTCTGCTCAACCGTGGATTGCTGCAGAGATAGTTGACGACGAAGAATTGAAAAAAGTCTTGCGCCAGTTTCCATCGTTTCCTGCAGAGATTGCAATTCATCAGGAACCTTTGGTAAATGCTGGGAAAAACAACCGGTCACACGCAATGGTAGTTGCGGGCAAAGACTCAGCACAACTAAGTACCTATGCAGGAAGTGCAGGGGGTGAAAAAATATATCGAAGTTGGATTACCTCAGGTCCCAAATTTCCAGAGCCAATTCTTGCAAACCACTTTTATCGCCATCTACTCCCACTGCCCGCGATTGTAAATGCCCAAAAACAGATCCGAACCCTCAACAGGAAGGGGTCGATTTACTTTGCTGGAGCCTGGACACATGACCTCGACTCTCACGAAGCCGCGGTAAGAAGTGGAATAGGTGCAGCAAGGGCCCTTGGAGCGAATAACCATCTGCTTTCAGAACTCGGAGACCCCAAGTCAAGATATGGCTTCGGAACAACTCGGTTCTAATCCAATACCGCAGTTTAAAAAGGCAAAACGCAAAGAAATTAAATAAAAAATCGGGAACAAGTCAAACTCGCTCCCGATCAAATTTCATGGGCGAACCCATTAATTCCCAAAGCTTTACCACGAATTACTCAGTAGTTTCGCGTTGAGAGACTTTACCGTTACTCTATACCAAGACTCACTTGGAGTTATATGCCAAATAAGGTCGAGTTTCGAGAATTAGATAATGGTTACGTTTTGAGCTTCTAGTCCTTTACGACCCTCAGCTACATCAAATTGAACTTGCTGTCCCTCTTCGAGGCTCTTGTAGCCGCCGCCGACAACGTTAGAGTAGTGGACAAATACATCTTTCTCGCCAGTGCTCGGAGTTATAAATCCGAATCCTTTTTCACTGTTGAAGAATTTAACCGTTCCGGTTGCCATTTTCCTGCACTTCACTTCTTTTTATCACTTCGTCGATACGTCTATCGACGCTCGACCTTACTTGGCGAACCAACGGTTTCAAATAAACCACTCATATCGATCTAAGACCGATAGCGAGTGTCCGCAATTCAATCCTACTCCCCCTAGCTAAGGACGGAGCGAAAATAGTCATATTCGTTGTTGCAATGGCACTTTACGTAAATTGCTGCAACTGCCTTTGCAAAATCCCGAGGCGATCGGAGAACTCTTCAGGTGAGATCTCGCCAGCTTTTGACGCCCGATGCAACTCTGCCATATCGTCGATTATCGCTGACTCGCTTCTTCCCGGTGGTAGTACGACATTTTCAGGCTCAGAGGCCAACCTTGCCGCTTTTCGTTCAGCCTTGGCCTGCAATTTGTCTACTTTTTGTGCTTCACGTTGGCGCTTGCCTGCAGAACTAGCCATTTACGGCTCCCTTCTGGATTGATACTTCTTCAGATCATTGCTCCCGTTTCGTAGGGGATAGTCCCATAACAAAACAAAGTTCTCGCTGATGCGGCAATGAAATAGTGCTTCGAATATTGGATACTTGACTCTAATACCTTCGGTTTGATGGTGGTATTGTGCGCTTCGTACGCACAGATTCACCAAACACCATAAAAGGCTCTTACTTTCGACTCCTTATCATCTCCCTTTCGAGATAAATACGACGCAGCGCAAAAAATTACATCACTGGTCGTTGAGAGGCGCTTCGTTAGTTAGCTGCAATGCGTCGGTTTTATCAGCTGCATCAACTATGTGAATTGCTGCTCGACCCAGATGTCCCGCTAAACTTGAACCGAAGCCACGGAGTATTTCTGTGGTGGCGAACTATATTTATCGCCTGGCCTACGAAACATCATACTTGAGTCGGCCACAATACTGGACCGACTGGAGTTTCATTATCAATTCGAACGCTATCACCATGCCCCTACACTTTTCTGATCTAGGGGTACCCACAAAGCTCGTAAAAGTCCTAGATGAGCTCGGGCTTACTTCACCATTTCCCATTCAAGCTGCAACTTTGCCAGATAGCATCGCTGGACGTGACGTTTGCGGCAAGGCCCCAACTGGCTCTGGTAAGACTCTCGCATTTGGACTTGCAATTCTTAGTCGTCTCGACGGAGAATCAACCACTCCTCCAAGAGGACACCGCCTGCCTCGCGCTCTCGTCTTGGTACCAACTCGGGAATTAGCACTACAGATCGAAAAGGTGATTGAGCCTTTAGCCAAAGCGATAGGACTAAGCGTCGCTTCAATCTACGGAGGAGTTGGGTACGGACGGCAAAATAACGCTCTGCAACAGGGTGTTGACATACTTGTAGCGTGTCCCGGTCGGCTAACTGATCTCGTTCAACAGGGTGTTGCCAAGCTCTCACAGGTATCGATCGTCGTCGTTGATGAGGCGGACCGAATGGCCGACATGGGCTTTTTACCCGTAGTACGCCGGCTAGTCGATAGAACAAGCTCAGGCCGACAGACTCTCCTCTTTTCTGCAACTTTGGACGGACCCGTCGACAAATTGGTTCGCGACTATCAAAAAAATCCGATAAGACACGATGTAAAAGTTCCTGACGCCGATCGCGCAGAGGTAGTACACCACTTTTGGAGCGTAGAAGGAAACGATCGAATCGCGATTACCTCCGACGTTATTTCGGCAATTGGACCC
The DNA here is from genome assembly GCA_021826315.1 of Actinomycetes bacterium. Taxonomy (GTDB): domain Bacteria; phylum Actinomycetota; class Acidimicrobiia; order Acidimicrobiales; family Acidimicrobiaceae; genus Acidithrix. The sequence goes on from JAKAZZ010000075.1 coordinate 9,310, forward strand.
GCTGTTGTATTTTGCCGTACGAAGCGCGGAGCAGATCGCCTATCCGAACGACTTTCGCGGTCGGGGATTACGTCTGCAGCGATCCACGGAAATCGCAGCCAAAACCAACGCGAACGTGCTCTGGGAGACTTTCAAGCCGGCCGCTTAGATGCATTGGTCGCGACTGATATTGCAGCTAGAGGTATCCATGTCGACGCTGTACCCCTAGTAATTCATTTCGATCCACCGAATGATGCCACCGACTACGTCCATAGATCTGGTCGAACGGGAAGGGCTGGCATAGATGGTACCGTATTATCTCTCATCGGAGCTGAGCACCACGCCTCAACGGCGCAGATCCAGCGGACATTGTCGCTTCCTAAAGGGATCACCAAACCCAACATCGAATCGCTTGGTGGTGGCCCGGTAAGAGAACGGCCAAAGAGCACCCCAATACCTTCAATTCCAGACGTTATAGTTACTCTGCAGCAAGCTCCCCAGTCGGTTGAAGGTAATCAAAAACCTAGAACCCGAGGTAACTCCAACCGAGGACACTCTCGTGGTCGAAGGTCGGCTCGCTAGCTGATAGTCATCAACGTCAGCATCGTCAATGACGCATTTAGGAAAATAAGGGATAATAAATCCAATACTGCGTTTGGTGGCAAAATAAAGCAGTGCAAGGCTTTTCTACGTTGACCCACGATCTTGGACATCGACTACGTCAAGCCCATCAACTACCTGGAAAAACAGTACCAGCCACGGTGCCATATGGACCGTGGCTGGTTCGACTCTACACGGGTCTAAAGATTGATTGGATACTACTCCAAGAGGTGGTTATCCCTAGCGCGAAGTCTGAACGTAATATCTAGTGACACGTGAGCCAATGTAAGACCAAAGCCAAGCGCCACGAGGGCTATTAGCGGTCCAACCAAGACGACGGCGATCAACAGTAACGCAGCCGTTGCGGCTAAGACGATACACAATATTCTGACGTTCACTGAACCAAGATCTAATCCTCTCCGATCAATCGACCACTGGTCAAAACCGTGGCGTAGACCATAAAAAATTGCAAAAACGACCAAGCTTGGCGCGATTAGAAGTGCCAATGCAAGAGACAGATCCTCAAGGTGCTCTCGAAGCGGGCGATTCGCAACGAAACCCACAGCAAAAATGGTTACGACAGAAGCAAATGCAAAGAAATTCGTCCAACTAAGCAGATCGGTAACGATAGTCCCATGTCCAACCAGCCTTTGCAGAATTGTTGACGCAAGGGAAGAAGTTGACCGGAAAGTAAACGAAAACACGGCAGCCACAGTTACCACAGAGCGCAATACCTGGTAGGTAGGCTTCAAATTAGTCTGTCTTCGTTGAAACTCGACGATTGAAAAATGCACGATCGAAATCAGCACGAAAAGAAGTACTGAGATTAGAGTACTAAAAATAAGAGATGCAACCCCCAGAAGCACAATCGAGAAATACATGGCAACTGGAAGTATTCTTTTGGAGGTTTTTTTCCCGAAACTTAGCGAACGAAGCTTGAAAATATCTAAAGATCCATGAATGGACCCGACAGAAA
>JAKAZZ010000076.1 GCA_021826315.1 Actinomycetes bacterium
TTGGAGAGCCCGACAATTCCCTAGTAGAAGCGGTCTCTACACTTCTCGTCGGGTCAGCGGTGGATATTGGTGCTGGTGAAGGTAGGAATAGCATTTACCTAGCTCGTAACGGTTGGTCTACTACGTCTGTGGATTTTTCAGAAGTTGCGCTTTCGCGTCTTCAGCAAGTAATTGACCGTGAAGAGCTATCTGGTAAGACGGTATTGATGGATGTAGTCGAGTACCTGAGTTCCCCTGAAGTCTTCGACCTCACGTTGATGGCTAATATGCACCCACCGATCGAACAACGTCGGCTTTTGTATGAAGGTCTGTTACGTTCAACACGACCTGGAGGATATATCTTTATCACCGGCCATCACAAGGAGTCTCTAGGTTTTGCTGGTCCTGCAAATATTGATATGCTGATCGATGAAGATGAGATTAGGAGTTTCTTCGGAGATTCCGTTGACTACCTTCGACTAGAAAAGACAGTGGACGTTGCTGACCACGGTCACAGTGCGCCGAATCTGGTCGCGTTTTTGAGGCGCCACTAAACGTTACTCTGAGGTAGGTGGGGAAATGGTAATCGGCCCCATCTTCCAGAGATTATGGTTGATCGGTATTTAATAATTGAGTTGGAATGGTGTCGTTTTGGAAGTAGATCTGCCGTATGTGGACGGCTTCCTAGATGAGCTACGCCTTTTGTATGGTCGTAGCGATAGCACCGTTGACTCTTATTTTCAGGACCTTAATTCAGTCTCCCGCGTTGTGGCTGATGCCAAGGCTGTAATCGATCTTGATGAAGGTGATCTCCGTGAAGTCATTTCGCTATATTCGATTGACCATGCTCCATCTTCTGTCGCCCGCATGCAGGTTACCCTTAGGGCATTTTTTCAGTTTTTAATTCATGAAGGCTATCGAACCTCATCGCCGATGGAGAAGATAGAAAATGTACGTACGCCTGCGACCCTACCAGAGGTTTTGTCGATCCAAGATGTAGTTAGGCTTCTCGAGGCATGCGATCTAGGGACATCGGTTGGTGTGCGAGATCGACTTATCCTTGAGTTCATGTACGGTTCTGGCCTTCGTGTCTCAGAAGTCATAGCATCTAGGGTCGACGATATCGACTTTGAGCAGAGGGTTATAAGAGTTATTGGGAAGGGTGGCCGAACTCGAGTAGTTCCTTTGGCGTCGAGCACCCACTCCCTACTAGGGCGTTACTTACTCGAAGGGGTACGAAGTTCCTTTTTGATCGGAAAGATTCGAAGGGAAGAGGTCTTTCTTTCCACGAGGGGACGAGTAGTCTCGCGCCAATATGTGTGGCAACTCGTGGTCAAATATGGCAAGATTGCCGGAATTGAGTCCTCGCTCCATCCGCACACACTCCGCCACAGTTGTGCAACTCATATGCTGAATGCTGGTGCGGATATTAGAACCATCCAAGTTTTGCTCGGGCATGTTTCGATATCTACTACGCAGATCTATACTCACGTAACACCGGAACACTTACTTGAGGTCTATCGCACTAGCCATCCAAGAGCTCTTGTTTGCAGTGAAAGGCATTTGTAGATTCATTATTCAAAACGCATGCGGATACCTTGCTGTGTGCTGTTTTGTCGCCACATAGGAGAGAATCACGTTTAGATGTATTCAGTGACGTGCCTTCTACGTGGTTACTTGCAATTTAAACCTACCTGATTCTTGGTATTTACTTATTTGACCTAAAATGGAGACCAGTGACTCAAAAGCTGTTGGAAATCAAGCGTAAAAATATATTGATTCTCGCTGCGGTGGCGCTAATAGGAGCCATCGCAATATCGAAGGGGATCTTGACTGTCTACACCGGGATCAACATCTTGGCGGCGCTTACTGCGCTCGTTTTGCATGAAGTTTCTCATGGATTAGTAGCCCTTTACTTTGGTGACTCAACGGCCCATCGCGCCGGGAGATTGAGCCTCTCTCCAAAGGCCCACATCGATCCCTTTGGCACGGTAATTCTCCCTCTACTCCTTCTTCTCTTGGGATATCCTCCTTTTGGTTATGCTAAGCCAGTCCCAATAAATCTTGCGGCTACTAGACACCGTAAAAGAGCTGAGCTCTTGGTTGCCTTAGCAGGGCCATTCACAAATCTGATTTTGGCGATCGGTGCAGGATTTGCATTGAAGGTGCTTCTCTTTTCGAATAAGTACCAGGGTTATACTTCACTCACGTCGAGTGGGTTCACCGCAACTGCGATCCTCGCATACTTTCTGTTGTTCTTCGGAGTGGTGAATGTCATCTACTTCGTACTTAACATGATTCCGCTTCCACCCCTCGATGGATCCGCAATCTTGAGAAGATTCGTCGGGCCTGATCGCTACCAGAGGATCGCGGCCAACATGAAGTACGGAATCCCTATTCTTTTGTTCGTTGTCTTTCTCTTCCCTGGAGTGTTTGGGATCATCTTCTCTCCCTTCGAACACTTGTGGCTCTCGGTCTTCGTTCCAAATGGAATAGTTCTCTGATCTCCAAATCTCCGCAGTTGCTCAAGTGAAGCCGGTTTATACATCTCACAGAATTGCTGTGAGTCTTCCCAGTTCTTAACTAAATGCAAAGCATCGTACCCCGACTATTGCTAAAGTGATATTATTCGGATATGAACGATTAATCAGATCGTTAGAAGCACTTGAAACCGGGGGGCAAAGTGGGACTTCTTGATGGCTATTCCATCTCTTTTGATCACTTTATCGGAGGCGAGCGAGTCGCATCTGAGCGACACTTCGACGATATCTCGCCAATCGACGGATCCGTCGTAGCTCAAATATCAGCCGGTGGACGCCATGAGGCCTACCTCGCGGTGACCGCTGCCGAAAAGGGATTTGAGGTTTGGAGTCGCACTCCACGTGGAGAACGCGCATCTCTGATGCGTACCATCGCGTCGATTATTGAAGAGCGGGTCGAGATCTTGGCGATGGTTGAGACTATCGATAATGGCTCACTCTTGAGATCTCATATTCGATCGGTGATGCCTCGCGTGGCCCACAACTTTCGATTCTTCGCACAGTACCTCGAGGAGAGCTTAGATCATGAGGACTTTGATACACGAGGCCATCGAAACCACATCACATATGATCCAGCAGGTCCGGCTCTACTTATTTCGCCTTGGAACGCGCCATTGATGCTCGAGACGTGGAAGATAGCTCCGGCATTGGCTGCTGGAAACTCCGTAGTATTGAAACCTTCAGAGTGGTCACCGCTAACTGCATCAATTTTGGCAGATATCACGAAGGAAGCTGGTCTTCCAGATGGAGTCTTCAACGTAGTTCAAGGTATCGGTGAAGAGGTCGGTCCTCACTTGGTAGGTGACCAACGTATTCGGCGTATTTCATTTACGGGCTCAGTTCCTACCGCTAAGGCGATTGCTCAGGTTGCAGCTAAGAATCTGACACCTTGTTCCTTTGAGTTGGGTGGTAAATCTCCATTCATCGTCTTTGGTGACGCTGATCTCGATCTCGCGGTGAAGCTCGCTCTCGACCAATACGATAACGTCGGTCAAGTTTGCCTCTCTGGAACCCGCCTTCTGGTTGATGAGTCGATCTTTGAAGTGTTTATCGATCGTTTCTCAGCCGCTGTTGTTGAGTTGCGCCAGGGTGACCCTCGCGCTGAGGCGGTTGATCTTGGCCCGCAAATTCATCCGGAACACTTGGAGCGAATCGATGGCTTCGTTCAACGTGCAAAGGCGAATGGATCGAAACTTGTCTTCGGCGGTAGTAAGAACGACGAATTAGGTGGCCTCTACTATCGGCCAACGCTCTTTGTTGAAGATCGAATCGATTCTGAGATATTTCAGGAAGAGGTCTTTGGGCCAGTACTTGTAGCCAAGTCATTTTCCGGAGTAGAAGAGGCGATCCAATTAGCTAACTCGACCAAGTTTGGTTTGGCTGGTGTCATCGTGACCTCTTCGCAAGAGATTGCCGCTCGAGTATCTTCTGAAGTCGTCGCTGGAACAATTTGGAATAACTGTTTCTTTGTGCGCGATCTAGGTGCCCCATTTGGTGGCTCCAAGAATTCTGGGGTCGGTCGCGAGGGCGGCCAGTGGTCTTTTGACTTTTTCTGTGACGTAAAGAATTCCGTCTTTGCGCCGACCGGATGGAGGAACTAATGGGTGAAGTAGTAGCAAGCGCCCTCATAGCGCACGTGCCCACGATTGTACTGCCTGAGGAAGTTCGACGATCTCTCAATAACGGTAAGGAGTCGACGTTAGTCACGGGATTAGAGAAGTTGCGAAGCGACTTTTTCAAAGGAGGAGACTACGACTTAGTCATAGTTTTTGACTCCCACTGGTTTACAACCGTTGAATTTGTAGTCACCTCACATAGCCGTCGTAGTGGTTACTTTACATCCGAGGAGCTTCCACGTGGAATGTCACAGCGCGAATATGACATCAAGGGAGATCCAATTCTCGCCAAAGCTATTGAAGAGGCAGGAGCTAAGAGGGGAACGTGGATAACGGCAATCGATGACCCCTACCTACCTATAAATTACGCTACGACTAACGTCTGGGAGTACTTAGGAAAAGGAATCGATAAGCCGTGGATTTCGATAGGCGTCTGCCAGACCGCGACCGTAGATGACTTTTTGACCGTTGGACAGGCGGTCGCCGATGCTATCGAGGCGAGCAACAAGAGAGTAGTGCTCATAGCCTCGGGGGCGATGTCTCACACGTTTTGGCCACTAAAAGAACTTCGAAAACACGAAGCAGCCGGCGTCGAGCATATCTTCTCTAAAGATGCATACGAGGCGGACATGGTGCGCCTTGAAGCTCTTGAGCGGGGTGACCATGCTCAAGTGCTTGACACTATGGATGATTTCTATCGATTTAGACCTGAGGCCAGATTTGGCCACTACTTAATGATGGCTGGAGCTTGCGGCGGTAGACAATACAAAGTAGCGGGAGAGCGCTACGGTGAATACGAAAATTCAATCGGTACAGGCCAAGTTCACGTCTTCTTTGACCACCGAGGATAAGAATTTGGTTCATTTTATAAAATTGGGCAGCAGAGGTCTTTCCGGTTATTCGAATTTTAAGTAGGAGTTTTATATGACTATTGAGTATCGGAGGATACTCCTAGAGGGTTCTCTAACAGAGGTGCGTCGCGAAGGCGATAGCCTTATCGCTGGGGATGGTAGGAGGGTTTCAATCGATGATGCGATTCACCTTCCACCTGTGGCACCGACCAAGATAATTGCAGTGCACTTGAACTACCTATCTCGAGTCGATGAATTTCAAACCAAGCTTCCCTCTGCCCCAACATACTTTATGAAGCCCACGTCAGCCCTGAATGGCCACCGCGGTCATGTAGTGCGGCCCTTTGGGTGTAAGTGGTTGAATTACGAGGGTGAGATCGCCATAGTTGTTGGGAAGGTTGCGCGAAATGTCGCAATCGACGAAGTCGGTAGCTATATCCGTGGATACTCGATCGCTAACGACTACGGACTACACGACTTTCGTGATACGGATGCTGGTTCAATGCTCCGAGTTAAGGGATCAGATTCGCTATGTCCAATTGGACCTGGGATCGTAGAAGGCTTTGATCCCTTCAATGTAACTATTCGAACGATAGTGAATAATAAGGTGGTTCAAGAGGCCTCTACCTCGGAGATGATGTGGAATATGCACTATCTCTTTGCGGACCTTTGTAGGACCATTACCCTCTATCCCGGCGATGTAATCCTTTCGGGAACTCCAGCTAATTCACGGCCAGTTATCCCAGGCGACGTTGTTGAAGTTGAAGTTGATGGATTAGGGAAGTTGACGAACTACATAGTCGAAGGTCCGACCCCAATCAATGATCAATTTGGGGCTCAACCAACGGAGTCGGAAGAGGTCATCTCAACCGCACTAGGCGGAGACTGGGAGTTTCGAGGAATTCGGCCACCAATAAGAGGTTAAATCTCATCTCATTTCTGTCTTATCTCACTCCGCCTAGAGCTGTTTAGGTTGTCGGTGGAATATCAAAGTTACACATTAATCGAAAGGTTTTCTCCGTGAAGGTAGTTGTAGATCTGAAAAAGTGCTCCGACCATGGTCAATGCGTCTTTGCGGCGCCAGAAGTCTTTGAATTAGATGATCGAGGAGAGCTGACTTTTAGAAAGTTGGCTAAGGACGTCTACGTTACCGGCGAGTTGGACGAGTCATTGAGGGATTCCGTTGAAGAGGCGGCAGATATCTGTCCAATGCAAGCAATTGAGATCGAAGATTAATCGATCTTACAGATCCGCTACGGGTGAACTCGGATTTTAAAGCAGCTAAGTGAAGGTAGTTAGATGAGGGCTTTTAGGTGAAAAGTGTTGTAGTGGTAGGTGCATCATTATCGGGAGTAAGGGCATCTGATTCGATTCTAAAGCACAATAGCGACGTCGAAGTTACGCTCATTGGCGACGAGGTCCATCACCCTTACAACAGGCCACCCCTCTCCAAGGAGGCTCTCGCATCAGGATCTGACCTGGACTCGATAAAGCTGCGATTAGCGAACAAGGACGGACGTCTCAAATTGATTCTTGGGAGGTCGGTTGTTTCGCATGATGGTGAGAGTCATAAGATCACAACCGATGATGGCATTGCTCTCTCCTACGATGCTCTCGTTGTGGCCTCCGGGATATCTCCTCGAAGGCTCAATATTCCTCGTGTGGATCGGGGAATCTTTCAGTTGCGAACATACGATGACATGGTTGCGTTGATCGAAAGGATCAAAGTAGGCGAGGCCAGTACGAAGAGGGTTGTCGTTCTAGGCGCTGGATTCATAGGATGCGAAATTGCGGCAACCCTAACTACCCTTGGCCATCAAGTCACCGTTGTTGCTCCAGAAGATGCTCCAATGCAAAGGCCATTAGGAGTAGTGCTCGGTGGTGAAATCCGTCGTCGCCATGAAGCAAATGGCGTCACCTTCCTTATGGGACAGTTGCCGATCTCAATTGAAGAGGCTGGTTCCGACTCCCATTTTGGGGAGCGACGGCTAGGTGGTGTTACGGTAAATCTTTCGAGTGGTTCTGCCATCGAGTGTGACTTAGTCATAGAGGCTGTGGGAAGTAGCCCGAATACGAGCTTCTTGGATAGCTCTAACTTTGATACCAACGATGGTCTTTTAGTCGACGAAACATTGCACGCAGGTTTAGGTGTCTTTGCTGTTGGGGATGTCGCGCGTTATCCGAACCTTTTGATCGATGGCGTTCCGCGCAGAATTGAGCACTGGGGATTAGCGGTGGATTCAGGTCGCTACGTTGGGAGGAGTATAAAGGCTTTCTTTGATGGCGGTAAAGCTGAACCCTTTACAACGCTGCCAGCTTTTTGGTCGGACCAATTTGATATTCGCCTACAGTCTTTTGGTCTACCTGGATTAGTTGTCGAACCAGAAGCAATCTCTTTGTTGGAGGGAGAGCTAAGCGGTGACTGTGTATTTGGGTACCATCGTGACAACGATCTCGTGGGCGTTGTAATAGTCGGCATGGCGAGTGAACATCGTCGACTGAAGGATTTAGTTGAAGAAGCACTTTCCAAGGGCAGAACTACAAGCTAAATGTCGCTTCACCGAAGTCTGGTCTGCGTCGATGATATCTGTATTCGAAGAGTTTGATCTAGATTAGTCATCGTCGTTGATACCGCCTCGGGAGTAGGATTTGGCAGCTGAGATACAATTAGAAGGGCTCAAGCACCGTATTCTGGCAAGGCTACCTACCCCAATATTCCACAGATGCCTGCGGCGGCTCCTTTCCGCTGCCCAGATCCGTCGCCTTGTAGTTCTTTTATTTATAATTGGGGCAATCTTTAGTTTTGGCCCAGCGAATACTGGCCCACTTTCAAATGGAAGCTATGGTCTAACCGCCTTTTCTAATGCGTCGTCAACTGTATCTTCTTTTGTCGGGCAGTCCTCTGCCGCCTCGACAGGTGCCATCGCTAGCCACTCCTCGATTCACCCCGCGGTCTCGGTCGATAGCGCGGCGCCTATAGTTTCGCCTCCTGCCTCTAGTTTCAGAGGCCAATTTGGCACAGTTGTAAATCCCCGTCAAGTAAATAATGGCGCTGGTAGCCCATCTGGTGGCAAGATTTCATCGACTCCTGGGGTAAATGCCAGTGGTACGTGGATGCAATATGGCCCAACGACGATGGAAGCGAGTGGCGAAGGTGCGAATAACGCCGGGCGCCTTACCTCTGTCATAGCTAGTGGTGGAAATCTAATCGTCGGATCAGCGGGTGGAGGAATCTGGACCTCATCCGATAACGGCAAAAGCTGGACTCCTCGTGGTGATTCACTTCCGGATTTAGCGATAGGCTCCCTGGCAGTTGACCCCGCTAATAGTGCGATTGTCCTTGCTGGTAGTGGCGAAAATGATAATTGCGGGGATTGCTTTCCGGGCGACGGTATCTACATTTCCACCGATAATGGTGTCACATGGGCGACCCTTCAGAATTCAAATTTCTCTGGAACTAGCCTTGGAACGATAGTTGGCTCGCTGGTCGTTCTCGGTGGTACTACACCTGCAACGCTCCAAATCGTTGCTGGAACTACTAACGGCCTTTATTACACCAGCAACGGTGGATCGACCTGGAGCAGTAGTTCCTCCTTTGCAGCTGCCAGCAATGTCACCTCGTTAGTGAGCGTCCCCGCTACGACTAGCGGCGGTCCCGCCCTCTTCGCTGGTGCTTCAGTCCCTCAACCCACGCTAGGCGGCTACTCGTTAGGTGTCTACGAGAGCACCGATGGTGGTGCTACTTGGGTGCAGCTAACTAATAATTCTTCGCCTAACCTTCCAGCGATAACATTTAATGCAAGTAGGCCATATTCCTTGGTGTCGCTAGGAATTTACTTAGGCACTTCCTTGGCAAGTAGTGAGCTAGTAGCTTCGTTTGGAACTGAAGGAGGTTATAAAGGCGCCTTTATCTCAACGAATGGAGGCGCGACGTGGTCTACTCTGTCGACGCCCCCTTTTACAAATATCAACTATGCATACAGTGGGTCGACAATACTTGGTTCTGATCAGTCCTTCTACGATAACGCTGTCGCTATCGACCCTTTAGATCGGCAACATATCGTCCTAGCTGGTATCGCAGTAATTGAGTCAACAGATGGAGGAGCGACTTGGTCAAATGTAAACGCCCTCTCGAGTGGTGGAACGAGTAGTGATGGGAGTTACTTCAGCTACTCAAAAGACGTGCTCCACCCCGACTTTCACGGCGTATACTTTTCTCCGACCAATGTTGCAAATGGCCTGTCGAACCAGCTTTACCTCACTGGCGACGGTGGTCTATTTGGTTACCAATACACGGGTACGCCAGAAGTTACGGCTCTGAACAAAGGTCTTGATACGGCACAGCTCTACCCCGATGTGGCAGTCTCTGCCGATAACCTCTCAGTGACTATCGGAACGCAAGATAACGGGGGACTTGAAAATAACCAATCGGGGCCAACTGCTTTTACGACTGTTTTAAGTGGTGATGGATCTTATGCCCAGATAGATAAGTACAACTCCAACATTCAATACGTTGAGGTTAATAACCAGATCTACTATACAAATAACAATTGGCTTACGTCGGTGCAAGTGAATTCATCTAATATGTCGTCGAGTCAATTTATAAGTCCTCTAACGATTGATCCACCCAATTCATCCTCGTCACCCTACCTCTTCTTCGGTGGAGATTCGCTTTGGGAGTCGGCTAATCCAGTCTCGTCAAACGCTACGTGGGCTAATGTTTTAGCAAACGTCGGTGTCACTACCATCGCGGTCTCTCAGAGCAATCCAAATGACGTCTACGTCGGTACGAGCACTGGTTCGATCTACTTCACGAGCAACGCAGTCTCGGCCTATCCAAATCCAACATTTTCGAAAGTCTCTAATCCTTCAAATACCAATGGAGTAGCCACCGGTTATGGTATCGAGAAGATCGCTATCGATCCGAGTAATGACGGCCAAATCTATGTAATCACCAATGATCGAAGTGGGGGTTCTCCCACATTTACCTCGGTCTCCAACTTTCAGGTCCTCTCGGTCGCTGTATCCTCGACCGCCGTTGGCACATTTAGCGATATTACCGGCAACTTTACGACTGCAGATCCGCTGTCTGCTGGTATTTCCGCCGTCGCCGTTTACCAGGGAAGTCCGATACTTGCATCATCCGATGGCGTATTTGGCACCACATCAGTAAATGGTGTATCAACCTCTTGGGGACGATTTGGGAGTGGTCTTCCCAATGTTCAAGTTGTGGGGTTGACGGTGTCACCCTCCGGGGAGATATACGCTGCGACCCATGGAAGGGGTCTTTGGACGCTAAATGGGAGTTTTAGTGAGACGTTAGGTGTCACGACGCCCCAAACACTAACGCCAAATACTCCATTTACGGTAACTGTGAACGGCTTCTCCTCGACCGGTTCGCTCTTATCGGGCGACTCAACGACGGCTGTTGCCCTCTCTTTGGTTGGTGCTCCGCCTGGCACCTCGGCGACACTTAGTTGCAGCGGTCTGAGTAATGAATCAACACTTCAAAGTGGTACCACCACTGAATCTTGTACCGTAAATCAACCGCTACCACAGGTCTTAGTGGAGGCAAATGCTACGAATAACGCGTCGATGCAGCCAGCATTTTCAGCTTCCCTAGTTGTTTCTAATGCTGCCGTCGCCTTAGCGGTAGTCGGAGCCCCGCCAACGATCAA
>JAKAZZ010000020.1 GCA_021826315.1 Actinomycetes bacterium
TGGTAGCAGGGATAGTCTCTGGTCTCGTGCGAGGTCTTGATATGGAAAAGACGATGGCAATCGGAGTTGCTTGCGGTAGTGCAACGTCGGAAAAAGATGGAACAGAATTGTTTAGTATCGTCGACGTTGAAGAGCTCGTTGGAAAAGTTGAGATTGAGCGCTTCTAGAGGTAACTCAAAGCTTGTTAGTCGGTTGGAGCTGAAGAAAGAATACCCGAGGTAGATCGCGTCGTTTGAAGCGGTGATGTCTAACCAATTTGATGCCGTTAGAATCAAAACACTATGGCGTTCTTGTACAGGTCAATGGCTCAACTTTTTTTTATCGGAGACTTAATTTGACGGACTTTTCAATTCTCGAAGCCGGAATCGATAAGAGCGATGAGATGGTAGAAGTTAGGCGCGCTATCTTCTCTAGCCTCCTCGATGGCAGAGTTGTGTCGATCGATGACCTGGTCGACTCCTTTGGTGAAGAGGTTATCCCTCGCATCGAGGAGCTCGTCGATGGGGGAGTGGCGATCCTCGACAATGAGCGAGCGTTGATCGTAGGAGCAGAGGGGATCTCGCTGGCCGAGACTGCTCATCGCCTCTCGATAGGCGATATTAGCCTCTATACGTGGTGTGCCTTCGACATAGTTGGTATCCCAGCGGCCCTAAAAGTCGACTCACGCGGTGTAACCAACTGTCCAACTTGCGGTAGAGAGCTCCGTTTCGACGCGTCTAGAGGGAGCTTTGATCTCGGTAGTGAAGATGAACGAATAGTTGGTTTTTGGCCAAACTCCTCAGGGCCGGTTATCGCAAATTTCTGCCCATCCGCTTTGATCTACTGTTCGATCGACCACCTCCGTGAACATAGGGGAGGATCTTTCGACGGCCAAGCACTTCCGATCGAAGATTTGGCTAGTCGGGGTGAAGTTACGTGGAGGATCTTTTCTGCGTAGGCGCCAAGTCATTCGGTGATTTATTAGCTCGAGTACGTATTTTTAACTCACTTCTATTAGCCTTAAAGTTCCCATGGATGGAGCAGGTTTCGAGAGTACATGCCGTCTGCCCCATCGATGGCAACATGGAGAGATTCGCTGCTAGGAATAGTTACAGCAGAAAAATTGGTGAGAGGCAACTTTGGCTAAGACGATTATGGTTCTGGGCGGAGATGGGTTCTGTGGATGGCCCACCTCGCTTCAATTGAGCGATATGGGAAACGACGTTGTAATCGTCGACAACTTGTCCCGCCGAAAGATCGACGTTGAGTTAGAGGCGGAGTCACTTACTCCCATAGCCTCAATACATGGCCGCATTGCGACTTGGAAAGAGTTGACCGGCAAGCAAATCGCCTATGAGAATGTCGATTTAGCTAATGAATACGACAGGATCCGCGATCTACTGCGCCGCTACAAGCCCGACGCAATAGTTCACTTTGCTGAGCAGCGCGCTGCGCCGTATTCAATGAAGTCGGCAGATCACAAGCGCTACACCGTCGACAACAACGTGCGGGCTACTCACAATCTATTGGCCGCACTGGTAGATACTGAGACCGACGCTCACCTAGTTCATCTCGGAACGATGGGTGTATACGGTTACGGTTGGGCTGGAGAGTCAGTCATACCTGAGGGTTACCTCTCCGTTGGATTAAAGACCAATAACGGCATGGAGATGAAGGAGATACTTCATCCTGCGGATCCAGGCTCTGTCTACCATATGACAAAGACGCTCGATCAATTGATGTTTGCCTTCTATGCCAAGAACGATAAGATCCGCGTGACCGATCTTCACCAAGGTATTGTTTGGGGAACCCAGACCCCGCAGACCCAGTTGGACGAGAGGCTCATAAACCGCTTCGACTACGACGGCGACTACGGTACCGTTCTAAACCGCTTTCTCATGCAGGCAGCCATTGGCTATCCTCTGACAGTTCATGGAACTGGCGGTCAAACTAGGGCCTTTATCCACATTAGGGATACTGTTCGCTGTATTGAATTGGCAATAATTAACCCACCTCAATCGGGTTCTAAGCCGATGATTATGAACCAGGTAACAGAGAGCCATCGAGTTCGAGATCTTGCCGGCCTCATCGCTGAAATGACCGGAGTAGAGATTCAATACCTAGAGAACCCTCGAGTTGAAGCCATCGAGAACACCTTGGTCGTCGCTAACGATAAGTTTCTCGCCTTAGGGTTGAATCCAACGACTCTTTCGCAAGGGTTGATGGAAGAGGTGCGTGAGATCGCTGGTAAGTACGCGAACCGCGTTGACTCATCCAAGATCAAGTCAATGAGTCTCTGGCGACGCCATCTTCACGATAAGTAGTCGGATGGTAAAGCTTGGTCGATGATTAAGGGTGGGGTCTTTGTTGAAACCCCACCCTCCTCTATTATCGCAGTCCAGATGAGTTGGACAATGAATTTCAGAGAAGGCGAAATGCCACAGGCTGTGTTGGATTCACAGCGCCTGTGGCATTTTTTATTGAGTTAGCGACCTCGGAGCATTGCACTTTTAGCTTGAAGTAAATGCAACTGTCATTTTCAACGTTTGCGTCAAATGCCCGCAGAAGTAGCCGCCACTGATGGCGTGGTCACTAAATGCGCGCCTTATAGTTAGCCCAGTATTCGTCTTTGAGTAGTCGTTTGTAGAGCTTTCCGGTTGGCTGTCGCGGCAGCGACGGGCGAAAATCAATCGAACGAGGGCACTTGATTGTAGCTAGCTGACTCCTGCAGAATTCTATGAGCTCTCTCTCTAGCGCTTGCGAAGCTTCATTTGGGTTGATTAATTCGACTACACCCTTTACCTCTTCGCCAAAGTCCTCGTTTGGTACTCCTATGACAGCGGCATCAGCAACCTTGGGGTGGGATATCAAGATGTTCTCAGCCTCTTGGGGGTATATATTTACACCGCCCGAGATAATCACGTAGGATGCTCGGTCCGTTAGATATAAGAAGCCTTCTTCGTCCAAGTGGCCGATGTCGCCGATTGTGCTCCATCCATCCTTGGTATGTGCCTCTGACGTCTTGGCTTCGTCGTTGTGGTAGGTGAAACGCCCACCATTTGCGAAGTAGACTTTGCCATCTTGACCAACCGGAACCTCTTCGTACTCCTCATTTAGGATCTTGATCTCACCGTGGAGAGCCCGTCCAACGCTTCCCTTATGGGTAAGCCACTCCTTCGACGAACAGGCTACAAAGCCATTACCCTCAGTTCCTGCGTAGTATTCGTAGATTACGGGCCCCCACCAATCAATCATTGCCTGCTTGATTGGGATCGGACATGGAGCTGCTGCATGGATGGCGTACTTGATCGATGACGGGTCGTATTTGGTGCGAATAGATTCCTCCAGCTTTAGGAGGCGCACGAACATCGTTGGTACCATCTGAGTGGTGTTGATCCTGTACTTCTCTACCTGTACGAGAAAGTCTTCTGGATCAAAATGATCCATGATGTATGTAGTTCCGCCCAAACGGTTAGTGGTGAGGTTGTACCTCAGTGGTGCGGCGTGATAGAGGGGAGCTGGCGAGAGATACTTTGTTTCGGGGGAAAATCCATAGAGCGCAGATGCAAGGGCTACGAGTTTGGTGGCCTCAGAAAGAAACGGCTTACCACTTAGGTTCCATTTTATGCCTTTAGGACGACCGGTGGTTCCCGAGGAGTAGAGCATGTCGGCACCCTCTACTGGCTCATAAGGTGCCGAAGAGGCCACGTTTATGAGGGTGCCTACGTCTATGGCGCCTTCGTCTAACACGTAGCCATCTGCGAGTGCTTCGACTCTAACAATTTCACGATCGACCTTTGCTAGAGCCCTATTGGCTAGATCCGATAGCTCTGCTGAGTAGAAGACGACTGTAGCCCCGCAGTCATTGATGATGTAGGCGACCTCGTCTTCAAGAAGTCTCGTACTTATTGCGGTGTAGTAGAGGCCGCTCCTTTGCCCCGCCCAAGCTACTTCAAGCATCTCTATCGAGTTCTTCATCAAAATTGCAATTGAGTCTCTCATACGTACTCCCATGGAGTACAGATGGCCCGCTAAGTTGTGTGAGGCTCGATCGACTTCGCCGAATGTGGCTCTCTTGCCCGACGCGGTCATCACGATCGCGTCTTTATCTGGGTCGACCTCAAACATAGAGATTGTCAAGGCAGTTGATCCTTCCAATGTCGTTTGGATTAAGTTATCACGGCCGAAGTGAGCAATTTCGATGAAAATAAAGGCAAAAATCGAAGAATCTTTCTTCTAAAGTTATGGACCGATTCAAACGATACGAAATAAGGGATAAGTGCGAAAGGAGTGAAATGGACCCAGTATCGAGCAATGCAAGCGTTGGTCTCTTCAGGACGATAGAGAACCTTCAAAGTAGTACTGTTACTTCGTTGATCAACGGTGGGGTAGCAGCTGTGAACCAATCGAAGGCCAATGTGGCCTCGAATAAGTCAGCTATCGCGACCCTCCAGGCGGGCGGCAAGGTTTACGCCTAAGTACTTAAAATTGCCCGTATGGTTTGATCACCCTTTGGTGGACCACAGGTTGAATTGAATTTCGCCTATCGAAAGAGCACGTTGCTTCTTCAAAGGCTACTCGCGAACAATTGATAGGTGAGCAGTAGGCCCAAGTCGAAAAGACTTGGGCCTACACCTTTAGGAACCCTCAAGCGATAGAAGTATTAGCAAAGAGCAACAGTTAACCATGGCATTTTTTCACTAGAGGCCGGAGAGGGTTGGAAAATTGCACTACATTTGAGTTATGACTTCGGAGGTGCCTAGAGACGGAGAAGAGTTATCGCGTCACCCCTCCCTAGAGGACCGCTTCGATCCAGCGATTCGGATCGTTGACTATGATCCGGAGTGGCCGCGATTGGCGAATGCTGAGTTAGCTCGAATCAAAGTTGCCGTAGGAGAAGAGGTCGCACGTCTCGAGCATGTTGGCTCAACCTCTATCTCGGGTATGGCTGCGAAACCGATCATTGATCTTCAGCTCTCAGTACGCGAAATCGGTAAGCGCAGCGCCTTTATCGAACCGCTTTCATCGATTGGGTACCTGTTCGTTCCGGACCCTGAGTCGCCTGACTATCACTTCTTTGCGAAGCCTACGGAGAGGCCGCGAAGTTACCACCTTCATGTATGTGAAGCTGGTAGTAAAGACGAGTTTCGCCACTTGGCGGTTCGCAATTTCTTACGCGCCCATCCTGAAGAGTCACTTATTTATGCCAGACTAAAGCGCGTGTTGGCTGCTAGATCACCATATGATCGCTTAGCCTATATCGAAGGCAAAGCATCCTTTATGGAAGGCCTCGAAGAGCGTGCACTCTACTGGGCTAATGCAGTTGCGCCTAAAGAGTGACAAGAGTTGTGGTATCACGTCAATTTATGCCCGGCTCAGTCGCCCTACTTGCCTATCCAATACCACATCGAAATTACCAAAACTTGGGACAGATTTAGCACGAATGGAGCAAATGTCATCTGGTAAGAAATCGGTGATGGGGAGCTGGGTATCTACTTTCGGTCAAGCCAAACCGGGGCATTACTTCTCCTTCAAGTGCTCCTCGATAGAGTCGTAGCGCTGTGGTTGTTATGCAAACGGTAACCTTATGTAGCGATTTATGTGTCGGGAGGTATATGTCAAAGCGGTCGATAAAGGTCGCCTTTGTTGGTGGAGGTTGGATGGCTAGGGCTCATGCTAGAGCAATTGCCACGATCAACGTTTTGGGTATGGTAGATGCTAAGTTGGAGCTCGCTTCGATATTGACGCGCGATCCTTCTAAAGTGGATGCACTTGCGGAGTCGATTGGCTTTACCAAGGGCGTTGGGAGTCTCGAGGAGATCATCGACGATGAAGAGATCGAAGTGGTTGCAATTCTCTCACCAACTCTCGATCACTTTGGCACCGTGTCGGCTCTCCTCGAAGGCGGTAAAACGCTAATCGTTGAAAAGCCTCTAACTACAAATTATGCGACATCCAAGCAATTAGCCGATTTGGTACAACGGGGTGATGGCTCCGATATTGATGTAATTGCGGGTGTGGGATATAACTATCGCTTCGTTCCCGGGGTTGCTCTCCTTCGAAGCTTGGTCTCTGAAGGTGCAATCGGTAGGGTGCGCCAGTTCAGGGGTCGCTACGATCAGTCATATGCCTTAGACCGAGACAAACGAAAGGGTTGGCGCTTCGACGACTTTATCGGAGGAAGTTCTGTTGGCGACTACTCCCACGTTGTCGACTTGGCACACCTCTTCGTAGGTGACTTTGAAGTTTCCTATTCGCAGCTTTGGTCACTCAATGGAGCGGATGACACTTTGGTACGTATCGCGGCTGGCGAGGCGAGCGAAGATAGCTTCTTTGCAGTCGGTAATACCGATAATCGAGTGGTTACTTTGGCTGGAGGACGAATCCACAATGGCCGAGACAACTACCTTGAGATTGAGGTCGAAGGTGAAGAGGGGACACTTATTTGGAGCCTTGAAGAGATGAACAAGGTAAAGGTATTTCAGCGAAGTGGACCTTCGAAAAGCTCTGTAAATAGTGAAGGATTTAGAGAGGTCCTTGTAAGTGATGGCGATCACCCGTTTATGGCAAAGTGGTGGGGTTCCGGTCATACTCTTGGTTGGGCCGATACATTCGTCCACGAGTGGTCGGAACTTATCCAATGTCACATGGATGGAGAGGCAATTTTTCCAACCTTAGCGACTTTTGACGAGGCTGCAAAGGTACAAAAGAGTGTCGATGCCATTAGGAATTTAGCCTAAGTTTCCCCCTCGAGCGTTCCAGTGGGCACCGGTCAGAACCGAAGATTCGTTTGCTTAACATGGATCAAATTAAAGACGCGGCCCTCCGAGTTCTTCTCGGAGGGCCGCTTTGTTTTATACCTATTGCTCAGACTATCGTCCGAGTTGCGTTATCAAGCTTCGGAAGCCCAGGGAACTAAAAGGCTGCCGCACCAGTTCTAATCTCTACCTTTGAGATTAAAGGGAAGTGGCATGCTGCCTGATGAAGTGCTCCAAAGCTTGTCATAGGTGGCTCTTCTTTGGCACATAGATCCGTTGCTCGTTCACACCTAGTTCGGAAACGACATCCTGACGGTGGATTGATCGCAGAAGGAAGTTCTCCCTTGATAATCTTTCGTACCTTGGTCTTTTCGCGCTCTGGTTCCGGTTCTGGAACTGCAGAGAGTAGGGCAGCGGTGTATGGGTGGGCTGGATTTTCGTAGATATCGTAACCAGTGCCGATCTCTACCAATTTGCCAAGATACATAACCCCGATTCGATCTGCCAAGAACCGAACGACTGATAGGTCGTGCGAAATGACTACGTACGTTAAGCCATGTGTGCGCTGTAGATCTTTCATCAAATTCAGCACCTGAGACCTGATCGAAACGTCCAAAGCCGAAACTGGTTCATCTGCTACGATCAACTTAGGATTGAGCGCTAGCGCTCTAGCCAAACCAATTCTTTGTCGCTGTCCTCCTGAGAATTCGTGAGGGTATCGCTCGACCGCACGAGATGAAAGGCCCACCTCGGATAGGAGTGATATTACCTTCTTTTCACGCTCCTGAGAGGTTCCAATCTTGTTGATGTCTAGGGGCTCTCGTATGATTGTTCCAACGCTCATCCTTGGATCTAACGAGGCATATGGATCCTGGAACATCAACTGCAAGTTGGAGCGAATGAGCCGTAGCTCTTTGGGCTTGTGTCCAAAGAGGTCCTCTCCATTGAAGAGCACCTTGCCAGATGTTGGCTTCTCTAGGGCGACCATCATCGATCCGGTCGTTGACTTTCCGCACCCGGATTCACCAACTATTCCAATCGTCTCTCCGTCGTAGATAGTGAGTGATAGGTCTGAGACTGCCTTGAGAGTCCCAGCTTTTCGCTGGAGGATCGCCCCCTTGGTGATATCGAACTCTTTGGAGACGTGTTCGAGAACCATTAGCGGCTTGCGGTCAGCGTGCTCAATCCTTTGGATCTCTTCGGCTTCTACCTTCAACGTAATCTTGACGTGGTTTGCCTCAATGCCAACTGGGTGGAAACAGGCAAAGCTGTGGTTCTGATCATTGGTAACAAGGGGTGGTTCGTTGTCACGGCATTGATCCGACGCAAGACGACACCTGTCAGCGAAACGACAACCCGTAGGGGGGTTCGAAAGATCCGGTGGAATACCTGGGATCGAGTAGAGGCGAGCCACAGAGCCGTCCATCTTCGGAATCGACGCCAATAGGGCCTCGGTGTACGGATGGTTAGTCGATGCGAATATCTCTTCTGTACTGGCTTGCTCTACGACCTTACCGGCGTACATGACCACAACGCGGTCCGCTCGACCTGCAATTACTCCCATGTCGTGGGTGATCAAAAGCATGGCCATACCAAGTTGGTCCTTGAGTGAATCGAGTAGTTCAAGGATCTGGGCTTGGATTGTGACGTCGAGAGCCGTAGTTGGTTCGTCAGCGATGAGAAGCTTTGGCTCACAGGAGAGAGCCATAGCGATCATGACTCGTTGGCGCAACCCACCGGAGAGTTGGTGAGGATAGTCGTTTATTCGTTCCTGCGGCTTTGGCATTCCGACCAGATTGAGAACCTCTATGGCCCTCTCCATCGCCTTTGCTTTTTTGACCTTTCTGTGAAGGGCAACTGCTTCGGCTATCTGTGAACCAATCGTGAGGCATGGATTGAGCGATGTCATTGGGTCTTGGAATATCATGCCGATGTCGTTGCCGCGAACTGCGCGCATCTCCTCCTCGGAGATAGCAACTAAATCGCGCCCATCGAGTTTGACTTTGCCCGAGGCTATATATCCAGAAGCGGGCAGTAGGCGCATTATTGACATTCCGGTCATCGTCTTGCCGCAGCCAGACTCTCCGACTAATCCAACCGTCTCGCCGGCGTTGATCGATATTGAAACGCCGCCGACAGCCTTTACCTCGCCTTGTTTAAGGCGGATATTCGTGTAGAGGTCATCTATCTCTAAAAGTGGCAATTGATACTCCGAGCTAATTTCGCAAAATTTAAACTATGCAACATTCGTTATCGATGGGTCTACCTCTTTTGCAGACGAACCTCTAGAGAGTCACGGATGGCGTCTCCGATGAGGTTGAACGCGACAACTGTGAGGATGATTGCGATTCCGGCAGGGTAGATTAGCCACCAATAGCCGTCATAGACGTAGTTGACGCCGTCAGAGAGCATCGATCCCCAGTTCGCTGCGGGAGGTGGAAGTCCTAATCCGAGGTAGGAGAGTGTCGCCATGACCAGGATCGCATCTGCGATCTGGAAGGTTGCGTTCACTACGATCGTACCTATAGCGTTAGGAACGATGTGGCGTAGGATTATACGCCTTGAACCGCCTCCCATTACCCTTACAGCTTTTACGTAGTCTCGCACACGCAGTGTTAGGGCTTCTCCTCTAACGAGACGGGCCGGAGAGAGCCACGACACTGCTGATATAACGATAATCAGTAGGGTGAGGGTCGGACGAAACACTGCCGCTAGGAAGATAAGAAGAAGGAGCGTAGGAATGGATAATAGGGTATCAACGACACGCATCATTATCGTGTCCACGACCCCGCCAATGAAACCAGCAATTGCGCCGTAAAGAACGCCAATGATAGTCGCGATGATTGCAACCGAAAAGCCAATCTCCAACGAAGACTGGCCGCCAACCATTAGTCGTCCTAGGACGTCATAGCCGTTCTGGTCAGTTCCTAACGGATGGCCATGGCCAGGCGCTTGCGTGATGTTGTAGCTGGTAGTTACTTGGTTGGTGTGGTAAAAAAGGGGTCCAACAAAACAAAATAGGACAGCGATAATTACGAGAGCGATACCCACTATCGCTAACTTATTCTCAAGAAAAGTTTGAACTATCAGCTTCAGTTGCGACCCTGAAGCATGGGCCTCACCTCCAGAGTTAGAACCTATTATTCCGTTATTGTCCCCCCCTTCGCCGGAGAGACCTTCGTCTAGGTCGTCAATCTTTGACACTTTTTCCCCTTTTCAACTTCTAAAAAACTATTGCTGACTTTTCTACTAGCGGTATCTCACGCGGGGATCAAGTACCGCGTATGTGATATCGGCTAAAAGGTTTCCGACGACGGTCATAACGCCGATGACGATAATAATTCCGAGTAAAAGGGGATAGTCTTCGGTGTTCGCAGCATTTATAAAGCGGAAGCCTGTACCGGGGAAGTTGAAGACGCTTTCAGTTACGACGCCCGCGGTGATGAGCGATGGAAGTGAAAGTCCAACGAGAGTTGCAATAGGTATGAGTGCGTTTCGTAGCATGTGTTTGAAGAGAATTACTCTCTGCGATAGTCCCTTTGCCTTAGCAGTGCGGATCCAGTCTTGGGCCAATGCCTCTATTGCACTTGATCGCATGTAACGAGTGAATGAGGCGTAACTTACAAGTGTGAGTGTGATTACAGGTAGAAACATTGCCCGCGGGTTTGTAATTATCGCCCCAATTGTCTGGCCTTGGGGTGCTTCTGACGGGAATATATGGAGGTTGACAGCAAATGCCAAGATCAGGATTATACCCAACCAGAAGCTTGGCATCGAATAAAGTAGGAACGATACCGAGGTTGCTGCGTAATCATAGATGCCATTTCGTCGGACAGCTTGAAATATTCCAACAGGTATCGCGATGATAAGCGAAAGGATCAAGGCTGACCCTACGAGAATTATTGACTTCGGCAAGTCGGTGGCTAGGACGGAGTTCACGGTTTGGTTGAGCTTGTAGGATCTACCTAGATTGCCATGTAACAGGTTTCCAGTATATACAAAGTACTGTTCCCAAATGGGTTTATCCAAGCCATTTGCGTGGTTAAAGGCCGCGATCTGAAATGGAGAAGCACGTCCTCCAAGGATTGCCTTTGCAGGTCCACCTGGTAGTAGATGTTCGAGAATGAATGCGATGATCGATACGCCGATTAGGACTATAACGCTTTGACCAACGCGTTTTACTAGAAAAGCTATCAACGGAATTGACCCTCTCTACCGTTTATTCCTCTGCCTTCGTGGCCACTAGTGGCTATTCAACTGAGGTTTGCGATTCAATTTAGCGACTCAATGTAAAATTCTGGACGTTTGAAAGGTAGTTAGCAGCGAATTAATACGAGGCCTTCCACATAAAGATGTGCCGAAGTTAGATAGCTCCGGCACATCCCGTCTTTCGCATTTGAAGATCTACAGATACTGTCGATCTTTATGGGCTACTTGGTGTAGTACATGTATTCAGGCAGCAGGTTTCCGAATGCATTGAACTGTACGCCGTGCAGTGTGCTCTTTATCTCGGCTAGTTCGTAGTCAGGGTTTGGCTGATACATGACTGGGAGATTCTTCGCCATGTAATCCTGATAAGCGTTTAGAGTCGACTGCGATTGTGATGCACTAGCGGTATAGGTTGCAGTGATCAAATTGTCAGCAGTTGGATCTGAGTAAGAGCCGAAGTTGGCACCCGCACCGGTCTGGAAGATTTCATCACCGGTTGGGTAGTAGTCAGGCGAGTACGTCCAGCCACCGGCCCAGTTTTCCATCTGCCACTTACATGCAGCCTGGGTAGCGGTACATGGTGAGGCATTCGAAATAACTTGGTTGAAGGTCGATGAAGACACGTTAATCGTTATTCCAGCCTGTGCAGCAGCTGACTTGAAGGCGTCCATTGCCTGTTGGACAGCTTGGGTTCCGGAGGCGTATTCCAGGTTCAACGATAGAGCTTGACCCTGCGTTATACCAGCGCCGCACTGATTTGCTCCAGTACCGGGGCTTGTGCAGGTATCAGTTCCGCTTGAAGTTACTGTCCATCCGTGTGCCTTCAAAAGGTCGGTTGCAGCGGTAACTGAATAGGGGATTTGATTCGTCTTTGCCGTTGCATCTGCGAAGGCCGACGATGGTTCTACCGGAACTGGTGAGTAAGTAGGTACTGCGTATCCCTTGTAGAAGCTTGTGATCCACTGTTGCTGGTCAACTAGATGCTGAAGAGCTTGGCGAATATAAAGCTGCTTGAAGAGAGGTCCAACGGTTGGGTTGTTGAAGTTGATAACCCAATAGTTGAACGAGTAGAGAATCCATGGATTGAAGTTATATCCAAGCGAGGTAAGAAGGCCTTTTTGGGCGACATCGGTTACGGGAATGTAACCAAAATCGACTCCGGAACCGCTTCGGAGCTGGTTGTACTCTGCGGTATCGGTTGTGTAAGGCTTCTCGACAAACTGCGCAATTGTTGACTTTACTGGTCCTGAGTAGCTTGGGTTTGGAACAAAGGTTGCTTGACCTGCTGAGGTGAAGCTAGTTAGCTTGTAAGGTCCATCGACAATTTGCCACAGTGGATTCGTGGCATACGTCGAGGTGTCCTTGGACAAGCCGTCGAGGTACTTGTACACTGCCTGGGCTCCGGCAGCCGTAGTATCAGGAAGGTTCTGATCTGTCGGTTGTGGGGTAGGAGATGTGGAGCTGGTTACATCCCATGCGATTGGCATTGGTGTGATTTGGGAGAGTTCGTTGTAAGTGAACCACGTTGGGTTGTAACTCTTGTCCAAGTTGAAGACGATTGTCTTCGCATCAGGCGTACTCATGGATACGACGTTGTCAGGGAAGGCGCCTGGTACGTAAGCCGCCCAGTTTGCTTTGTTGGCCTTGAGCATGTTCATCCAAAACATGACGTCGCGTGACGATAGCTGTTCCCCATTTGACCACTTGTAGTCTTTGAGAGTTATCGTTACGGTCTGGTTGTTGTTTGAATAGACCGGTGGGTTTGCGAGGCTCAACGTATTGTTGATCAGAATGTCGCTTCCGTTACCGAAGAAGTAGAGGGGGCGGTACATCAAGAACTGGAACTGCGAGAGGTTAGCTACTGAGAAGTAGGCGCCGCTCGTTAGTGGGAAGATATAGTTCGGGGTGGCATTTGGTGCTTCGGCAAAGTTTACGGTCCCGCCGGCAACCTTAGTTCCACCTGAACTGCTAGATGACGAAGACGAGCTTGAGCTACTGCTTCCACTACTACCGCATGCGGCTAGTAGAAGTGCGGTTGCAGCAGAAGTCGCAATAATCGTCGATATGCGTTTTCTCTTTGAAACCATGACTATTTAGAGATCCTCCTAATTGATGGTGAGCTTCTAGAAAAGATAGTCCGAATTTATCTCTCAGGTCAGTCACAGTTTCCACTTTGTTTACTCTTATGTTGCTTTTTAACATTCGGTTCGTAATTCGAAGTTTTATGCAAGTATGCATTGATGGATGTATAAGTCCTTATCAATGGCAATTTAGTACATACCAATGGTGAAAACTTATCAAGAAATATACCCTCAAAAATTTTTTGGATACGGAATCCGTAGTATTAAAGTTAACAGTGTGAGTTTTATCTGATCTATAGTGCTTTTGAAGTCGGTTTTTACTTCTGAATTGGTGCTTTGGATTCCGTATTCTTTTCATTTCTTGCTTTTATGCCCTCTCTTACGGGATAGCCCCTTTTGGGTGGTTGGACGGATAATGACCCATCCAGCGGATGTGAAAATAATGTTGGGGAAATGTCTATTGAATTAGTCAAGAATTCCGGCAAAAGATTCTATTATCTCTATGGTGAGATCGCTTAGATCCATTAGACGAGGAGTATTAGATGGCACTTTTGCTTGGCGAAGTTGCGCCCGATTTTCAGGCGCCCACAACCCAAGGCGAGATCAATTTCCACGATTGGATTGGGGATTCGTGGGCAGTGTTGTTCTCACACCCTAAAGACTTCACGCCGGTGTGTACAACCGAGTTGGGCCAGGTTGCTAAGTTGAAGGGCGAATTCGATGCACGTAACACCAAGGTAATTGGTCTCAGCGTTGATCCAGTTGACTCTCACGT
Organism: Actinomycetes bacterium; assembly: GCA_021826315.1. Classification (GTDB taxonomy): domain Bacteria; phylum Actinomycetota; class Acidimicrobiia; order Acidimicrobiales; family Acidimicrobiaceae; genus Acidithrix. The sequence goes on from JAKAZZ010000020.1 coordinate 13,803, forward strand.
CGAGTGGGAGGCTGACATAGCCGAGACTCAAGGTCAAGCTGTCAATTTTCCTATGATCGGTGACCCTGAAGGAGCTGTAGCAAATCTTTATGGGATGATCCACCCAAATGCATCGGGGACTCTCACAGTGCGTAGTGTGTTCGTGATCGATCCTGCGAAGAAAATCAGGTTATCCCTTACTTATCCAGCTTCGACGGGACGAAATTTTGACGAGATTCTTCGCGTCATTGACTCGCTTCAATTAACTGATCAATTTATGGTTTCTACTCCCGCTAACTGGAGAGACGGAGATGACGTTGTCATCTCACCTGCGCTCTCTGACGACGAGGCGTCTTCGCGTTTTCCAAAGGGTTTTACCAAGTTGAAGCCTTACTTGAGGATGACTCCACAGCCAAATCGAGACTGAACTTTGTTTAGCCAAAGCGAAAGTTTCGGTGCAAGTAACTGATAGATAAGTGTGATGCGACGTTCTCGTAATGAGAGGGTCGCATCATCTTTAAGGAGAAGAATTGGAGGACGTTCAATAAGGTAGACTCTTCGGTGGAGGCTATCTTGTGCACGAACACTCTTCTGACGGCAAAATCCACGATGGGTTACACTCAGGCGGACGAGGTAGATATTTTTTAGTAACTTCACTTAACACCGTTCTTTTTGTCGCAGTTACGGTTATCGGAGCCGCCTACTCTTCTAAGGCTCTGATTGCTAATGGTTTACATCTTTTGCTAGATGTAGCTTCGTTATTGATCTCTGCCATTGCTTCGTCCCTTAGCGGGAGGGCACCTAATAAAAAAAATAGCTTCGGATTGATTCGCCTTGAAGTGGTAGCTGCGCTCATCACGTCGGTGTCGCTACTTTTAGCAAGTATCTACTTGGTCGTGGATGCAATAGTTGCCACGGGATCAATACCGTCGAATTCATCGGTCGCCATGGCAGCATTTCTGACGCTATTTGGGGCGATCGGTATCGTTGTCAACTTTGTCTCAATTGTCCTTCTTGCAGGAGTCAAGGGAGATCCCTTGCTCAAAAAGGCAAATATGTTGCACTTTGCCTCAGACTCGATTGCATGGCTTGCAGCACTTGTAGCTGGTATCGTTGCTCGTTTTATTTCGATATCGATAGCTGACTTAATAGCGACGGTAATAGTTGCAGTAGTTATAGTCGCTTCGACTCTGGCGGTTATACGAGAGATTATCTCGATACTTCTCGATTCAGTTCCATCGCGCCTTTCCATCGACGCGATTGAGGCCGAGATAAAGCTTGTCGAACGGGTGGTTGACGTTCATCACCTACATGTCTGGTCTCTCAGTTCGAGCGAATTGATGCTTTCCGCCCACGTAGTCTGCGAGAGCGATGTAACAATACACGAGGGACAGGGCATCGTTACCAAGATCAAAGAGATGCTCGAGGGTCAATTCTCGATCCGTCACGCGACGATCGAGATAGAGTGCCATGTTTGTGACGTTCCTATCCACGAAATTGCAAACTTGCAAAGCCACGATCACGGACATGTTCACTGACGTCGGGCACGACGCGTAACTGCTAAAGGCGAGCGCAGGCGCTCTGCTAGCGCTTTATACCTTCAACCAGAGAGTTGATTAAGCCGCGGCATTCGTCTGGGGTGTATTCGTCTTGTTGAAGGATGGCCCTAGTGCAAATAGCACCAAAGATCATCTCACTGATGACGTAGGGATTGAACGAGTCGCGAAAGATTCCTGCTTTAGCACCAACGCGAAGTAGTTCGACGATGGGACCATCTTCGTGTGCTTTGTAACGACGATAGTTCAGTTCGTTTACCCTTGGGTCGGTTTGACCCTCACCAATGAGGCGTGCAAATGCTGAGTTTGAACCATTCTTGAATACCGAAGCAACGTTGACAGTGACAGTAATTAGGTCCTCTATGACATCTGTACCCTTGACGTTATTGGTTAGGACGTCTAATTCTCTATCTATTGCCTCTTCGATCAGCTCAGTTTTGCTCTTCCAGTGACGGTAAATCGTCGATTTGCCGACCTTTGCCTCCCTGGCTACAGCCTCGATAGTCACTGATGCGAATCCTCTTTGACCCAAGATCGTTAGTGCTGCGGAGATGATACGACTCTGCGCATCTTTACTACGTGGTCTTCCCCGCTTACGGCGGCCCTCTCCATCAAGCGAAACTACGCCTTCAACACCGAGGGAGCTAGCAATGACAGCCATTTTATGTATCCACCTACACGCTTTGTAGAAAAGTCCAAAACATTCGAAGACCAAAAGTGCGCTTTGCACACGATATAGAAAGCGAAATATTATCTATCTCAAAGATGGTAACCCGGGATAGGAAAGTAACGTGAAATCTTTTTTAGTTTTTACCGAACTATAACTTTTCGAAGCTTTTGAGGCATCAGGTGGTCTCAATTTTACGTTCAGATGATGGTTTTTACAGAAAACTCTCGAGTTCAACTTAGTCAAAAGTCGAATGTTGCAGCGATGGACAAAGATCTACTGTACGAGGTTAAATCAAAATTGGAACCGCATAAGTCAAAGGAAAAACAAACCAATGTATGGTTCATTCGCCTATATGGATGAAGAGATTTTCCTCATTACGCGAAGGATATAGATCTCGTATATCGAAGATAGCGTTAACACGATTCCCGCAAGGGTTGCAATTGAGTTGGGGGACTTCACTGCGAGGCCCACTCCAAGTACCCCCCATATTCCTAAAAATATATAGCTAGCAATGCCCTGTCGGCCGAGAAGGACGGCGAGTCGCTCGAGTTCGCCCTTGAGCATCGCTTTTTCTCGTTCCGCACCAAGTCGACTCGCGCATGATCCTTGTTTATCTGGGGCACATTCATCGTTGCCGCATGAGTCGCCCACGGAGCAGCCATCGGAAGCACCCGCCCACTTCGCTGTCTCGTTGCGCCAATCGATAACTGCAAAGGATATTCCAACTACGGCTACCGCGACAGCGACAAGAAGCGCGACAATCGGGAGATGAGTGAAGATGAGTGATGACGCTAGGACGAGCATTGAACCGATCCAAGCGATCCCCGCTACTTTGGCGGACGTTTTAGCGCGAGAGTAGTCACTCGCAACCTTCTTGAAACTTGACTTTATCACTATTGACTGACTCGACAATTTGGGCTCCACTTCATTGCGGTCGCTTCACTGGTAAATCACATCGTTTTGGGCGTGAAAGCTTCTTCCATAGACGTAGTTGTTTCAACAGTCGTTGATGCGCTCAGATAAGAGTCTATCGACCGCGGCATACGACAGCGAAACTGTAATGAAGCGACGCCTTTTTGACAATTACTATGTCGGTGTGAACATATCTGATTTCGTAGCTGTCGCATTAATCGTAGCAACCAGCCTTACTGTACGAGCGATACTGCATCAGCTGCAACGAAAGGTCGTCGCTAAGCCAGATTTGAAAACCGCATCGAAGGTCTCGGTACTAATTCCGGCCCGCAACGAAGGTGCATCGATTTTTACATTGCTCTCGTCGCTTGCTACTGCTTTTCGAGGCAGCGACTTCTCATATGAGGTGATCGTCGCAAATGATGGATCAACCGATGAAACTGCCGCGGTCGCAATGTCATTTGATTTCGTGCAAGTCATTGACGTGGCTGCGGGAATCCGAAGTGGAATCAACGGCAAGTCCAACGCACTCTTCGCTGCATTCGAACACGCGTCTGGTGACATACTTGTCTTCCTAGATGCTGATGTGAGGGTAGGAGACAAATTTCTGAGCGCAATAAGAACTGTTGCTGGTGATAGCGGAATTGACCTTTTGAGCGTTCAGCCTCACCACAATGCCCAAACGCTGGGTGAGAGTTTTGCGCTTACCTTTAATATCGTCTCGCTTTACAGTTCATTGATATCGAATCGTTCGCATAGGCGTCCCCAACTAGCCTTCGGTCCGGTTTTTGTAACAAAGCGAAAGTGTTATTTGGCCGCTGGAGGCCACGCGATGATTCTTGGAGAGGTTGTAGACGACGTGGCACTGTCACGTCTCTACTTCGAAAGTGCTCTCAAAGTGGTAACGCTTTTGGATAAAAGATTGGCGACATTTCGAATGTACCCATTTGGATTTAGACAAATGGTAGAGGGGTTCACTAAGAACTTCGTTGCCGGTGCCACCTCACTTTCACCTCTTGGCTCCTTGGTTGGCTTTGGGTACATATTTGCATTCTTGGCTTTGGACATTTCAATAGTCCGAGATTTTATTCAACTTCGAATAGTTCGTGGGCTGTTTCTCTATGCAGTTACCACATGTTTGATAGCATTCGAGGCGAGGGTAGTAGGGAGATTCAAAGTTTGTGCAATAGCGTTACACCCTCTGACATTTTGTATCTTTGTCTTCGTCTTTGTTCGAGCGCTCCTACGGAGAGCGCTCTCACTTCCGAATACCTGGAAGGGAAGAGCGATATAGGAGGTCAACGATTCTAGGGTCAATATTGGGGAGAAGTGGCTCGCTAATGGCCGTATCTCTCATTCATCAAGACCTTCGCTACGTCTTATATGACGTCCTCTTTTGGATTGGAGCCAACTTCATCATCGGCTTTGTGCTCTCCTCGATAGATAACAGGCGGTTTGGTAGGTTCGTTCCGTCTGCTCCAGCTAATGAACTGAGTCGAAGAGCAGTCACAATAAAGAAATTTACGAAGGTAGATAAGTGGAAGAGGTATCTTCCTGAAGCGGGAGCGTTCTTCAAGGGTGGTGTAAACAAGGCTTCGCTCGGACGCAGTACAACGAATCGCCTCGAAACTATGATGAATGAGTTCCAGAGGGCCCGAGTAGTTCATCTCTTGCTTATCTTTGTTTGGCCCATAACGTTGGCGTTCAATCCGCTTTGGATAACTTTAGCGATGGCGCCCTATGTGCTGATAGCAAACGTTCCCTGTCTGATATCGTTGACCTACTCCTACTATCGCTTTGGCGCAGTGTTAAAGAGACGCTAAAGCGATCGAGAACCACAGACCATTGCTTTGGATTACGTGGACGCCTCGACGATCGGTGCTATTTCTAGCTATTTGCTACCCGTATGAAGTTGTCTCGATAGTGCTTCAATTCGGCGACTGATTCAAGAATGTCGTCCAATGCTCGATGGCCTACGGCCTTCTTCGGAGCAGTATCAAGCACCGATTTGTTCCATCGCCGAGCGAGTTCTTTTAGGGTTGAGACATCTATCGATCGATAATGTAGGTACTCCTCGATCGAAGGCGCATACTTATCTAAAAATCTTCGGTCTGTGCCGATTGAATTTCCACACAATGGTACGCTTCGTGGACTCTTTACATGCTCTTTGATGAACGCAAGGGTCTCTTCGACTGCCGCATCGATCGTCTTGGTTGATGCACGTATTGCGTTAAGGAGGCCAGAATTAGCGTGCATCTTTTCGACATAGCTGTCCATTTGAGCGAGTTCTTCTTCGGATGCGTGAATCACTATGTCGGGCCCTGTAATGACGTTTTCGAGATTGTCATCGGTAATGATTGTTGCCATTTCAACGATGACGTGGCGATTAAGGTCAAGCCCCGTCATCTCTAAGTCCATCCAAACTAACATTGATAGAAGTCTAGCCTTTCATTGGGTAGGATATAGAACCGACATAAGGAGGAGCGTGTCACAACCAATGCCAAGTACTAAGCCCTTTGTGATAATCCCAACCTACAATGAGGCGCAAAACATTGAGGGCGTGACAAAGCGAATCTTCGCCGCTGTTCCAAATGTCAACGTCTTAGTGATTGATGATTCGTCCCCCGACGGAACTGCGGACGTAGTTCGAGAATTAATGAAGGACAATCCAAGTTTGGATCTGCGCGTACGTGCAGGAAAGCAGGGCCTTGGATCAGCCTACCGTTTCGGTTTTCGCGAAGCGATAACCTTGGGTGCAACAGCATTGATTGAGATGGACGCAGATCTCTCGCATGAGCCAGAGGCTCTTCCTTCTTTGCTAGAGGCGTCAGATGGAGGCGCTGATCTAGTGATTGGATCGCGTTACGTTCATGGAGGAAGATCTCCAGGGCTATCTCCATCGCGACTCGCTCTTAGCCGTGCCGGAAATGTTTATGCCAACATTGCTCTTGGTATCGGAGTTAGGGACGCGACGAGCGGATTCCGTGTTTATCGCCCGGAATTGATCGAGAAGATTAACTTGGATACTGTTAGCGCAGATGGATATGGTTTCCAAATCGAGATGGTTTTCAGGAGTAGGCTCCTAGGCGCAACTATCCGTGAAGTTGCAATCATATTTCACCAGAGAACGCATGGTACTTCCAAGATGTCCAATGATATCGTCAAAGAGGCAATGACGCTCTGTACAGTGTGGGGATTTCAGCGCAGGGCACGTCAGCTAAAGGGCCTTCGGGGCGACTTCGTTCCCTACCACAAAGATGCTTCCTCCATTAAGGATGCAATAATATCTGCAATTAGAACGAATTAATTCTGGTGAATTAAGGTGGTTAGCGAATTTAAGGTCGGCTTCAAAGTACTACGCGATGGGGTATCGACCCCTGTGTACGGCCATCGTGGCGACGGTGCAGTTGACCTAACAGTATTCGAAGCTGTAGTTCTCGAACCATTCGAACGACTTGCATTGCCCCTAGGTTTCGCACTTGAGATGCCATCCGATGCAATAGCGCTGATATTGCCTAGGTCAGGAATATCACTGAACACATCGATTATCCTCCCAAACTCGCCCGGCCTAATCGACCCCACATACAAGGGTGAAGTTGCGGTAATCGTGGCAAATATCGATCCAAAGAATCGTTGCGTTATTGAAGCGGGAACGAGAATCGCCCAAATGCTTTTCTTGTCTCGAACCGGTGTTGAATTTTACTCAATTGATGCATTGAGCGATAGCTCTAGAGGATCGGGAGGCTTTGGTTCGACCGGCTATCGGTAGAACTTTTGGTTTAGATGCTGAAAAGCCACTATCTTTAAGCTAACGATAGCTCGATGTAGGGTGGATAAGGTTGACTGCTAAACGACTAAGTGGACTCGATAGCGGTTTTTTAGCACTCGATAACCCTACTATGCATCTCCATATCGGAGTATTGCTTTTATTTAAAGATGGTGCAAATAGCAATACTTCGTCGCTTGGAAGGGTGAGAGGTCAATTTGCCGCCCGTATCGATTCCATGGAAAATTTTCAATCACGTGTAGTTGAAGTTCCCCTAGGGCTGGCTGAGCCATTTTGGGTAAAGGTCGACGACTTCAATATCGAAGATCATGTTTCTGACGCCAACTTCACTGGTGACAGTAGGGATCTTTTTGACTACGCAGGCGCTTTCATATCGGAACCGCTGGCTAAAGATCGTCCACTCTGGCAAGTTAGGGTTGTGGATTCAATTGCTGATCGACCAGGGCACTTTGCGGTGCTCGCGAAGATTCACCACGCTCTTATCGACGGGGTGATGGGTATCGAAGTACTTGCAAATCTCTTTGACTTCGAAGCGAATCCTGAAACCTTCTGGGGTGCTGAGCTATCGAAGTCAAGTGATGACGTAAGTAATTTAAATCCCTTTGACCTTGTCGGTTCGGTTCTAAACGATATCGTCAATAAGGCTCGCGAGGCACCAAAGATCGTTGACATGCTTGGTAGAACGGCCCTTGATTTTCTCAACTATACGAAGGCTGCCGAAAACACCATTCACCTACCAGCTCTCTTTACAGCACCTAGGACACCACTAAATGGTGCGCTGTCTTCAGATCGGGTTGTGGCCTTCATCAAACTGCCGATCGATAGGTTCAAAGATACAGCTCGCCGCGCTAGCGTTACGGTCAATGACTTAGCTATGGCTGTAGTTTCGGTTGCACTAGATCGTTATTTGGAACAGCTCGGGTATCAGGGTGGTGAGGATTTGGTATCGATGATGCCAATTTCGAATCCTCGTCGAGAAAGATCCACTTCGAATCAGATTAGTGCTCTGCTGGTGTCACTCGGTAACTCTATCAGCGATCCTATCGAGAGGATGAAATTTATCTCGGCTGCTACGAGAAAGGCGAAGGATTTTCATAGGCGGGCACAACTTGAAAATGTTACGCTCGTGACAGCTCTTATTCCTCCAGTTCTCACATCCGCCCTTTCAAATCTGGCTCACCGGATTCGCGCCTTCGATTCAATCTCTCCAGCCTTCAACGTCTTGATATCGTCCGTAAAGGGCCCTGACTTGCCCTTGTACCTTGCCGGAGCGGAATTAGCTTCAGTAATTCCTTTTGGCCCATTAGCTGAGTCCGTGCCACTAAACGTCACAGTTGTAAGTTACTGCGCAGAGATGGTCTTTGGGATAGTTAGCGACGAAAGGAGTCGGGCGACGATCGGCTCGTTCGCAGAATTGTTGGAGAATGCTTTCGAAGAGCTTTACGACCGAGTGCATTCTGGTGATTAATACTTCTTCTTCCAACGGCACCGAACCAAATACATCCTTGTTATAATCTATAGAGCGTTGTGCGGACGTGGCTCAGTGGTAGAGCATCACCTTGCCAAGGTGAGGGTCGCGGGTTCGAATCCCGTCGTCCGCTCCAAAAATTTCACTTCTCAGATCGCTGATAAATTCGATTGTGTGGTACTCGGATATTATCGGCTCGTCGGACAGGGTGTTTGACGTTTCATCAATCTACCGGATGTGGATTCTAGTAGGAGATCGTCTCTAGTCCAAAGATTGTGGCGGGCTGGTCCGAAGAGATCCTTTGTATTCAACAAAGTCACTACATAGAAAAACGCGTTAATCCATTTCTAAGTGGCCGATAGTGTGCTTGCGGATCCTTAGGAATCGCAGTTGTCACTATCGGCTACATCCTTCTTATCAACTCATTTATTCATTTTCTTTCATTCTGATGCGAAGGAATGGTTTCGTTTCCCTACTTCATGACTATCGCTATTTTACCTCGGGTGTGCCCTGACATATTCGAGCTGAATGCGTCAGCTGCATTTGACAGGGGGAAGGATTCTGTGACGATCGGGCGAACCTTACCTTCTTCGATTAGACGAGTAAGTGCGTTTAGATCTTCAACACTTGGACGAACAAAGAGGTATTTCCCACCGTATTGCTGAACCGTAGTATCCGTGATCGATGCGACACGGCTTTGGTCCTTGAGTAACTCAACGGGCTTGTGTCCGTCTGGGCCACCGCTGAGATCGAAGAATCCGTCGATTCCGCTCGGTGCTTTTGCCTTTATCTCATCGATCAATGAGTTACCGTAAGTAACAGCCTCTGCGCCAAGTGAGGATATGAAATCGTGATTATGCGGCGATGCGCTTGCAATTACCTTCAAGCCGAGAGCCTTTGCTATCTGGATCGCGAAGGTTCCTACGCCACCTGCACCGCCGCTTATGAATACCGTCTCGCCTTTGCGCACCGCCAGCGCCTCAACAAGTCCTTGGTAGGCAGTCAATCCAGCAAGTGGAACGCACGCAGCCTCAGTGAAGCTTAGGTTTTTTGGCTTTAGCGCAACGGTTCGCGCTGGTGCTGCTATTTTCTCGGCGAATGTACCTGGGTGTACAAAGTCCAGACGTACGTAACCGTAGACCTCGTCACCCTCTTTGATCCCTCTAACAGCGGGTCCTGTAGTAACAACGGTACCGGCTGCGTCCCAACCTGGGATGATCGGGAACTTTGAGTAAAGAACTTGATCTAAATAACCAGCGGTAATCTTCCAATCGACAGGATTTACAGAGGCAGCAGCGACTTCAATCAGTACCGAATCTGGACCAACCTTAGGTTCGGGCATTTCTCCATATTTAAGAACTTCTGGCCCACCGTAATTTTCGTAATATATTGCCTTCATGTTCTACTCTCCGCAACGTTGGTTCCTTTGGTGAAAACGTAATGAATATCCAGCTATTCCCATAATTGCAAAAGGGGGGTGCTGGTGTCCTTGTTAGAAATACAAAAAATCTTCCCAATTACTGACATTCGGCAACGTATGAGTAGGTAGTAATGGGCATATCGCTGCGCGCTGAGACTTTAGTAGGTTGGGGCGTAAAGCCATTTGAAGTCATTTTGAACCTATCCAATTACAAAGTTATGGATTGTTCAGAGTGCAGGAGCAGCGCTTATGCGATATTTGGTAACCTCCATTTTGTTAGGGCACTTATCGAGAGACAGGTTACGCCTCTGAGCGGCGTACTTTGATGTCATCGATCTAGAACACAATTCAAGGGAGGCGTCGTTGAATGCCTTTGGTTCGTAATCTATTGCCGGGGTTCGGTTTTCGCCGTCGACCAAGTTGAAACTTTGAGTTCTAGTTTTGGATAGCTGATTGGAACCATCAAAATCTATAAAGGTGCATAAGAGCCGCTTCGTTCTCCGTAACTTAGCGCACGTGCGATGGTAGTCAAAGTCCGTATATCGTAGCGAGTGAAACTTCTGCAGTGACCGTGGCGTAATTCAACGTAGCTTTCAAACGATGCGCTCGGCGAAGTTGGGTAAGGTGAAGTCGAAGTGTTCGAAGGATTTTCACTTCTATGTCCCCATGTGATCTCTTCGATCTCCTCGCGACGGAAGAGGATTAAATTCCAAACCGCACCTTCAAAGACGAACACTACTCGCGCGAGGCCAACATAGTTTGAAAGCATTAGTGGGAAGTCTTTGGGGATTGCTTCGGATACGTGAGGCCTTTCTAAATGATTATCGATAGAAATTAGGCTGGCTACGTTTTCAATTGGGTCTACGAAGTTATGGCTAAATATCACTTCACCGTCTGTTGCAATGAGCGCTGAAGATTTAACTAGGCCACAAATCTCTGTGGCCGATTCGCTCAAGATAGTTTCTAGGGATCTTTCGTCGAGAACGTCTCTTCGAATACGCCTTTCGAGGCGACCTAAGCTGTCGAGGGCTTCGAACTGCCTTTTATGAAGATCGGTAAGAACTTTATTGTTGAAACTCCTTGACAGTTCCTTTGCTTTGAGCAGCTGGGATAGAGTCAGGTGTGTGTAGCTTTTGCTGTGCCCACTGACTAGACCCCAGAGTCTTCCGTCAACGGCAATTGGTATTGATAGTGATGTGCAAGTACCCATCGCCTGCATGTATTCAATGTGATATGGAGATACGCTTCGGACGTCGCTGTAAGTTAAGTCAGGCGGCTTTTGATCAATTGAAATAACTGAGGCCGCTTCTCCGTCACGATCACGGATTGTCCTCCATGGGTTCAAAAGGTAGAGTCGTCGCGCTATCATCGGTACATCGCTGGCTGGATAGCGATGGTTCAGGTACGACCCAATATCGGGGATGTGAGACTCGGCTACTACTTCCCCATCTTCGTTACCTGTAAAGCGATATACCATAATCCTATCTAGGTGGGTGAGCAAGCGAATTTGCTCGACAAAATCCGTGTAATCGTCGAAATCTGGGGGTAATTTAGGTGAGGGTGACGGAATATCGTCACCCTCACCGTAAATCTCTAACACGAAGGTGGAGGAGTACTTAAGTAGTGCTCCTTCTATAAATACTCCCCTTTGAAATAGCGAAAAGTAGCGACGGTTGACGTTGTTCTCTTCAGATGAGGAGACAAAGTGCAGGTTCGGTAGAGAGGTGAATGTCGAGATTCTTGCCTCATTCGCAATCGCATCAAAGACATCTTTGTGAAGTAGTAGGGCGGGGTCAAAATTGGTTGAGATATCCGTTATGACGCCATCGTTATCAAATACCGCAAGCGAATTTCCACTCTGAACTTTTCCGCTAAGGTGAAGTCTTTCTTGCTCGCAACGCTCTATGAAGTTCGTCTTAGCCAAATGCTGTACCACTAATTGGTCGTCTTGGCTATTAAATCTTCGAAGTCAATGGCCCTCATTGGCCTGTGGAAGAGATAGCCTTGGCCGACTTCGCATCCATTTTGCACTAGCCAATTGGCCTGCTCCTTCTCTTCGATCCCTTCTGCGATCATTTCAAAGTTGAGGGCTCGAGAGATCTCAATTATTGCTCGCGTGATCGCTTCTCCGGTACCCTCTTGTCCTACGTCTGAGATGAAGCTTCGGTCGATCTTGATCTCAGTCGCGGGTATGGTTCGCAGGTAGGCTAGCGAAGAAAATCCGGTTCCAAAGTCGTCAATCGATAGGGCGATCCCTCTCGCCCTGAGTTGGTTGATGTTTGCGAGTGCGACTTCTGAGTCAGAGGCGAGTGCGCTCTCTGTGATTTCAAGTTTGATCGAATCTCGACCAAGTCCTCGATCTTCGATCTCCGATATGACCCAATCTGCAAAGTCCTTCTGGTAAAGGTTTTTCACAGAGATATTGACTGCGATCGGTGGCACTGATATTTTCAGCCTTTTCCACTCTGCAAGATCGTCTAATACTTGTCGAACTACAAAGTTGGTAATCGCTTCGATCTGACCGGTTGTCTCTGCAATAGCGATCAATCGACCTGTGTCAACAGGTAGCGAACTCTCTGGAATATGTCGCAAGAGTGCTTCGGCGCCTCGTATTGCTCCACTAGATATCGCAACTTGCGGTTGATAGAAGACTTTGAATTCGTTGGAAGCTAGAGATCGTCGAATTGAATGTTCGATTCGGCTTCTATCGTCAGCTTCAGCCTTTAGCTGAGGATGGAAAAATTGAACCTGGTTTCGCCCAAGTTTTTTGGCCTGATACATCGCCGCGTCGGCGGACTTAAGGAGAGTGTTTGAATCTTCCCCATCTTCTGGAAAAATCGCTACGCCAATTGAAGCACTTACATATTGTTCGGCGCCACTGATTACGTACTTTTCAGTAAGTAGTGACAGTATTCTATTGCTGAGATGATCTAAATTTTCGTTTTCGGCGTCTTCGACGATGATGGTGAATTCATCACCACCGAAGCGGGTGACGAGGTCGGCTTCTCGAACAGAGTCTTTGATTCGGTTTGATACTTCGCGCAAGAGTTCATCACCGGCATCGTGACCTTGGCTATCGTTTATGAACTTGAAGTTGTCAAGGTCAACGAAGAGAAGCGCTAGATTTCCGCCATCTCTTCTCTTTCGCGCAAGAGCCCGATTTAGGTACTCTTTGAAGAGAAGGCGATTTGGAAGTGACGTCAGCTCGTCATGAGTAGATAGGAATTCAGCCTTTTCACGGGCCAATACGTTGGACGAAATGTCGCTAAAGATTGCGAGAATGTGCTCTAATTTACCTTTTGAATCTTCTACAACAGAGAGAGATAGCCAAACAGGCGTCTTTGTGCCATCTGCAGCTAGTACTTTCTCTTCACCACTCCATCTCCCAAATTCTCTAAGAGCATTTGAGATCGCCTCTGCTTCATTACGCTTCGACGTAGTCTTGATGTCAAATACGAAGAATTTTTCACCAACTACGTCAGAGAGTGCTTGGCGAGTTACTTCAAGATATGCCGAGTTCACAGTTATAACTTCTCCCGTCGAAGAGAGAACTGCGATTGCTTCACCGGCGTTTTCAAATACCTTTGCTGCAAGGCGAAGTTCTTCTTCAGCTAGCCGCTTGGCGCTTTCGTCTAATAGCTGAACGCACACTGCGTTGACGCTTCCGTCTTCTTCGAAGAGTGGTAGGTGAGTGGCCGTTAGAAATATGCTTTGCGCATCTTCGGTATTGAACTCGTATTCGGCATTACGAGCGTTCCTCGTCCTAATTGCAATCAAGTCATTTTCCATGACCTGAGTAGCCATGGCATTGGGGAAGATGTCGAAGTCGCTAATCGTCTGTTCGACGGCCTCGACCCTGTGAAAGAATTGCTGGAATCGGCGGTTGGCGTAGAGGTAGCGACCTTGAATGTCCTTTATGACAAACATGATGGTTGTATTCTCCATCAGAGATTCAACCATCAACTCGGCGCTGCGGCGCTTCAATTGTGCCGTAACCAGTTCGCTCGTATCGATTAACGTGAGTATCGTCCCAGCGAAGAGTCCGTATTCGTCAAGGTATGGCGTAGCGTTTGCTTGCCAGGTTATGTTTTCTTCTACTATTAGGTCTGAAACGCTGTCTCCGAGTTCGCGCGCTTCATTGATAAGCGAGTGAAGCTTGAGCATCTTTTTGGGAAGTCTAAGTAGGTCTATCTTTGTCCCGACCATAATCGTTCGAAGGTTGAAGAGGCGGGCAGCGGCAAAGTTGAAGCGTTTGAGGGCCATAGAGTTATCGAGGACGAGAAGTGGAAAGTCAAGGGCGTTGTACAAGTTCTCATAGTCGTTTGTGACGCCGGTGAGTTGAGCAGTGCGAAGTGAAAGCTCGGTATTCAAAGAGATGAGCTCTTCGTTGGTTGCTTGGAGCTCTTCGTTTGCCGCCTCTAGCTCTTCGTTGGCGGCCTGCATCTCCTCGTTGGCTGCTTGAGCCTCTTCATTGAGAGCCTGCATCTCCTCGTTGGAGGTTGCCAACTCTTCGATCATTGCTTGTAGATTTTCGCGCGTTACCGCAAGTTCGTCTTCGACGACCATATTCGATATCTCAGGTATTGCCCTACCTTCCTGAGTTTTGATAACGCTGTCGAATTCGATTGTAACGAGGTAGTTGGTTGTATCGCTTTCAGCCAACGGTGTCACGCTTAGTCTGAAGGATTCGCCATCTATGGAGCGACGCCTGCCGATTGACTCTTCTCGTTTTCGTGTAGAGCGACTGAGAAGCGTTTGAAAGTCTGCTTGAAGCTCATAACGCAAAATGTCAAATGCGTTCGAGGTATTCATGCCGGTACGCACTTGAGTGAAATGACCGATGTCGCCAGCGCTATGAAGTAGGAGACCGTTCGAATCAACTAGCAGAATCGCGCTCTTTCTCGAGTCGAGATAGTTGTTCAGGAGCAGTTCCAGGCGCTTGGTCTCAATATTGCGTTTATCCCTTTGCGTTGACTTGGTCAACAGATGTCGCTGGAGCAAGTCAGTACTCGTGTGCGGCGCAATTCCAAGGGCAACTTTATTGAAGATGCGGTTTTTGCGATCGAGGGGTCTAAAGAGATGTTCTTGGGCTGATACAGACTCTGAACGTCCAAGAAAGAGGATCCCCGCTGGATTTAGAGCGAAGTGGAATGCGGATAGTGCCGCAGATTGTAGATTTTGGTCTAGGTAGATGAGTACGTTTCGGCATGAGACTAGATCGAGGCGTAGGAATGGTGGATCTACCGCCAAGTTCTGCTTAGCGAAGATTATTGAGTCGCGGAGGTTCTTTGAGATCTCGTAGTTTCTTCCATTGAAGTTGAAGTACTTGAGTATCAAAGTGGGGTCAAGATTTTCGAGGGCCGCCGCCGGATAGGTGCCGCTCCGGGCAATTGAGAGGGCTCTCTCATCGATATCTGTAGCAAATATCTGCAGCCGAATGTCGCTTAAGCGGGAGCCTAGCTTTTCCGTGAAGAGCATCGAAATGGTATATGCCTCTTCGCCACTCGCGCAGCCCGGAACCCAAATTCGAACTTCGCCACCAGGGGACTTTTGTTCAATGATTCGTTCGATAGCTACAGACAGGGCGTTGAAGGCCTCTGCGTCCCTAAAAAAGCTGGTAACGGAGATCAAAATGTCTTGGAAGAGCTCGCCCTTTTCATCATCGCTCTCAACAATTCGTTCCGCATATCCAGTAAGGTTAGTGATCTTCGTAAGGCCCATGCGGTGCTCGATTCTGCGAAAGAGAGTGCCTCGTTTGTACCCGCGAAAGTCAACTCCGAACTTTTCATGCAGTTCTGCTAGGACCGTCTCGAGCGCAGTCTCACGCCCCTTGTCTTCGAATTCATCTAGCGAATAGATTCGCTCGGGAAGCGCCATCAGTAGTTGTGCGATCTCTTGAGGATCCAAGATCTTCATTGGAACGCCGGACTCTATTGCCGAAAGTGGCATTCCAGTGAACTTGGCACTCTCTGGTCGTTGCACGATACATTGACCACCACTATCGCTTATCGCCCTTAGGCCTGCGGTACCATCATTTCCAGTGCCCGACAATACAACGCCAATGGCTCGATCTGAGTACTCGTCGGCGAGTGCAACAAAGAAGGAGTTTACTGAGGGCTTTGGTGACGTCTGATTTGAAGCTTGCGTTAGTGCAATTCTCCCGTTGAGTATTGAAGCGTTGTTATTGGGAGGAATTATCAATATCTTGCCAGCCGCGATCTGGTCGCCTGATTTGGCCTCTTCAACCGGTATTGCAGTCTCTCTTGAGAGTATTTCAGCCATCATCGATCGATAGCTTGGTGATAGATGTTGAAGTATGACTATAGCCATCTTGCTGGTCATCTCTAAACCTGTTAGGAGTTGCGAGAGTGCCTCTAACCCGCCGGCTGAAGAGCCGATTGCAACAACGTAGTATCCTCTTGGGACGGGAGACGAATCGCCAAATGGGTCGACCGCTGATTCAGGGTTGTGATTATCAGCTATTTGCTCTCGAAGGTCAATCGCGATACCGTCAAAACCTGAGCCGTCTTCTTTAGCTACTTGGTCCGTCACTCAACCACACATTCGTTTTTTTGAATCGCCAATATTTCCTATCTTTCAATATTAGGTGAATCCGTATCGCTATGGACTTTGATAACTAAAGATACTCTCATCGATCTGCCTTTTGCAAGAGATTATTTGATAGTTGACACTTAGAAGGAACGGCCTAAGTAAATATTGGGCGTATAGTTATGAAATTAACTGTCTACTCTCGCGATTCTATATAGGCACCTGAGGCGGGTGTGATCCCGTCCAACGTTGAGATATGTGGAAGTTTGAGTTGATGTTTCTTCTTAGGATTTGATCGCTTTGATTGTGGGTCGATATCATATATTCATCGGATATATCAAGATTTTATGAAATGCTATTCAAAGTTCCTTTAGATCTTTTCATAATATTTTTTTTCCGCGTGGTGCGCTACGAGAGTAATAGGGTAACTGGGAATAAAGGATTTCTTTTCTGGCACGTTTGGATCCGCGAACGATTCGAAATATGTGTGCGCAATGTAACTTTGCTCTCAAACTATCACTTGTCCTCAATCTGGAGTTTGAAAGTTGAGTACACGTTGACGTGGAAAAGTAGCTCGAAATGAGGAATTTGGTCCACCTGAGTGGGAAGCTGCAAATGTCGTTGATCGCGTGATTCTTTGCAGACTTTGGGATAGCATCGACTGCGATAAGGTTTAAGTAAGGTTGAGATTGGTAGAGGGTAGTGCTCTCCAATCGCGTTGAAAGGTGTTACGTGGCTCGAGCTCTCGTGTTGAATGAGGTAGAAAAGAAGGTAAACGCTTCGATTGTTGAGCTTAGTGAGGCTGACTTTCCTGAAGGTGACGTTGAGCTAGACGTACTTTATTCGACGCTAAATTACAAAGATGGAATGATCATTAGGGGTCTTGGAAGGCTTGTACGGAGCTACCCCCACGTCCCTGGGGTTGACATGGTGGGAGTGGTTCGCAAGTCGTCAAGCGACCGCTTTGCAGCTGGCGATACTGTACTTGCGACTGGTTGGAGAATCGGTGAAAGTTTCTGGGGAGGATATTCAACCTTTGCTAGGGTCAACTCTGCCTTCTGCATCAAACTCCCGAGCAACCTCTCTCCAGTTATGGCAATGTCGCTTGGAACGGCAGGCATCTCGGCGATGCAAGGAGTTATCGCCCTCGAAGACCAGGGTTTAGCCGCACTGAAGGATGTTGGAAGTGTTCTGGTGACTGGTTCGGCTGGAGGCGTCGGGTCAGTGGCGATCATAGCTCTCAGTGCTCTTGGTTATAACGTAACCGCCTCTACTAGGCGAGTCCAGGAAAGTGCGTACCTCAACTCGCTTGGGGCAACTGAGGTAATTGCCGCTGATGAAGTATCTGGGGAATTGACGAGGCCTCTCGAGAGTGAGAGGTGGATCGGTGCGATCGAAAATGTTGGTGGAAGCACCCTCGGTCGTATCGTCTCTCAGATGGTAACTGGAGCATCGATAGCATCGATCGGGCTTACTGCCGGTGCCACGTTCACGGCCAATGTGATGCCCTTTCTCCTTCGGGGTGTAAATATTCTGGGTATTGATTCGGTGAAGTATCCAAACGAAAAGCGTGCAATCGCTTGGGAGCGCTTAGGTGATCTTGTCCCAAGTGAGAAGATGGCATCAATGACCCAGATAGCAACCCTCGATGACCTTGAGAACCTCGCCGATCAAATCCTCGCTGGTGGCGTGCGTGGCCGAGTTGTGGTAGACGTCAACGGTTGATGGCGTGGCCCTCTTGCGAGACGAAGGCTTAGATATCATTGATAGAAGTGGCACCGAGAGATTTAAGGTAGTAAAGGTCGAAGGGGTCATGTCGACCGAAGACCTCTACGGTGGTCCACCCTCTCTTGCCATCTTCTTCAGAGTTCAAAGTGGACTTAGCACCTACAAACTGATGCGCTTTCTCGATGGCCTTGAGACAAAGAAGATTCAAATCGTCTATCTCATCGATGTAGAGGGTAATTGGAAGTTAGTCGCAGACCTTGGGATCGAATTTTCACCTACTACTCTGCGGTTCGACTCGAGGCGAGAGGTAAAAAGAGTCGTGGGGCTACCTCCGCCTAGAGTTTTCGCAGGAAGGCTTGGCCTGTAGAACTACGGCTATATACCAAATCTTTTGAAACTCAACTTGGGTAGTGAGTGGTTTTCCATTGAAGATATTGCTACACGCCGTTATGAATAAGTTGCGGTCGGCAATGGGCGCCACTACGTCTTCGGACGACTAACGGTAGTCGAGGCCTCTTGGAATTGAGGACTTGTCGAGGTCGAGGAGAATCTCAGCCATATGAAATACGTACCGATCCGTCATTCCCGCTACGTAAGCCACGACTTGTCTAATAAAGGCGACCTCATCTGTGGATGCACTCTCTTTGGCAAGCGAGGAGAAAAGTTCTCGATCGCTCAATAGATGTCTAACTAATCTGTCGATAACTGATATCACCTGTTCACCCTGGCGTACGCTCTCGGGGCGAAGGTAGATCGCTTCGTAATTGAAGCGACGAAGTAGTCCCAAGAGTTCACCGTCCTCTTTAGACATTGTTATCTTCTTAGTTCTCAGCGTCGAAGACACGACGGAGTTGATGAAGTGGTTAAGGTGTGCTGAACGTGCTGTTCCAATGGTGCTGGCTATTTCAATTGGGATGTCACTTGGTCCGATGACCTTAGCACTTATTGCATCTTCAAGGTCGTGGGCACAGTAGGCAATTCGATCCGCCCAAGACACTACGATTCCCTCGGGAGTTTTTGGTTCGGGAAGGGACCACGAATGGTTGCGAATTCCATCGATAGTCTCCTGTGTCAAGTTCAAGCTCTTCACGGTTATATCGGCGCCAAAGATCGCGTGATCGTATCCCTCAGATAAAAAGGGAGAGAGGGCGTCTTCACTGGCGTGTCCCCCTGGCCCGTGACCGCAATCGTGGCCTAATGCTATAGCTTCGGTGAGGTCTACGTTAAGACCTAATCTTCTTGATATCGCTTTTGCAACCTGGGCCACTTCAAGGGCGTGGGTAAGGCGACTTCTCTGGTGGTCTGCGGGAAAGATAAATACCTGGGTTTTGCCGGCCAATCGTCGAAAGGCTCGTGAATGGAGGATTCGGTCCCGATCGCGTTCAAAGGGTGTCCTGTAGGCGTCGTCGTCTTCGTATCGAAGACGTCCCTCGCTCTCTTTAGAGAGGGTTGCATTCACAGAGAGTGTCGGTTGGTCACTCCTTCGAACTTCTTCGAAGTCTGACAGTACCATCGATGACTCCTTATGGGCGTGAATTAGTTCGTCGCCTTCAGACCAACCGCCCATCGTCTTTGCCCACTCGATCGCCCTATCGCTAATATTCATTTCAACGCTTCTCCCCAAGATCTTCTACCATCATTATTGCTCAACCGTGTAACAGTGGCCGACGGTTGATATCGGATAGCCAGCGATAGGCTTTGAATATGGCAAATGATCAGAGACGCCCGCAATTTGAAGAGATTTGCAAAGTAGTCAGCGTAATTAATCGCCTTATCTCAGAGAGGGTTGAAGAGACCCTAAACGATCTTGCTCATCAGGGTCGCGTAGCTGCGAGTAAGCGGTGCGCGGCACTCTATAAGGTTCGCGATGGGGTAGTGAGTTACCTTGGTATCGACCGTTAGGTGGATTGAGCAATAGCTACTTCGGTTGTCCACAAATGCAGCCACTGAGCTTCTTTAGGACGCAGTCAGATCCGGATCGCTTTTGACTCTTTTGGTATTCGAAAGTGAGTTTGGTGGGATCGTGCCTTCAGCAACGGAATACTTATGTTCAATTTTGTCAAATAGCTAAGTCGGATCTACATCGCTTCTAGATCTATCCCTCGTAGTTGACTTTTCCGTAGTTGTGTATTTACGCTATTGCATCGCTGCATTGTCGTAAAGATTTCCGAGTTAGCATCTTTACCCTATGGCAGCTGCACCTCTTCGACTTGATAAAGCCTTGGTGGCTAGGGGATTGGCGCGCAGTCGCGAGGTAGCGCTTTCAATGATAGAGGCGGGCCACGTTTTAGTGAATGGGTCGATTGCGCAAAAGGCCACGCGACAGGTGCGAAGTAGCGATCAGATAGTTGTTGCGAACCACTTTCCTCGCTATGTTGGTCGGGGCGCAGAAAAGCTTCTAGGACTCTTAGAGCGCCATCCCTTGGATATAGCGGGCACCGAAGTTGCTGACCTAGGCTCTTCGACTGGAGGCTTCACTCAAGTTCTTCTTGAGGTCGGTGCTGCTAGGGTGTGGGCTATCGACGTCGGGAAGGGCCAGCTCGACCAGTCGCTTCGAACCCACCCCAAAGTAGAGGTTATGGAGGGCGTCAACCTTAGATTCCTTGACCGAAGGCAATTCAACCTTCCAAAGCTCGATTTAGCCGTTGGCGATCTAAGTTTTATCTCGCTAACCAAGCTCGTAGACGCAATTGTAGATGTCGTTCTTGAACAAAGGGGAACCTTCGCGCTACTCGTTAAGCCTCAATTTGAAGTCGAGCGTGAGGTGGCTGCTCGGTTTAAGGGCGTAATTACGGACCCGCAATATTGGCGGAGCGCAATTTCTAAGGTGGGAGATCGCTTCGTTGAGGCCGGTGCGAGGATTGATGATTTGATTCTTTCGCCAATATCCGGCGGTGACGGTAACCGCGAGTTTTTTATCGTTGGAAGTGTCGGTGTTTCTGACCGTGCACAAAATGCAACTTCAATCGATGAGATGATCGAACGTGAGGTTCAATTGGCTCTCCAACCTGTCGCTAAGCCATAGCGCTCGTCCCTTACTACTGTTCGCGAACTAGCAATGAATTCTTGCTGACAAAGGCAAAAAACAGCTAACTTGTCCATGAATCTACTGAATCATCTCGCTGGCTCAACAATCGCTCGCTAATTAGTGCTAGCAATACACTTATAATCTTCCTAAAGTAGAAGAGTCATTACAGTTTTTCAAAAATTTGATCGGTTGGTGCACTTGAAGCGTCGCGTAGGAGTTCTCGTTCACACTGGCCGCAGAGGAGCCCTCGCAGCCTTCGAAGAGATTGGCGACTGGTGTAAAGTGAACGGCTTTGAGGTAGTCAATGTCCTCAAGAGCTCCGACTGTTTAGGCCTTGAACTCCTTGTTTCTCTCGGTGGTGACGGCACCATGCTTCGCGCAATTGATCTTTCTCTTGCATATCAAATTCCAGTTCTTGGCGTGAACTTTGGCCATCTTGGCTATTTGACCGAGATCGAGCCAGCCGAGCTATCGGGTTCATTAGATAAGTTCTTTGAAGGCAACTATCGCCTGGAGGAGAGGATGACTCTCAACATTGAGGTCTACCCTATGGCAGTAGCTGACAGAGGAAGGGGCTCAAGGGAGCACCTTCACTTTGTTGCGTTGAATGAACTAGTGGTCGAAAAGTCGTTCTCTGGAAATGTGGTGAAACTATCCGTTGGGATCTCAGGTAAGCACTTTTTGGACTATGAAGCTGATGGATTGATAGTGGCTACGCCAACGGGATCGACTGCGTACTCCTTCTCAGCGAGAGGACCGATTGTCTCGCCGTCGTTATCAGCTCTGGTTATGACTCCAATCTCGCCTCATATGCTCTTTGACCGGGCGCTTATCCTTGCTCCAACTGAAAGAGTGGAGATAACGATCATGGATGGCCAAGATGCGACATTGATGGTGGATGGGATTAATCGTCACTCACTATCGATGGGTGAGATGGTCTCAGTAGGCGCATCACCATTATGTGCCAATATCGTTAAATTCTCCGAACGGGACTTTAGGGAGATCCTCAAGCAGAAGTTTGGCCTTGGTGAAAAGAAGATGTATCGCTAGAGAGCCACAAGTACTTGAGAAACTGTGATTGAGAGGCTTGACGATAGTGCTCGAAGAACTAACAGTGTCTAATTTGGGTGTAATTGAATACGGTAGAGTCACCTTCGGGGACTCTATGAATGTTTTGACGGGTGAGACCGGTGCGGGAAAGACCCTTGTGGTAGGGGCTATCCAGCTGCTACTCGGAGCTAAGGGTGATAGTCAGATCGTTCGAACCGGCGCTGATGCGGCCACAGTTACCGCTCGAATCGTCGACGAGAAGGAAAATGAATATATCGTCGAAAGAAGTGTCCTCGCAAATGGGCGCTCGCGTGCTTACATCGACGGAAAGGCCGTAACGATTGCGCAACTAGAGGAGTTCACGAGCGACTTCCTCGAAGTCCATGGGCAGCATGCAGCCATGAAGTTAGGTTCGCAGCCCAAGCAGCTTCGAATTGTTGATCAGTACGGAAAGGTCGATACCAGCAAGCTCAATGATCTTCGATCCCTGCTTAGAGAGAAGGTTGAAGAGATAGCGAGAATTGAGTCCTCTCGAGATGAGATAGAGCGTGAAGCCGCTATCGTCGCCTTTGAAATTTCGGAGATCAAGAAGATTGCGATAAAGGGCCCAACCGAAGATGGTGACTTGGAGCTAGAGCTTAACCGTCTTGAGTCGATTGAATCCTATCGCGAGCTTTTCGGTGAGATAATCGACCTTTGCGATGGAGACGGCGCCTCGACAACCGGAAAATTCTCGCAGTTGCTGAAGAGATCGAGATCGCTCGCCGGTACTGAGGCAATATCTGAAATTCTCGATACCATCTCAGCCAATATCAGCGAGTTGTACCACGAAGCTGTCACCTCAATCGATGACTTAGAGTTCGATCCTTCACGCGTGGAGGAGATTCGCCATCGCCTTATGGCCCTTCGAGACATAAAGAAGCGATATGGACCTTCCTTAGCGGACGTAATTAGCCAGCTATCGAGGCTTGAGGCAAGGATGGAGTCGTTTCATATTGCTCCGGAAGACATCGAGGCACTAAAGGAAGAGATAGTGGCCCTTCGAGAATCGGTTGCGGTTGAAGAAGAGATGGTTGCCAGTGAACGTCGGAGAGCCGCCGATTCGCTCTGCGCAGGAGTCAATCTTCGACTCGGTGATCTTGCCCTAGCTAGAGCGACCCTTTCCTATCAGCCTGGTATCGCCCGTGATATGTCAAACCTGCTCTTCTACTTTCAAGCTAATCCCGGTCTGGCACCAGTCGAGTTGGCAAAGTTTGCATCGGGGGGTGAATTGTCGAGGTTGATGCTCGCTATCTCTCTCGAGGCTTCAAAAGACTATACATCACTGTTGTTCGATGAGGTCGATGCGGGAGTAGGCGGCCAAGCCGGTGTCTCAATTGGCCGTGCACTGCAGTCGTTAGCTAATGATAGACAGGTGATCGTGGTCACGCACCTAGCCCAAGTCGCCGCATTCGCCCTTACGCATTTCTACATCGATAAAGTGACTGATGGGGCAAACACCCGAACCGAGATTGTCAAATTAGCCCCTGATGGTCGGGTAGATGAGGTCGCGCGAATGCTATCTGGTCATGGGGGTTCGACTAGCGCTAGAGCGCACGCCAAGGAGTTAATCGAGGCCTCACGATCGAGCGCCAAGGGGGGCTAACTCCAACCTTTTGACGCCGTGGGAACGTCTAGGCTATGTGAGTACGAACGGATGAGAAAGTAGAGTAATGGTGGCTAAGCATATTTTTGTAACTGGAGGGGTCGCCTCTTCACTTGGAAAAGGGCTCACCGCTTCATCACTCGGTCGACTACTCAAGGCTCGTGGTCTCAGGGTGGTCATGCAGAAGCTTGACCCATATATCAACGTCGATCCAGGGACGATGAACCCATTCGAACACGGCGAAGTCTTTGTAACCGATGACGGTTTTGAAACAGACCTCGACCTCGGCCACTACGAGCGCTTCATTGACGTCAATCTTAAAAAGAACTCCTCAGTCACCACCGGATCTATCTATCAGACGGTCATCGCCCGTGAGAGGCGCGGAGACTATCTAGGTAAGACTGTTCAGGTTATTCCACACGTAACCGACGAGATCAAGAGGCGAGTCAATCTCCTAGCGCGCGAAGATGTCGACGTCGTGATAACTGAAGTTGGTGGAACGGTTGGCGACATCGAAATCCTTCCATTCCTTGAGGCGATCCGCCAATTTCGTAAAGACATCGGTCGCGATAACGTCTGTTATGTTCACCTCACACTAGTGCCCTCTATCGGACCTGGCGGGGAGCAGAAGACTAAGCCTACGCAACACTCTGTTACCGAGTTGCGCTCTCGCGGCATCCAGCCCGACGTGATCGTATGTAGAACTTCTGAGGATCTCACCGAGAGCCTGAAGTCGAAGATATCAATGCTCTGTGACGTTCCAAAGGACGCAGTCATTAGCGCCGCAGACGTTGCTAATATCTACGAGCTTCCTGTGGTTCTTCATAAAGAGGGGCTTGATCGCTACATCATTAATCACCTAAAACTTGAAAGTGGGGGAGGATTCGAACTCAACCTCGATTCATGGCTTGATCTTGTGGCTCGCTCTTCCAACCTAAAAGAGAGTGTCAAGATTGGGATAATCGGTAAATATGTAGAGCATCCAGATGCCTACTTGAGTGTGGTTGAGGCGTTGCGTCACGGAGGAATCTACCATGGCGTTGCAATTGACTTCGAGTGGATTCACTCCGAGGAGGTCACTCCCATGATGGCCGAGTCGATGCTTGGCCACCTAGCCGGAATAGTGATTCCTGGAGGATTTGGAGAGCGCGGTATTGAGGGTAAAGTTGCAGCCGCTGGTTATGCACGAGAGGCCAAGCTTCCCTGCCTAGGACTCTGCCTCGGCCTTCAGACCATGGTTATCGACTACGCTCGAAACGTCGCCGGACTTGAACACGCTCATTCGCGAGAGTTCAAAGAGGATGCGCCACACCTTGTTATTGACCTAATGGAAGAGCAGCGAGCCATAAAGGACCTTGGTGGTACGATGCGCTTAGGGGCATACGTCGCGAGGCTACGGTCTGGTTCAAAGGTAGCAAACTTGTATGGCGAGACAATTGTTTCAGAGCGCCATCGCCATAGGTTCGAAGTTAATTCAAACTATAGAAGTCGCCTTGAAGAGGCGGGGTTAGTCTGCTCCGGGGAATCTCCGGACGGTTCGTTAGTTGAATTTGTCGAGTTAGAAGACCATCCATTCTGGATCGGAACCCAGGCTCATCCGGAATTCAAGAGCCGTCCAGATCGTGCCCATCCGCTCTTTCGTGGTCTCGTAGAGGCGGCGATCGCCCATCAGAAGAGCTAAATTTCATATAACGTGACTAACCATCCCTTGAGGCACCTTGCAATCGCTGACCTAAAAAGGTAGGAGAAACTTTGGCTAAATTTTGGATTGATCGCGAACGATCGAAGGTCGTCTGGCCAGGCCAAGACGATACGGTTCGCTACCTCAAAATTGAGCGTGTAGCGATTGCAAATAGCGAGTCTGATGAATTGGGATTTCGTGACGTAATCAGGCATCCAGGTGCGGTCGTTATTGTT
Source organism: Actinomycetes bacterium (assembly GCA_021826315.1). Classification (GTDB taxonomy): domain Bacteria; phylum Actinomycetota; class Acidimicrobiia; order Acidimicrobiales; family Acidimicrobiaceae; genus Acidithrix. The sequence continues at coordinate 39,512 of JAKAZZ010000020.1, forward strand.
GCATATCTTGAAGAGTTGTCTTCAGTTCTATTCATAAAGCAATACCGAGCCGCTCTCGATACCGAGGTGGTTGAACTACCTGCGGGCAAGAGAGATGTAGCTGGGGAACTCCCTATCGACTGTGCCTCTCGAGAGTTAGCTGAAGAGCTAGGCGTCTCTGCATATCAAATTGAGCCTTTGATAACCTTCTATAACACCCCTGGATTTTGCGATGAGGAGACCCAGGTCTTTCTCGCTCGGGGGTTATCTTCCGTTGCGATCGATCCTCAGAGTCCAGAGGAAAAGAGTGCGGTTCGAATGATTGCACCTTTAGACAAGGTTGAGGCACTCATCTCATCTGGAGTGGTAGTCGATGGAAAGACCATACTTGGTCTTTATGCGCTAAAGGGTCGAATAGCTGAGGGGCTAATCCGATGCGAAGCGCAAGATTCGTTGGATCTGGATCAGTTCATATCCCTGTAGATTTCTACAGAAAGCTGAGCCGACTTTGATTGGTAGCTGTAAAGAGAATCAAAGTCGATCGATTTCGGGTATTGATTAGGTCGGGCTCCCAGATGAACTCGCATTTTGGGGTTGTTGTTTGTTCAATGCGTGGTAGTTTCTAATTGTACGTACATTTATATATAATTCTTTATCACTTCGTTATTGTATTGAAGTAAATAATTCTAGGCAGCAAAAGCTTTACGGATTGAACTAGCTGTAATTGAATGTTGAATCTATTCGTCAAGTTAGGAATCCAGAAGAGTCGTCAAAGGAACATTGCGAAAGATTCTTAGACATTCGCCGCACTAGGAGCTATAGGAATTTTTTTGCCGACAATTCCTATGCAGAGAGGTTGAAAGGGGACGAAGGCTTTGGACCCAGTCGCATGCGCATTGAACTTTGTCGTAAACAAAGTATTGGTAAGGGCTGTCGCTAAGGCAATTGATCCATTTGGTAGGAGATTGCGACCTTTGGCGCGGAATTTCGACTTTACTGATGCTCGGGGATGGGTTAGCTTCGACACTTCCACTAACGCAGGGTCTTCCGAGATCTTCGTCGGCACTCCTATCAGGCAGAAGTGGTTCGATTGCTGAAATCGCTTCAACTTTGAGGTTGGATTTTCACGTGAGCAAGCCATCTGGCAGTAACGCCAAGCTTTTTGAACCATATTCGGGCACAGAGTAGTCTTGAAGATCGCGCTTCCCACATTCTGACCGATGGCGTAGTAGTAGAAAGATTTTGTATCTTAGAATTGCCGAGTTCTCCTTGACCCTAAACCAGATGAAGACATTAGTAACCGTGGTTGAAAGCGGCTCCATCACTGCAGCGGCTAAGCGCCTATTTGTAACACAGGCTGCAGTCTCAACGGCACTTGCTGCTCTGAAGAGCGAAGTGGGGGTAGAGCTCTTTGTACGTGAGGGTCGTGGAGTTCGACTCACGGAGGCTGGCGCTACTTTGTATGAGTACGCCAAGAAGATCCTTGGTTTAATTGAAGAAGCGACCAGCGTTACTCGGGGAAGTGGGGGATTAACAAAGCGCATTCTTCGTATCGCAGCTGTCACTACGGCTGGAGAGGTTCTCCTCCCAAGATGGCTCGATTCTTACTTAGTTATCGACGCTGAAATTGAAATTAAGTTAGAGGTATCAAATCGGAGCAGAGTGTTCGATCTTCTCGAGAGTCACAACGTCGACCTAGCTGTCTGTGGAACTCCACCTCCAAATCGCCTCCTTGAAGTAAAAGCCGTCCGAGGCCACAAGCTCTTTTTGGTTATCGGGCGAAGCAGGCTATCGTCCCTTGGAGAGACGGCCGATGTAGGTCAAATGATCGAGATCCTGTCTCGCACGCCGTGGCTAGTTAGGGAAGAGGGATCGGGGACTCGAAGCAACAGCGATGAGTTGATCGCTCGATTAAATATCGAACCGCAGCTGTTTACCCTTTCGTCCAATGTAGCTATCAAAGAGGCGTGCCTTTTGGGAGTTGGAGTTGCCTTACTCTCAATTGATAGCGTCTCAGAAGAATTAAGTGACGGACGACTTTCGATACTTGAAGTACCGACGACTCCCATCAAAAAGATTTGGAACGTGGTTGTTCGGCGAGACGAACCATTGAATCGCGTCGCTGCTGCTTTTCTTGACCACATAGTTGAAGCAGCCTACGTCGAAAGAACCTAACAATAGTAACAACACTTGCTAAAGTATGGTTTGGATGCGAAGAACGCCGTCGAGGTTACTGTACCGGCACTCATTGGCCCTAAGAGGCAAATCGGTTTTATAGAGCGGCTCTAGATTCATTGACCTCTGGGAATTCTTCGTCGTTACCTTCGGTGACATACGATGGTCTTGCTGCTAGGCCCGTAGTAAGTATGTCGGCGAACTCTTGAAGAAGCTCGTCGACGGTAATGTTATCGATTCCGTAGGTCTCTAAAACCGGTATCGCCGATCCGATAGCCGGAACTATCACCATGGAAATAAGGATCCACATTGCATTTGATATCTCTCGCATGGCGCCTATATGCCTGTAGCGAGCCAGAGCTTCCATGGAAGCGGCCCTTTGGGCGTGCATAGCCTCAAGTGCGTACTCTCTGCGCTCTTTCGATCCTTTAGAGTTATCCTTTAGCACGCCAGCTATGACAGCTGAAGTTGTGAGCGAGGTAAGTCTTTTTGCGACGATCTGGCCGGCAATTTCTAGAGTCTTTGGATCATTGAGTAGTGAAGGGTCGAAGTTGTCTCCGATTGCTCGCGCAGTATCTCGGCTCGACCGAATCTGAGGAACTACCTCTTCGTCGATCACGGCATAAAGTAGCTCCTCTTTAGTCGCTATATGGTACTGTATTGCGGCAAGTGAAACTCCAAGTTCATTTGCAAGGGAACGTAGCGACGTTCCGACATACCCAAAGTGTGCAAAGTGGAGTGCTGCCGTCTTGATGAGCTGGTTCCGATCGAGTACCCGTCCAATATCTTTAGGAGGCCGGCCACGACCTCGTTGATTCTGTATCTCTGCCATACTTCTATCCGACCTAAGATGCGACCCAGCGATCGTTTGCGATAGTTTACCGAACGAATTATATCGATGTATGAACTTGGGGTGTTTTCATCTACTTCTGTGGTGCTATTGGGTATTGCTGAGCTTCACATAGGCGATTGGCCTGTGAAGAGGTTGAACTTTACTGACCTTCTTCAAGACGGTTCACTCTTATCATCTCAGCTGCGGTCCTTTTATCCTGAAAGTCATTACTTTTGTTGAGAAAATTTGCGACGGCGATACGATCCTCAAGTGCTCGATTCTGACTCAACTTGAACTTGCCCTCAATGTCGGCGACGTCAATTTTGATTACTTCGATGCCCCGCTTCATTGAAGCGATGTAACTGTCATTTGAGGTGGATGTAAAAGAGCTACCTCTTTGATCTTCAAAGTGGCGAGTCATCTCTTCTAGATCCCGATCGAAGTGATCTGCTTCTACGAATCGAATGGTCCCACGAAGGTGGACAACTGAATAGTTCCATGTGGGGACTCCCGATTCGCTATAGAGGGTCGGGGTGACGCTAGAGGAGACTCCGTGGAAGACGAGGTAGACATCGGGTACTTCATGGCAGATAGCAAGGTGGGGATTCGCCTTTGAGAAGTGGCTAGTGAGAATTATTTTATCGTCGTTTAAAGTTGCAACCATGGGGAGGTGGGAGACGAAGGTTTCATCACCCTTAGAGGTGATGACTGTTGCTAGAGGATTATCCTCTATGAACTTCAATAATTCGTCGACGTTGTTCGTGCGAAAGGCAGAAGGGTTGTAAAAGCGCATAATTGGATCGTAGCGAGATATTGTTGCGAGTGCTAACTGCTTTTTGACTACTACTTATCTCTCGGAGGGTGAAAAACTACAAAGGGATCGCCTAACATGAAACGTTGGTAGTTTTTCAAAGGAGTTCATCTTGGGTCTTTCGATTGGAATCGTCGGTCTCCCAAACGTCGGTAAGTCGACACTCTTCAACTCGTTGACTGCAAATAACGTCCTTGCGGCTAATTATCCGTTTGCCACAATCGAGCCTAACGTTGGAGTAGTTGCAGTCCCTGACGAGAGACTCGACAGACTTGCAGCGCTGTATAACTCCGACCAGATCGTGCCGGCCCTAATCACCTTTGTTGACATCGCGGGCATTGTCAAGGGTGCATCCACCGGGGAGGGGCTTGGAAATAAGTTTCTATCGCATATTCGCGAAACCGATGCCATCTGCCAAGTAGTTAGGGTATTCGACGATCCGGATGTAATTCACGTAAACGGCGAAGTAGCGCCTATCGCCGACATCGAGACGATCAATACCGAACTGATCCTCGCGGATATGGCCACCCTCGAATCCCGTTTGGCCAAGCTCGCTCGTGACGCTAAGCGCGGAGGCGAGGCTCAAATTAAGTATGACGCAGTAGCAAAGGCGCTTGAGTATCTGAATCGCGGCGAGACGCTCTACTCGCACGTCCAGGATGGAAGTGTCGATATCGAGGCGATCTATGATTCGCACTTGATCACAGCAAAGCCATTCATATACGTATTCAATGTGGATGAGGATTCGATCAGTGACGAGGAGTTGCATAAGAGACTTGGCGAGGTGGTTGGTGAGGCTCCATATGTAGTTCTGTGTGCCAAGATCGAAGCCGAACTGGCCTCCCTCGATAAGGTTGAGGCAAAGGAGATCCTTGATTCATATGGTCAGAGTAGAAGTGGATTAGAACGGCTAGCTGGTGTCGGTTTTCGCACCCTCGGATTGCAGACCTACCTAACAGCAGGTCCAAAGGAGGCGCGCGCGTGGACCATTCATATTGGTGATACAGCTCCTGTGGCAGCGGGCGTAATTCACACTGACTTTCAACGTGGCTTCATAAAAGCCGAAGTGGTGAGCTTCGACGATCTCATGGAGGCTGGAAGCATTGCAGCCGTTCGAGCGGTAGGTAGAGCTCGGATTGAAGGCAAGGATTACGTGATGCAAGACGGCGATGTGGTCGAGTTCCGTTTCAACGTTTAACTAGGCGCCACCGTTGATGACCCATCCAGGGGTACTGCCACAATTAGGGTTACTCCGTCGCGGTAGACCTTTGTTCTGATTTCGACGCGGCCCCCTGGATTATCTGATTCAGCTTCGATTCGACAGTAGATCAATGCTCCAAATCGATCTTCGCGAACAACACCGATTGTATACGGGGCCTCTTCGTCGAGTAGTGGATGTGGGTGCCTTTCGATGCGTGTACTGGTTACGATCTGACCGGTGGGGGCTATCTCGTGGGCTTGTACATCTTTTAGGCCATGGTCTTTGCAGATCAATGTTCCATATGGAAGTGGACAATTGCAACTGCTACAAACGTCTACGGTGATCACTCCTTGAGCTATCTTTTGCCAAAATACTTCGTAGTGGCTCGATTCGTTTGGTCTCGGACGCGCAACCACTACTTATTAGCCTTCAATACAACAACTGCCTCGCAACTCATAGCGGGTCCTCCATTTGAAGTAACTACACCTAGGTCGAAGCACCTTCCGTCATCGAGTGGTATCGTACCAGCTAACCTTTCAATGACTTCGAGCAAGTTGACCATACCTCCTGCATCGCCAATCTGGCCGTTACTTAATTGACCTCCACTTGTGTTGACCGGAACTTTACCACCTAAGGTAAGGTCGTTCTCTAATACCCAAGGTCCGATCTCACCCTTGGATGTAATGCCAAGGTCTTCAAGAGCGATCATCACTGCAATTGG
>JAKAZZ010000077.1 GCA_021826315.1 Actinomycetes bacterium
TCCTTGATTTCGGAGCGCAATACGCGCAGTTGATAGCGAGGAGAATTCGTGAGCACCACGTATTCTCTGAGATCGTTTCGAGCGATATAACTGCGCAAGAGGTAAAGGACAAGGCCCCTGTTGCTATCGTCTTTTCGGGTGGACCAAAGAGTGTGAATGTTGACGGTGCGCCGAGGGTTGACAAAGCAATCTACGACCTCGGAATCCCAATCTTAGGTATCTGTTATGGCGCTCAGTTGATCGCCTCCGACTTAGGCGGAGAAGTTTCTAGCGGTCTATCGGGGGAGTACGGAAAAACTGAGCTTGTACTTTCAAATTCGGGACGTCTATGTGACGGAGTGAGATCATTCTCTACGGTCTGGATGAGTCACTTCGACTCTGTAACAAAGCTCCCAGACGGTTTTGACCTGTTGGCGTCGACGAAGGAGGCCTACGGAGCCGCATTCGAATCTCCTAGTAAGGCAATCTATGCAGTACAGTTTCATCCCGAGGTAGAACACAGTGAGTTTGGGACCAAGGTCTTTGAGAACTTTTTACACTCAATCGTTGGCGCAGACTCTTCTTGGACCTCGTTCTCTATCATCGAAGATTCAATTGCACGGATCAAAGAGCAGGTGGGCGATGAGCATGTCATCTGTGCCCTATCTGGAGGAGTCGACTCTTCAGTTGCCGCGGCTCTAGTACATAGAGCAATAGGAGACCAACTCCACTGCGTCTTTGTCGACACGGGATTGATGCGCCACGGAGAAGCCGAGATCGTTGAGCGAACGTTCCGCGAACAATTCGAGATCGACTTGATTGCAATCGACGCTAGCGAGCAATACTTCGATGACCTCGCTGGCATAACTGACCCAGAGCGCAAGCGGAAGCTCATTGGTGAGAGATTTATTCGAATCTTTGAGAAGACTGCACGGGATATCGAAGGTGCAAAGTATCTGGTTCAGGGCACGTTGTACCCCGATGTTATTGAATCTGGGACAAAGTCGGCCGCAAGGATAAAGTCACACCACAACGTTGGTGGCCTCCCCGACGACATGGACTTTGAATTAGTAGAACCACTTCGCGAGCTCTTTAAAGATGAAGTTCGAGCCATCGGATCTGAGCTAGGGTTACCGGATACTATCGTTTGGCGTCAGCCATTTCCGGGCCCTGGCCTCGCTGTGAGAATTGTCGGCGAAGTTACGCGTGAGAGAGCCGACATCGTTCGCGATGCCGATCGAATCGTGCAAGAAGAGTTCGCCAAGTCAGACATTGATCATCGAGCAATCTGGCAGGCCTTCGCCGTGCTAGCAGATATCCGCTCAGTAGGTGTTATGGGTGACGAAAGATCGTACGCGTATCCAATCATCCTGCGCGCCGTTGAATCGTCGGATGCGATGACAGCCGACTGGGCACGCCTTCCTTACGATCTCTTAGAGCGTATCTCATCAAGGATCGTCGCCGAGGTTGGTGGGGTTAATAGGGTGGTATACGACATTACGTCAAAACCGCCGGCAACAATTGAATGGGAGTAGCTCGTCGAATTACATCGGCGGGCATCTCTTTCATGACCGATCTCAGGTTTAGGTGGGGTGCATCCGTCGTATCTGCGTTGTGCTTGTCTTCGCATGTCGGCTGAGGCGCATGGGGCGATGTTAGGTACGGCGCATTGATATTCGCCCTCTAGGCGATGTCTGCGTTTCACGAACGAACCGTATAACCGTAGAGTTGTGCGTCCCACTTGTTTTCGAAGCGATGACGAAGTCGTCCGGGCTACGATTTCTAGTGCTGAAGAGATCGATGAGGTTTGGCTTCCCTTATCCCCTAATTGCCGACGTGCGCTTTTGCTCTGCAGTTGATTGGACGTGGAGAATTTGGCATTTTTACAATTGTTGATCTACCCGGTCGAAACTTGAATTTCGCGATCTCTCTAGTTGAATTAGGGTCGTGATCTACGTTAGGTTCAGCCAAAACGTAAGGGAATTTATAACATTTTGACGCCTTTGAGTCTTTCAAGTGGCTTTTGAGTATTTGGAGTTAAATGAGTCCTCTGTTGGATGGATTGAATCAGGAACAGCTTGAAGCCGTTACCCACGGCCAAGGTCCGCTTTTAGTCATAGCCGGTGCCGGTTCTGGAAAGACGCGTGTTCTGACCCGTCGTATCGCCTACTTGATTGAAGAGGAGTCGATTCACCCATCTCAAATTCTCGCAATCACCTTCACCAACAAAGCAGCTGCTGAGATGAGGGCTAGAGTCGCGGATCTGATCGGTCCGGAGGCGAAGGGGATGTGGGTCTCGACCTTTCACTCTGCGTGTGTTCGTATCCTTCGTAGCCATGGAGAGGCTTTGGGTTACGGTAAGAACTTCGCTATCTACGACTCAGACGACTCAGAGAAGTTGATCTCCTTGGTTATAGGATCACTTGGATTGGACTCAAAGAGGTTTCCGGCGCGAGGAATGGCAGGGCAGATATCAAGCGCTAAGAGCGAACTCGTGTCTCCTGCAAAGTTGGCTGACCGCGCATCTCACATTATGGAGCGGCGTGTCGCAGAGGTATATCGAATTTACGAGGAGCGCCTCAAAGCTGCAAATGCAATGGACTTCGATGACCTTATCGTAAATACCTATCGGCTATTTGCCGAGCATCCAGGGGTCCTCGACTATTACCAGCGTAGGTTTGTTCATCTTTTAGTAGATGAGTACCAGGATACAAACGTGGCGCAAAATGGCCTTGTAATGGCTTTAGGGGACAAGAGTCGAAATGTCTTCGTCGTCGGTGACTCCGACCAGAGCGTCTATGGCTTTCGTGGAGCAGATATGCGCAACATCTTAGAATTTAGTAAGAACTTTGACGACGCAAAGGTGATCAAGCTTGAGCAAAATTACCGCTCGACGCAGAATATTCTCAAAGTTGCTAACGCCATCATTGCGCAAAACTCGAACCGCTTAGAGAAGAATCTCTGGTCAGATCAGGGCGATGGCGACAAAGTAAAGATGTTCGTTGGTTCTGATCAAGACGAAGAGGCGAACTTTGTAGCGACGACGATTCAGAAGGAGAATGCCCAAGGCATACGCTTTGGTGACATGGCCGTCTTCTACCGAATCAACTCAAATTCTCGCTCGATTGAAGAGGCGTTGATTCGTCGATCAATTCCATATCGAGTAGTCGGTGGGACGCGATTTTACGATCGAAAAGAGATCCGTGACGTGGTCAGCTACCTGCGTCTCTTGGTAAATCCAAATGACGAGATGTCTTTGAGACGCGTCTGCAATACGCCAAAGCGCGGCGTTGGGGACGCAAGTGTCTTGCGAGTCTTCGAATTTAGCCAATCACAGTCGGTTCCTGCTTTCGAGGCATTCCGACGTGCAAGTGAGGCCGGCGTTTCGGGGCGGGCGCTAACCGGGATAGCCTCGTTTATCAAATTGATCGACGATCTCACCAAACTCGTTGCTGATCAGGCACCCCCAATAGCGATAATCGAGCAGTTCTTGGAAAAATCTGGTTATCGCGAGGAGCTCTCAGCAAGCGGACAGGTAGATGACCTTGCACGACTGGACAACATCACTGAACTGATCGGTGTGGCAAGCGGACACCAGAGCCTCGAGGAGTTCTTAGATTCGGTCGCTCTAGTAGCTCAAGCCGATCAGATCAAGGACGACAACGTCGTTACTTTGATGACCGTGCACACTGCAAAGGGTCTGGAATTCGATCTCGTCTTTTTGACCGCATTTGAAGACGGTATCTTTCCTCATTCGCGGTCTCTATACGATGAATCGGAGCTAGAAGAGGAGCGCCGCCTCTGTTACGTCGCAGTTACACGCGCCCGCAAGAAACTCTTTGTCACGCGAGCAAGTAAGCGCTTTGTATTTGGATCTGAGAGCGCATCGGTTCCATCGCGATTCATCGATGAATTTCCGCCAACCTTAATCGAGGACGTATCTCAACCTAAGTCATACGATGAACTTCGTTCGCGATACTTTGACCGTAACCGCGATACGGATACTGACCGAAATAGTACATCATCAGGGATCTCTCCGAATCAACTCGCTAAGTTTTCACAGCGCCAGTCGAACCAAGGTCCACGCCTTGAGCCGAGCCAAGTAAAGGTTGGTGTCAAAGTGGTACATGGAAGTTGGGGAGAGGGCTTCGTTGAAGAGGTGTCTGGATCTGGAAGTTCAATGACAGCCGTAATTAGATTTAGGGGCCTTGGTGCCAAGAAGGTAATGATTTCACACGCGCCGTTGAAGTTGGCTTAGTGTTTCGCCCGGATTGGTATCAGCTACGCGCTCCGAGGCGTCTTGGGCCACTAACCACTTTAATGTCGATGTCAATAGAGATTCGAGCCTCTCGACCTCCTAGATTTTAAGGGTATGAGAGTTCAAGGTGGTAACGCTAGGGGCAGAAGGCTCAGCGGCAGTATTGGTCCTAACGTTAGGCCTACAACCGCTAGGGTCAAGAAGTCGATATTCGACTCTCTTTATACGGTTGTGGACCTGCACGGTGCTGTAATTGCTGACCTATTTGCCGGTACTGGTGCTCTAGGATTTGAAGCCGCTTCACGTGGAGCCTCATCGGTTGTCTTCGTCGAATCGAATCTACAGACCGCAAAATCGCTATCTAAGTCGATAGCTTCACTCAACTCAAATGATCTTGAATGTGAATTCAAAGTCGTAACCTCCGATAGCCTTACATATCTCAAGCGCAGTCCATTGGCGCAATTTGACCTTGCCTTTGTTGATCCCCCTTACGTCTTTGAAGGTTGGGCCGATCTTTTTGAGGCATTGAATGCGAAAATTGTCGTCGCGGAGAGTAATAGAGAGCTATCTCACGCGACTAAATATGAGAGAATAAAGTTCAAAAAATTCGGAGATACGTACGTTTCCTTCTTCAAACAGCAGTTAGATGAAGAGGCGGATCGATAGAAGGGTAGATTTAGTGAAGGTTGCCTTGTTCCCTGGATCATTTGATCCTTTCCATAACGGACACATGGAGATCGTCGAGCGCGCCTCGGTCTTGTTTGACAAAGTAGTAGTTGCAGCTATGCGCAACCCACAAAAGGCTTCGGCGCTCTTCTCTCTCGAGGAGCGACAGGCCATGATCGAAAGTGTCGTTAGTCACCTTCCAAACGTCGAGATCGTCTCGCTCTCCTCGCTCGTGGTAGACCTAGCCAAGACTATTGGCGCCACCGTCATAGTTCGCGGACTAAGGGCGGTGTCGGACTTTGAAAATGAGCTACAGATGGCCCAAATGAACCATCAACTCTCAGGTATCGACACTGTATTCATCCCAACTTCATCTGAGTATTCCTTTGTGGCCTCACGACTCCTGCGCGAAGTCGCATCGTATGGTGGTTCAGTTGCGGGTTTGGTTCCAAAGTTGATCAACGATGCGATTGAGGCAAAATTTTCTTAGTCGAGCTCGGTAGTGACAATAGGCTACGAGACAATAGTCACATAGTGCTACTTTTTGCATAAGGTCAGGCAATTTGAGCCACCCACATCCGTCTTTTTGCCTATGCTTAGACCCGTGGATAGACCTTACAGAGTTATCGTTGCAAAGCCGGGATTGGACGGCCACGATCGCGGCGCGAAAGTAATTGCTCGGGCTCTTCGAGATGCTGGATTCGAAGTTATTTACACCGGGCTCCATCAGACTCCAGAGCAGATAGTCCAAGCAGTGGTTCAAGAAGACGCTGATGCTTTGGGACTTTCTCTACTTTCAGGTGCTCATATGACTCTTGTTCCACGGATTGTAGAATCGCTTCGCGAAAACGATTTAGGGGACGTCTTGGTCATGGTCGGGGGCATCATCCCGGAGGACGATATTCCTATTTTGGCAGATGCTGGTGTAGCGAAAGTCTTTACTCCCGGTACTCCCCTCCAAGAGGTCTCATCATGGCTCGAAGTAGCTCTCGACGAACGTGAGCGAGCGCAACAGGCCTAGGCCGTATTTGCATTTTTTGGTAGTTACGTAATACTCTCGTTGTTGTCAACGCTTTAGGAAAGTCGAGAATGGATCTTTTCGAATATCAAGGTAAGCAATTTTTTGCTCAATACGGTATCGCAACGTCACCCGGCGGTGTCGCCGATACGGTCGATGAAGCGGTAGCCCAGGCTAATGCCGCTGGCTATCCGGCGGTAATCAAGGCCCAAGTTCAAGTTGGAGGACGCGGCAAAGCGGGCGGAATTAAGATCGCCAACAACGCCGATGAGGCACGACAGTACGCCTCCGCAATTTTGGGGATGGACATAAAGGGCCATCTCGTAAAGAGGGTTTGGGTTGAACGAAGTAGTGAAATCGTCAAGGAGTACTACGCCAGCTATACCCTCGATCGTGGAGCTAAGAAGTACCTTCTCATGCTCTCTGCCCAAGGTGGAGTTGAAATTGAGGACGTAGCAAAGACCGACCCCGAAGCTATCGTCTATCGCCATATCGATCCGACTAAAGGAATCTCTCGCGGAGAGATTGAAGATGCCGTTGCTGCTTCCAAGATCGATGAAGAGGCTCGAGGCGGTGTCGCAGATGTTCTCGAACTTCTCTATGATGCCTTCGTAAAGGGTGACGCTGATCTCGCTGAGATCAACCCATTGATCTTGAATACCGATGGCAATGTTCACGCACTTGACGCCAAAGTGTCACTCGATGACAATGCAGCTTATCGCCACAGCGAGTGGGCCGACTGGCAGGCAACTGTCGAATACGACGGCCGTGAGCGGCTAGCCAAATCTAAGGGATTGAACTACATCGGCCTAGACGGAACGGTGGGCATTATTGCTAATGGCGCTGGCCTTGCCATGTCGACTCTAGACGTTGTCAATCAAGTGGGTGGATCGGCTGCTAACTTCCTAGATCTTGGAGGTGGCGCAAGCGCGGACACTATGTCAGCTGCTCTCGAAGTGATCAACACTGACGAAAAGGTTCGAGCAGTTCTCGTAAATATATTTGGTGGAATCGTCCGATGTGATGAGGTCGCCAAAGGAATTATTGAGGCGTTGAAGCGAGTCGAATTACGTGCTCCAATTGTCATCCGCCTAGACGGTACAAACGCCGAGCTAGCTCGCGAGATCTTGGCCGAGCAGGGCTCCGATTCATTGATAGTTGAACCAACCATGTTACAGGCGGCAAAGCGTGCCGTTGAACTTGCAAATAGGGGTGCCTAATTGAGTATTTTTGTCGATGAAAACACCAAGGTCATCGTTCAAGGCCTTACTGGTGGACAGGGACGCTTCCATGGACTTAGAAACAGAGATTACGGTACCAAGGTAGTTGCTGGAGTTACACCTGGCAAAGGTGGAACCGACGTCGATGGCATTCCAGTCTTTGACACGATGGAAGAGGCCGTCGCAATAACTGGAGCGAATGCGAGTTTCGTCTCAGTCCCTCCTCGTTTTGCTGGAGACGCTGTCCTTGAGGCAGCACGCGCAGGAGTTTCTTTGGTCGTCTGCATTACTGAGTTCATTCCCGCAAAGGATGAGGCTTACTTCTACAATCTGCTGGCCAATGACTTTCCTGGGACGCGACTTATTGGCCCTAACTGCCCTGGGATCATCTCTCCAGGTAAGTGTAATATCGGTATCACTTCGGGTGCAATTGCGCTTCCCGGAGGACCTGTAGGTATCGTTTCAAGATCGGGAACGTTGACCTATCAGGCTATACACGAGCTGTCGCAGCAGAATGTTGGTCAGACAACCTGCGTGGGCATTGGTGGAGATCCAGTTCCTGGAACCAACTTTATCGACTGTCTGGCGGCCTTTGAATCAGATCCTGACACAAAGGCAGTTTTGATGATCGGTGAGATCGGTGGAACCGAAGAGGAGAAGGCGGCTGAATTTATTGCGGATCACTTCTCGAAGCCAGTCGTTGCCTATATAGCTGGACAGACCGCTCCAGCGGGTAAGAAGATGGGCCACGCCGGCGCAATCATCTCCGGTTCTCAGGGAACAGCTTCGGCGAAGATGGATGCCTTGACTGCGGCCGGTGTTCACGTGGCGCCAAATCCTACTGTCGCTGGACAGATGATGGTTGATATCGTTCGAGCTTTCTAGTTCCAATTTTGGCGCGACTACGCGCTAAGAGATCAAATATAACAAATCCCCTTGGCCAGAGAGCGAAGGGGATTTGTTATTTCCTATGGCGGAAATCTATCCGTGAAGCCTGGTCATCTTCGCCATCTTGAGATTGAGTTGTACAAACTTGACGATCTGTCGCAGGAGGTTATTTCTAGCCTTTATCTCGCGTTTTGTCGCCGCTATGCCGATTTGAGGGGTATTAGCCATTTTTCTATGAGCCTTTCGTTACTTTGTTCGATCCTTACTCCGGAATTAGGTACCAGAAGGGCAGTGCCTTAGCTTTGTAGATGAAGAGGAAGTGCAGCATCGCCTTGGTCCAGTGGGCGGCAAGACCAATGTCGCCGGTGGTGTTGGCAATGTCTCTCCCCCCGCCCGATGGATACTTCTTGGTATCTGGAACGATCGGATACATTGTCATAGCAGCGGCCGTACCTTTTAGAGCACCAGTTCCAGCTGATGCAATGCACGCTGCGCCCATATCAGCCATCGACGCTACGTGCTCTTTTGTACTATGTCCATTCTTGATACGATCTGCGATCGACTCTGCAGCAACTCTTCCCATAACTCCAGATGGCATTCCTGTCCTCGGGGGAGCGGGAGCGATAACCGTTCCATTGGGTGACGTCCGAGGTTGGGATATCTGGTGTGGCGGAGAAAATGCGATCCCTACGGCATAGACGTTGTCATAGGTTGGGTTTTGATATGTCTTTGGCCAATCCTCACTGCTCCACTCATCGAAAGGTTTAGCGACATAATTTGCGTCTACCTTCATAAATCCATTGGGCATGAAGATCTGACTGCTTACGTCGTTTCCATCTCGGTCAAAGGCTTTAAGGTCTGCCCCTCTGAATGGAGGAAGTAACATAGCGAAGTCAAACTTTAAAGATGACTTGCTTCCGTCAAGTTGTTCATAGCGTACTTCGTCCTCTCCGACCTCCTCAACGTGAGCGCCAAGGACTGCCTCTACGCCCCGCTCTGCAAAGATCGACTCAGTCCATTCGGCGCTTGTTACTTTGCGCCCCTTTTGCTCGAAGACCATCCCGCCAACACCGAAGTCTCCTAGCTCGGCTTCGTTCGTTAGGTAGACAACTCGAGCCTTGTCACGGACCCCACGTCGGCGAAGTTCATGCTCGACGTTGAAGGTGTATTCGAATGCGGCGCCTTCACAGGTGCACGTCCCATGGCCCATGCCTACCACTAGGGTCCTCTGTGCACCTTGCTCCATTTCTCGAATGACCTTGTCGAGTTGATCGGCAGTATCGCAAGCGTGTGATGCCGTGCAAACCGAGAGCGAATTTCCTTCTGGTCCAAGACCTTTAGTGGCTCCGAAGTTGAGTTTTGGACCCGTTGCATTGATTAGAAAGTCGTATTCAACTTCTCGGAGTTGACCGTTGTCGGCTGAATTTGTCATTTTGACTGTGACGTAAGGATGGTCGTGGTCGACGTCGCCTTCAGGATGCATCTCAGTTGCTAAAGCTTGGACGTACCTGATCCCTTTTCTTTTGTAGATTGGTCCAAGGTCGAAGGTAACCTGCTTTGTGGTCATCTTTCCGACACCCACCCAGATATTTGATGGAATCCAGTTCCACTTTGAATTTGGTGTCACTACGGTAACTTCATGCTCGCCTTTGAGCATTCTCTTTAGGTACAGCGCCGCCGTATGCCCCGAAACTCCACCGCCTAGAACAACTACTTTTGCCATCTCGTCTCCAGTGTAAGTATTTGAGTCGTAGACCGACCCTTCCGCCATACCTTTAAATGTACAAATGTACGTACATTTATGAAAGAGGATTAGGTATTAAGTGTTAGGGCCATATGTCACGTGTTGCCGTCTGGCTAGTCAATTGTGCTCTCGTGCGCGCCGCCCATTCGTGTATTGGCTATTTGAAATTTAGGTAATGGATGATCCATGACCTGAGAATAACTTTCCACTAAGTAGCCGTAACCTTTTGAGCCTTTAGGATGTATCAACGTGAAAATCGCTGTTTTAGCCTCGGGTAGTGGCACGATATTAGAGTCAATCGTCGCAAGCGATGTTCAAGTTTCCCTCGTTGTGGTGGATAGGCCTTGCCGTGCAGAAGAAGTCGCTGCCGCAGCAGGTTTGAAGGTAGTATCCATGTATCGCTCCGAGTGGGGAGCCGACTTTGATCGCAAGAGTTATAGCGAAGAATTAGCAAAAGCTTTACTCAATGAGGAAATTGAGCTTATCGCAATGGCGGGCTTTGGGACCATAGTAACTGAAGAGCTGCATAGGCACTACGAAGCGCGGATTTTGAATACCCACCCCTCACTGCTACCTTCGTTTCCAGGTTGGCACGCCGTTGAGGCAGCGTTGAACTTTGGAGTAATGGCGACTGGTTGCACTGTACATCTCTTCAC
>JAKAZZ010000078.1 GCA_021826315.1 Actinomycetes bacterium
CTGCGTTGGTATCGAAGGAGGCGGTATCAATCGTCAAAATAGACTTTCACAACAGTGAGCAGCTTTGAATGTTTGTACGCGAATGAATTTGCTCGGATATTAATCATGCTACTTATTTCAACAGCAACGCTAATAAATCCGAAATTAGGGTAAGTATCACTTCGAAACGATCGATCAAAGCGGTTAAGCCACCTCCGAAAGTTATCCGATCTCCTGATCCTGTAAGTGTATTAGCAAATACGAAACAACACTCAGATGATGGCTTTTCGCCTATCATCTACGATCTACCAACCAGAAAATGCAGCGACTGCCTCTGGATCAACCTTGCCACTAGCAGCATCTTCGATCGCCTGGCCGATGATTGAAACCCCCCTTTCAATCATCTCATCAGAGATGATCATCGGCGGAGTTATCTCGAGAACATTTGGGCCGACGCTAAAGACACATAATCCAAGTTCAAAGGCGCGATAGATGGTCGCAGCCGTTAGGGATTTGGCAATTGTCTTTGATTCACGATCGGTAACCAACTCGACCCCAGTAACTAATCCATAACCGCGGATATCACCTATGTACGGGCTATCAAGTTCCTTAAAGAGTCGGTGCATCAACTCTCCCGCAGCCTTAGTTCGAGAAGGAATGTCATCCTCAATCAAGGTACGTATGACAGCGCGCCCAACCTCAGCAGAGACTGGGTTTCCAGCAGTGGTTAGTAGGGCTGCTGCGGTTGGACCATTGAGAAGTTCTGTTGGTCCAACGGCAGCCGAGAGGGGGAAGCCATTTCCGATAGCTTTGCCGAAACAGACGATATCAGGAGTAACCCCGTCGTGTTGAAATGCATGGAGAAGGCCAGGTCGTCCAAGACCTACCTTTACCTCATCGCAGATCATGATGACGTTATAACTCTGACACAGCTTTTCAATTTCGGCTAGAAATCCCTTGGGAGGAACTACCAGACCGCCATCGTCAAGGATTGGTTCGACGATGATACAGGCTACGTCTCCACCTTTGAAGGCGTCCTCGATCTTCAATAGGCTCGCCTTCATCGCCCCTTCTGGTGTCGGATCTTCGACCGGAGGGCGATACGGATTTGGATACGGTACGAAGACCGTCTCAGAGTCCGGTTTCGTGGCGCCTGTGTCGACGTGTACTCCTGAAACACTCATCGAAAGACCGATTCCACCGTGGTAAGAGTGCTCAAAAGCTACGATCTTCTTCTTCGATGAATTGAATCTAACTCCACGAAGGGCCACGTCACAAGCGTCGCTCCCGGCGTGGCCTATGTAAACCTTCCGATCTGAACTACCAGGAACGATAGCTAAGAGCTCTTCCGCAAAGGCGATTGAACTCGAATTCGCAATGGAAAGTCCCATACCTCCGGGATTCTTCGCTGCTCGAATAATCGCCTCGGTAATCCTTGGATGGCCGTAGCCAAATCCCGCTGCAGTCCAAGTGGCCGTAAAGTCGATCAACTCCCGGCCACCTGCCTCGATTAGGGTTGCCCCTTCCCCGCGTTCTACAACGACGGGGAAGAAGCGAAGCTTTTCGATACCTGCAATGACTTGACTATCGCGTCGATAAAGATCCGCAGCCTCTTTCGAGAGTCGATCTAGTCCTGCAATATCTTTAGCCATTTAGACCTCCGGAGTTGGGAAGGGCCCTTTGTCGATACCTGAAGATGCTGGGAACTCCTTGCCTTCTGGCTCGGAGAGTGAACGCCTCAGACCATTGAACACCTTGGTTGCAAGACCGGGGTAGCCAAAGGTGATGATAAGTGCGATCAGCATCAATGCGCCTGCCATGAATGGTGCGGCAGTGATTGAGGTCTGTCCCTTGACGTTGAAGTAGAAGACCGCAAGGATGATCAAGCCACCTAATACCGGAATAATTACCTCAGCGATCTTCTCTTTTCTCTCCTTTGTCAAGTGAAGGATGGTGCCAACCTCGACCATCAAGTAGCTAACCATCAAGCAGAGGGCACCGATAGTAGAGAAGTAGAAGTACATATCAAGCGCTGGATCACCAGTTCCAAGTACCGGGTGGCCAGTTACGAACGATATAGCTGCAATTGCCGTGATCACTGCGAATACGGTGCGCAATGCACTAGCAGGCTCGCCCTTTTTATCGAGCTTGCCCCAAGACTTTGGACCTAGACCGTCACGGGAGAATGCATAGAGAAGTCTGCCTGCGGTTCCGACGGAGGCCAACATGCAGCCGAAGGCCGACATTACAGCGGTGAAGGAGAGGACTAGCGAGAACCAAAGGCCGATGTAGTTGTGGCCCAGCTGCGCTAGCGAGTTACCGGAGGTCGAAAAGGCCTTGATACCAGCAGCGTTGGTACCGAATCCAACCGTTTGAGCAAACATAACGACGATAAAGAGAACCGAGGTTCCGGCTACTACTCCTAGGAGCGTTCTTGGGATATTGCGACTTGGATTTGAAGTCTCTTCCCCAAGTGCGGCAGCACCTTCAAAGCCCGCCCACGAAAGGAATGCTCCAACTACCGCGCCAAAGATTGTGGTAACGCTCTCGTGGTTGGTGCCAAATGTCGAAAGATCGAGGCCACCCCCATGAGCTACCCCGCCCTTACCGAGGATGACAGCTGAGAGTACGATCATCGAGACGACACCAACGCCTTCGATGATTAGCAGGATCTTTACCACATTCTTGAACTCGCGCGTAGAGAGGAGGATGGCAAAGATGACGCCAATGGCGCCACTTAGAAGCCATGGAACCTTGAATGGATGTGCAGGTGAACCCTGGGCGTTAGCGACAAATGCGTTTACGAAGCTACCAATTGCCCCGATGTTGCCAAGGGCAAAGAGAGCATATGTCGCCATAATGCCGACGCCAGAGAAGAATCCGGCTCTTGGGCCAACCGTCATGCCAACGAGAGCATAGGTGCTTCCCGCCTGGTTGAACTTTTGGGTGAGGCGAATAAAACCGTGCGAGATAAGAGATATACCAATCGCACCTAGTACGAAGATCAACGGAACGGCTTTACCGACGACAGCGGCGGTACCTTGGCCATTTCCGGACATTGCAAGGCTTGGTCCTACGATGCCGAGCGATAACCCTGTAGCTCCCAAGAGCGTAAGGTTTCTCTTCGGCTTCGAGGCGTGCGTTGCTTCAACAGTTGAAGAACTCATTTACGTCCCCTTTGTAAATTGCCAATGAATTCAGATTGCAAGTTTCCACCCTTGTAATCGTTGTCAACTAGAGGTCCACGCTGACCTGTGGAATTTTTACCTAACCCATCGCCGAAGTTATTTTGGTGTGGCTATGGCGCCGATCCCCTTCTGCCCCGCAGCTTGGAAGAATCGAACGACAGTGCCTTAAGTTATCGACCGTTGTCGAACCTCACATCCCCATGAAGTTCGCCGTATGGCCGGAACCGACATAACATCCTCCGTCAAGTCATTGGAACAAACATTCCAAAAACTTGATTTTTTACGATTTTGATACTGTATCACTCAAAATTGAGAAATACGAGTATTAAAGTGAAATTAGACATTAGTTCACACAAATGAAATATTTTGCATGGCATTTCGAAACAGTTCTTCACCGAATCGTAGGCCAAAGGAATCACTGAAGGGTTTGCGATCGCTAAGTTCTCGACCTCATTAGTACTTGTGATTCAAATGGCGCTCGAGGTGTTGTGGGTGAATTGATAGTCGAAGTAAAAGACCAAATTGGAAGACAGAGGTTGCTTATGTGGTAGCTTACGTTCTTTCGAATTATTTGAAGTGATCGATTTGATGCAGCTGCGCTGCAACTAATGAATAAGTAAGGCCGCGATGGGTCGCGGCGTTGATGGCTTGGAGAGCCATCAAGGAGAGGGGTGGCATTGTCGACCGACGAGATCGAGGCAATTCAGGGTGTAAGTAAAGTTTCGCGACCGACATCGATAGCAGATCATCTCCGCAGAAACATGGATCTCATGACTCCATCTGAGAGGAAGATCGCTCGTACTCTTCTTTCTTCGTACCCTGCGGTTGGTCTAAGCAGCGTTGCTGACTTGGCTCAGCACTCGTCTTCTAGTCCGGCGAGTGTGATTCGCCTGGTACAGAAGCTAGGTTTCGGAGGCTTCTTAGAGTTCCAAGGCGCCCTTCTTGAGGAGTTAACGGTCAGACGAGCCGGCCCAAAAGACCGCCTCGAGAGAAGTCCGAACCACTCCAACTTTGAGGCGGCTATCTCTCCGCTAGCCAAAGGTATGGCAGAGACTATCACATCAATTACCGAAACAATCCCAGAGTCAGAGTTCTCGGCCGCTATTGAAACCCTGTGTGACTTATCCAAGAGGGTGTGGCTGATAGGTGGCCGAAGCTCAAGGAGTTGGGCGATGTTACTTGAGAACTACCTTTTGCGTTTGCGCCCTGAGGTAGCCCTACTTTCGAACGATCTCAACAGCAGATCTGCAGCGATAATTGACGCCTCTAAAAAGTCAGTGCTGGTGGCTTTCGATGTGCGCCGATACGAACTCGATACGGTTCATGTCGTAAAGGCATTCAAAGAACGACACGCCAAAGTCCTTCTCATAACAGACGTCCTTCTATCTCCCGCAGCAAATTACGCCGACATAGTTCTCCCAATTAACGTCGAGGTTCCTGCGCCCTTCGATACTGCGGTAGCAGGAATTGCGCTTGTAGAGATGTTGACATCTGCAGTCCTATCCGGTCTCGGCAATTATGGGGTTCAAAGGATGAATCTCTGGGAAGAAAGTACTGCAAGAGGGCTTACTGACTGAAAGCTAGTTTTTCTTCACAGAGTGCTATCTGCTTTTGTTAAACCAAAGAAAATGTCGCCGGTAACTACCCCAGTTCACGAGCCCTTAGATAGCAGTTGGTTAGTTGCTGTTATCCGAATAGGGACTCTTTAGGCCAGCACCCGTGAGTTCGACGACGGTCAAATGCCCCTTTGTATCGCCAGCGGTATTATCTCGGAGTTCGCCTAACTCAGATCCTTCTCCGTCCCGTGTGGCATCCGCGGCGTTGAAGTCATTTCCTCGTCGGTATTCAATCCATTTGATGGCCCCAGCGTACGTCGCGGCAGCTGTATCCTCCACGTCAACGCCTTGGAGGCTAAGGCGAATCCTGGCCTCTTTAATCTCTTCCTCGTGAACTACTACTATCGGCCATCTCCTGCTCGCTATGACCTCTGCCATCTCTTCTAGTCTTGGCGGCTTTGGAATCGCAATGCCTTCTGCGAGAGTGGAGTTCGACATTGGGTTATCAGCGTTCAGAACTTTCGAAGCTTCAGTAATACGATTGGTCGCTGCGATCTCTGGAGAAATTTGGTCCAGACGCTTTATCCATGTGATATCGGATGCGACTCCTTCGTATCTCGAGGGAGATAGTGCTAGACCCAGTTCTTTCTGTGACGGAGAAATGTCAGTGAAGTTATCCATCATTGCGGTCGTATCACCTATTCCATATCTTTCGAGGAGTAAGCCATTGATTGGGGCGACGTTTTTAGCCTGGACGACGATCACGCGCGGCACTTTCAGCAGTCCGCCGCTCCTTAATAGTTCCAAAAGTGCGATCTCTATTCCTAGGAGGAGGGTTCCGTTCCCCGCTGGTATGACAATCTCATCTGGCAGCTCTCCACCTTTGCTATTTGCAAGTTCATAGATGAGACTCTTAGTTCCATGATGAAAGAGAGGGTTGTAGATGTGACTCATGTAATAAGGGTGATCACGCTCTAGATCCTCCAAGATCGCATCAGAGGTAGCGCTTCGATCTCCTGGAATCGCATTTACCTTGCCGCCAAATCGCTTTATCTGAGCTATCTTCGACTTCGACGTCCCCTCTGGTAGGTATACCGACAGAGCTATACCTGCTCGAGCACAATAGGCAGAGAGTGAGACTGCAGCATTTCCTGATGAGTCAACTACAGCCTGATTAACTCCGAAATATCGAGCAGCGGAGACGAGCATCGACGACCCTCTGTCTTTGTAGGAGAGGGTGGGGTTCAAAAAGTCGAGTTTGAGGCGTACTTCATCGTTAGGTTCCGAGATGGAGATATCTGTTACCTCAGGGGTTGACCCCTCACCGAGGGAAATTGAAGTCTTCTCGATGAATTTATCGACCGCGCCAGGAGATGACATCACGGAGTCCACGAGAATTGAGCTTTCCACCCTATCTTCGTCTCGCCTTCGTGGGACTTCCTCGTCTTGGTTGGCGACAGCGTGTAGCGTGGCTGCCACAGCTCCAAGCCCCCACATCGACTTCGCAGGATTTGACGCAATCGAATGGCTAGGTACTTCGAGTTTAAAGTGTCCTCCACAGTCACAGATATAACTCGAAGTGTTGATTGGGTAATACTTCCCACAACGACGACATTCAAATAGAGCCATAGATTCCCTTTACAGTATTCATTTATGAACCGCTAAAACGTGCTTGTTCTAAGTGCTTATTCGGAGATCGATTGTGTAAATCGTTACCTCGGCGAGAATTTGGCGATAGCCATAATCCTCTCCATCTCATTTCGCACCAACATTAATCCCTCATCTACACCCATGCCGGGTTTGGCAAGTACTTGGTCCGCACCGAGAGCGACGGCTAGGTGGGTCGTGGCTCGTGCGGAGACGTCACTTTCATTACAGCTTCCACCGAGATAGGCTTGCAAATCCTTTTTCTTTACGGCTAGCGTCGCCTCGGCCATCTCGTCCAACCCGCCGAGATCTGGTGATTTGATATGGATCATATCTGCAGCATCTGCATCGGCGAAGGCAGCGATATCCGAGACATCGTTGCACCACTCGTCTGCGACGATCTTTATGTCCACCCCTTTATCCCTAAGGAGGTGCTTGAGCCGCGCCATAACTTCAATCTGTCCTTCGAAGCTTCCTCCGTCAATTGGATGTTCAAAACGGAGGTCATACGTGGGGGATATCTCCTTCAAGGAGGCTAGGTAGTCAGCTAAGCGAGATGTACTACCCCCAAATGCCGCACCAAAGGTGCCATAGACGTCAAAGTGGAGCGTAGGACGATAATCTTCCCTAGGTCGGAGGTGCTCGATCCTAGAGATGACGAAGCGAAGGTAGTCGGCAAAGATTGAACCGTCTTTGCCGACTAGCGATGAGACGTTATTGATGAGTCCATGAGGTAGGGCATCTACCTCTTTCAGAATCATTTTGTCGATGTTCAAATAACGGTCGTCCCCACTTTGAGCAAAGATTGAAACACGCCTAAACGCAGTATCAGCTTGGTACTCCCGAGCAATTGTCGTAGCCATCAACTCGCGGTTGGTATTGGCAATTAGATCGAGGATCGCCGATGTTATCGCAAAGCGAAGGGCCGTAGGTAGTGAACGACGGTTAGCGGTCTCCCTCACCTCCGAATCATAAGGTCTGGTAACCGCCTTATCGAATCCGACTATCGAAACCGATTGCTCAGAACGCAGATCACCAGATGTCCGAAGCTCCGAGATCATCCGTGAAGCCTCTCTAAAGGAAGCAATTGGTTGGTTGGTAAGAAATTGGCTTAGTTCGGTCTCGACGAAGCGCTTAACCTTGGTCAAATCATCGTAGCTATAGGGTGCTTCGCGGTTAGCTACCCCACCGTATTGCACCGTAAGGAGATCTCCTACTCCAACGGCTCCATCGTTGCCGAAGAGTATTACAGAGAGGCCTCTTCCTGCCATACGGGTAGCGCTAAAGCCTGGTGTAACCGGGGGTGTTGCATATACAAAGCCGTCTTTGGTGGCATCTTTTGCAATAGCGCTCTGGTCATCGCAGAAGAATCCAGCTAACCCAATCACGGCAGTTACGCCAATGACCCTTATATGAGAATTTTTCGAACTTTTATTCGACCAATTTGGCATGTATTTCTCACCCTCCTTGTAGAAATTGAAGAAGTTTTGGCCACTAAAGCTGTCTAGTCCCCAGCCGTGTGTCACGCCAACTAGATCTTTTGGCAAAGTACGCCGGGGCATTTGAGATCAAACCTTTACGCATTGACCCCGCAATTCAACCGGGCACTACTCAAACCATGCCAAAAGAACTCCATCTCCTAGCCCTTTCGCTGCAACCTATGAAGAAGAATTAAGATCACCTACCATCTGAAAGATGATCAATCCTGGCGCAATTAGAAGAGGCTCTGCATGAGTGTTCTTGACGACTGTATATGGTCACGCATTGCCTCTTCGGCCCCTTTCGCATCCCTAGCCTCTAGGGCATTTAGAAGATCGCGATGTGAGATCATCGAACTTTCGTGACTCGGCCGCACCCTGTAAAACGACCGCCAGAACCTTAAATTATGAGAAAGTAGGCGCTCAGCCATATCCTCTAGCATGCTGTTGTTTACCAGCCTTACAAGCATCAGGTGGATTTCATAGTCGTCAAGGAGGAATTGTTCATAGTCGTAGTGCCCTCTTGACTCCTCGGTCCTCTCTACAAGCTCCGATAGTTCAACTAAAGAATCCCCTACGAGCTTTCGAGCAGCCACACTTGCTATTCCGGATTCAACCGCCTCGCGAGCATCAAAGAGGTCGGCTACGAGTTCTAGCGATATCGGAGCAACGATTGCACCTCGCCGTGGTGCAATTATCACCAAACGGTCGGCAGCCAACTTCGCGAGCCCTTCCCGAACCGGCATGCGTCCTAGATCTAGCTCTTTAGCCAGCGAGATCTCATTGATTACAGCCCCAGGTTCATACTCGAGATTGAGTATCATCTCACGGATCTTTAGGTATGCGATCTCACTAGCGCGCATCGCGGCCATAGCCCCCTAACCACCTACAGCTACTGAGTCAGTAACTCCAAGGTGGGTAAAGGTCATCTCTAGAGTCTTACGATCGATGGCAACTAGGGTGTGGTTGGGGATCAACTCCCATCCATTCTGTGGCCATCCACTTGAAGCAACTACGACGTTACCTTCGCTCCGTCGGAACGAAAGGTCGTAGTAGTCTTGGCCAAAACGATTATCAATCCTAGATTTGTCATGGTAAGAAACAATATAAAGACAGTCTTTAGTAAGGCACATCGCATTGAGTGAAGAGTACTCATACTCTTCTTCTATTAGGTTGATTGCCCTCTGAAATCCATCGACGAACGAGATTTCACCGTCATTTTCCTTGCCGAGACTTGCTACTAAATGAAAATAACGCTCGGAGTCCGTGTTCCCCTCAATTACGTGGCTATCATCCAAATACTTGAGAAAGCCCTCTGTCTCCTGAATCGAACCGTTATGGGCAAATGAAGCATCAAATGCGCTGAAAGGGTGGGTATTTACATAAGTTACCGCAAGAGTCAAAGTCGCCCATCGGAGGTGGACTATAGCCGAATCGCATAACTCTATCTGAGTAAGGCGGTCGAATTCGGCATCGCCAAATGCGACCTTTTCACACTTGTCGTAGATGATCTCGTCACCATCTCTTAGGGTTACGCCCCAGCCATCGCCGTGTTCATAACACGAGAGATTTGCAAATTGCGAAAAGTCCTCCCCCACTCCATCAGCGATCGTCGTCGCCACCTTCGATACCAGTCCAAGCAATCTACACATACAACTACTTATTAACCTTTCAGCTACACATCTGTTTCCATTAAACGTAATTACACGAAGCTCCACCGTCGATGGGGAGCAGTACACCAGTAATCCAAGCCGACTTGTCGGATATCAAAAACGAGATAGCCTCCGAGACGTCCTCGGGACGACCAAATCTTCCTAATGGGAAGCGCTCAATTCGCTTAGCCCTAGCCTCGGCCGTGCTAAAAAACTTTGCGACGTGAGGAGTTTCAATAGGACCAGGCGCAACTGCGTTTACCCTTATCTGTGCGTCACCTAATTCGACCGCCATCGATCGACTTAGCGAGGCGATGGCACCTTTAGATGCTGTGTATCCGTCCTGGGGAATACGAGCCCCAATCAGCACCAGAAATGAAGACATATTTACTATCGACGATGGAAGGTTTCTGCGACGCACGCTCTCTTTTAGAAAAGGTAGTGCACATCGCGAAAGGTTGAGAGTACCGCCCAAATTGATATCGAGTATCTCACGCCAATCCTCCATTGTTGCATTGGCAAATGAGACGTCTTGGTGGGGCATAATACCAGCGTTATTAACTAGGCCATCGATGTAGCCAAAGCGATCATAGACCTCTTCGATCAGGCGTTGGGATTCGTCGAAGTCGGCCACGTTACAGGCAAATGGTGCAACCTCGTATCCACCCTCCAACATCTCATCTGCGACAGCCTTAGCGGCATTGAGGTCGATATCGACGATC
>JAKAZZ010000021.1 GCA_021826315.1 Actinomycetes bacterium
TCGTAGGTGGAACCTCAACAGCATCAGTCAGCGGTTCAGTCTTTACAGTCAACTCCGGCGTAACGGCCACCATATCTGGAATGACTATTCAGTACGGACAAACAGGTAACGGCGGCAACGGCGGTGGCATCAACAACTCCGGTACTCTCACCGCCACCAATGACACTATCTCCAGCAACACAGCCACCAAAGCCGGCGGAGGCATCTCCAACAATGGTGGCAACCTAACCGCCACCAATGACACTATCTCCAGCAACACAGCCCCCATCGGCGGCGGCATCTTCAACATAAGAGGCACCCTAACCGCCACCAATGACACCATCTCAAACAACACGGCCACCAAAGCCGGCGGAGGCATCTTCAACATAAGCGGCACCCTAACCGCCACCAATGACACCATCTCAAACAACACGGCCGTCTACGGCGGCGGCATCTACACCAACGGTGGCGGCAACCTCACCGCGACCAACGACACCATCTCAGGCAACACAGCTTCCCGCCACGGCGGCGGCATCTTCAACGGTGGCGGTAACCTAACCGCCACCAACGATACCATTTCAGGTAACGGCGTCAACAGCGGCGGTACCGGCGGCGGCATCGCCATTTACGGCGGTACCCTCACACTCGCCGCCTCTATAATCGCCGATCAAACCTCTGGTGGCAACTGTTCTGTGAATAGTGGCACCATCACCGATGCCGGTTACAACCTGACAGATGGCACCTCGTGTGGTTTGTCCGTTAGTTCAGACGTGATAGAGAATGCACCAATTACCCTCCCAGCGCTTACCACCGTTGGTAGTACCCAAGTAATCCCAATTGCTCCACTATCTCCAGCCTTTGACATCATCCCATCTACGTCAGTGCTATGTACTGGTGGATCAGGCGTATCTCTTGGTGCAGTAACGGGTCTAAATATCCCATCTACAGATCAAGTAGGCAACCCAAGGATTGTATCCATTGGTACCCGGACTGCTAACAAGTGTTCTATTGGTTCCTATCAAGATCAAGTGTGGACCCCAAATGCTCCAACCATTAAAACAGCTACTCCAGCTAATGGTTCAGCTACAATCACATGGACAGTCCCATCAAATAACGGTGGATCACCAATAACGAGTTATAGCGTTGAATATGCTACGTCATCTACTGGCACCTACCAAGTAGCTACCTCCTGTAGTTCAGTATCTACGACATCATGTAAGGTAACTTCACTAACTAATGGACATACTTACTACTTCGAAGTTCTTGCAACTAACGTCGTTGGAAGTGGTCCTCTATCTGCTCCAACCCATCCAGTAACGCCCATAGCTAGCCATCATCATCATCGACACCACCACCCAATAGTGCATGACAGAGATGAAAGAGGAAGAGGCCACTTGTACTACTGGTGGCGTCTGTACTTCTTCTACTGGCACCGCTTCTTCGTAGCTCACCACATAAGCTTCGAATTCACTAGATAGCTTTCTCCGATTTGATCTCTCATCGTCGCAGAGAGATCAAATCGGTACCTTCGGAGGCTGTCCTAAATGACCTTCAAGTTCGTACTGGTAAACCGCGTACTGAAGTCCGGAATACTCTACTGAAAGTCTCTTTTGTCGCTAATAACGCGGCTTTGACTGTTTGGATTTATCTTCGATTTGAGGTTGACAACAATGCGGTTAGTTCGTTTTAGCCTTGGCGCATAGCGACTTGCACCGACTTTGGAGGCTATTGAGCGCAGGGAGGTCCGTCGCTCCAGATCCTCGCTCATCGGAGGTTCCTCGATGTCCTCCTGCCAATCCCGCCGCTTCGATCAAGTTGATCTCGAAAGTTACCCATCTCAATGCGTTCATGACGTGCATCGTCTAGCATCAAGTGAACATGTTCGACATCCGTTCCACTCCCCACGATTTCTGCGATAACCCACGAAATGATGGCAACTGGTATTCCAGAGACGATCGTCCGGTCTTTTTGTTCCCTCTGACGTACCTTTTGAAAGATTTCCGGTCTCCGGACTCGACGCCGCGGCTTGACGGAGAGATGAGTCGGCGATGACGGCATGGGCTTGGGTGAAGTAGCAGAGCTGGGATACGGCCAAATCACCTAGGTTACTTTATCTGCAATCTTCCATGGATATGGTGTAGCAAAACTGAGGCTATACCTAAGTTTGCTACACATAACCCGCTTTCGGAGGATTGACGGGTCATGTCGAATGGGGCAGATCTTCGATCGGGTCTCCCGTTTCCGGAGCGATTATGCCTATCATTGGGAGACCGCATCAAGTTCATTCTGTCGCCGAGGCCCTCCACAGGTCCTAGCGGGACTTTCTTAGCTATCGAATTCAACTCCTCCATACCTCTGGCAGGATAGGTAGCTGGTATCGATTTTTGTAGTAACCAGGTTTTGGTCGTTCAACTCTTTGGGGCGCTGTATCCAACTCGAGAATTTCAAAGAGGATTTGCTGTATGTCGCTCATCTAAGTAAGCAGCCTCTTTACCCGTGGCCCCCGCTCTTTTGCTCGGTCCGGTGAAACATGGGGGGATGTGATTATCTCGATGTGTCCAAGCTGGGCAATAGGTGCCTTCGCATTGGCTGTGTCTCTGTGTGTGGCGAAGTTCGTCATGGTTGCTCACTTACTTTTCGTCTATGAAGTGCTGGTTTTCCTTCTCCACGCCCATCAGGTGACGAATCAAGGCGAGGAGTAGCTCTACACGTAAATCACTTTCTCGAATACTCAACAGGACAAATCACTAGATCACGTGGCATAGTGGACAGCTTTCGAGTAAATAGGTCAATTACCTTGGGACAACGTGTTTTTGAAACTTCCATAGATGCTGGTCAGGTAGTTCCTGCGCTATCCCACCAAGGTTTACCGACGGAGTTCACTCTTCAGTTCAATACAACTGTCTGCATTGGGGGTGTTAAGGAGCACAAATTCAAAATGGTGCTCAAAGCCGGCCAATGAGTGTTAAAGACTCCGAACGTGGAACTAAAAACAACTATTGACCTACGTGGTAGCGCGAGGGTACCACGTATGTCTTCATTTGATGTGCGTCTGCGTCTCAGGTCATGGTGGCGAAGGAGACGGGGTTTGATAACGTGTCTGGAGTACTACGCATTCGCGTACCGTAACTTGCAGAGCGTGACTTTGGGCAACTGATTGCAGTATTGAGAAGCGCAGTGCTCATCGACGCAGCAGCGGTGGCTTCGGAGCTTGCGCTAGCGGGTCTTATGCTCGTTGAGGACGAGGCAGACATCTTGGACGAAGACGATACTGCTGCTCTCGTCATGGAGTTCGATGACGAGAGCAGTGCAGCTCAAGATGGAGTAGTTGTTGCCCTATCGGTCAAGCCATGAACGAACTGCGTCAGTAAGAAATTTTTCGTCGTCGGGAATCCCCGCCGGATTTCCGGCTCGATGCCCCCAGATACTGGGAATGACCTTCAGTTCTCCGTGGCGAAGCTCCGCGAGTTCGAGAGCGTTGTCGGCTACCCGGAAGTAGAGGTCGGTTTCACTTGGAATGAGTAACACCTTTGCCTCAATGGCATTAAGTGCTCCTTTGAGATCGCCACCGTAGCGCGGGTTTGCGCTGATATCAGCCTCTTGCCAGGTACGAGCTTGCGCGTAGAGGTTTGCTGCTCTTCGAGCACCAAAGGACGCTTCCCAATCAGTGCGGAGGAATGTCTCTAAATCTGGGGCTCCGAGTGCAGTCTGGTAAAGCCCGGCACGATAAAAGTCCTGGCTGAGACCCCAGCCAGCATAGATATGGCCAAATGCTCTGAGAGATGCGACTGGCTCACTCGAGAAGTGGCCGTCACCGATATATTCAGGAGCAGCCTCCAGTGTTCGTAGGAGGCCGGAGAGGAAAACCTTGTTGTGCGCTGAGGTTTTCGCACTTCCACACACGATGATGGAGCGCTCCACCTTATCTGGAAACTCCGAGGCCCAGTGATAGGCTTGGCCTGCTCCCATGGAGAAGCCATATGATGCGGCGATATGGTCGACTCCGAAGAATTCGGTGAGGAGCCGATGTTGAGCCCGGACGTTGTCTCGCATGGTGACGAGGGGCGGAAATTCGAGATCGTCGGCAGCGCTTGAGGATAGTCCATTAGAAAACATGTCGGGGATGATGATGAACCATCGCTCAGGGTCGAGAATCTTGTCTGGACCTATGAGCCATGCGAGACCCTCGTGGGTTGCTGTGTAGCTACACGGATAAATGATGACATTATCGCGTGCCGCATTGAGGGTTCCATGGCTTTGCCACTGGAGGCGGGCCTGTCGGATGACTCCGCCGCGTTCAACCTCAAAGTCGTCGAGTTCAAAGGTGCCGTTGTGAATTGGCCATGTCATTGTTGCTGTTCGTTCCATTTCTGTTGGAGATGGCATGTGCCCTCTACCTTCTAACGTAGCTGTTTTGGCGTGTTTCATCATGAGGTTTCGGCGGAAGTGTGTCGGGTCTCGAGATAGCTCAGGTCGGTGGATGCCTTAGTCTTTCGAAGCGATTTTGTGCCTCCTGAGCATGTTTCGAATATTCACTTTTTGACGACCGACGGTTCGGCTCGATACTGGAGGTTTGTGGGAAGCGCGGTGTCGCTCGTGAACGCCAATCGGATTATGGGGGAGTCGTTTTGGTTGCTGCGTCGAAGACGATTCGGCTTCGACTTGAATTAACAGCCGCCTCTAATCATCCTTTGTAGCCCCAGAGAACTACAAGGCCCGAACGATAAACTTACGGACGCTTTGTGGAAACTATTGGAGTCTTTCACAATGGAATTTATGGGTGGATTCTTATATTTTGCGGGCGGAAATTGGACTGTGACCACGTCCTATTAGGGAATTAGAAAATTGAAGTATCATGTAGATGTGCCATTTAGTGAAATTGAGGGTCGCCTTGAGCGCTTGGTCGAAGGAGTCTTCGCCAGGTTCTCAAAGAGTGCGATCCAGCCCGCGGAAATTGGAAAAAAGCTAAGTCGCCATATCGACATGGAGAAGCGCATCGGTGTGCGCGGGCCTATCATTCCTAATGACTATCTAGTTGTTCTATCGCACGAAGATTTTGACGAATTAGTTGACATCTCGAATGCATTGAAGTCTGAGCTCCAAACCCTGATCCACCAGGTTGCTAAGGAGCGAAATTACCGCTTCGTCGGATTTCCAGATATCAGAATTAGTTACGACGATAATCTTCATCGTGGCTCCTTTGCAATTGAATCGAAGTTCATCGAAGATAGCGACTATCTCGGCCACGTCTTTATCGAGTTGCCCAATGGCCTTAGAATTCCAGTTGGAAAGAGCAATATCACAATTGGCCGTGCTCCTTCTTCTACCGTCATCATCGACGACCCCAAAGTCTCTCGTAGCCACGCTGAGATCACACCACTTGGAAATGGTTCTGTGGTAATTCGTGACCTTGGAAGTACCAATGGAACCAAGGTAAATGGAAAGAAGATCACTTCTCTTCAGATTGACGATGGTGATGTAGTCGATATCGGAACGGTCGAGATTAAGGTGGGGCGTCAGTAGCGCATGCCAGTTGGTCTCTTAGTTGTCTTCAAGTATGTTCTGATTGCTCTGATTTGGCTATTCTTCTTGCGTGCACTGCGTGCTGTCTACGTTCAAGTTAGGCCACCAAAGGTGAAGAAGGCAAAGGAAGAGGCGCCAAGGCCAGTCGTTGATGAATCGGCCAAGAGGTCCGGGTGGATAACCGCGCCCAAGTTACTTGATAGATCAGCCTCTAATCCCCACGTCCGCTTTGGCCTTCGCGCAATTGGCGATACTGAAGAAACGGGCGACGTGTGGCCCATTGACAACTTTGTCACTATTGGAAGATCTGCTGGTTGCACAATTTCGATCCCAGACGACGAATTTAGCTCTTCAGTACATTGCCGACTTACTAAGACCGATACCAACTACTTGATCGAGGACCTTGGAAGCACTAACGGTACGTACTTAAATGGTAAAGTTCTCAATTCACCAGCTGTTGTTTCCGAAGGTGACGAGATTTCAGCAGGCCGTTCGCGATTTAAAGTGGTGCGGGTATGAAGGTTCAAGTTGGAGCCTCGAGCGACCGTGGACAGGTCAGGGCTGAAAACCAAGATTCCTACCTATTAATGAATCACGCCTTCGTCGTTGCAGACGGAATGGGTGGTGCCAACGGAGGTGCTACGGCATCAAAGATGGCAGTTGAGGTCTTCGAGACATCTTTAGGAGATGCTACAGATCATACCGAGGTAGAGCGTGCCCTTCGCGAAGCTAATGCTGCAGTTCATCGACTCTCGCGTGAGGATGCAACCCTAAAAGGGATGGGTACCACCTTTGTTGGCGTAGTGATCGATGGTGAGAACCAAGATCACTTAACTTTGATCAACGTAGGCGACTCGAGGGCCTATATATTGCGTGGTACGGAGTTCATCCAGTTGACTTTGGATCACTCTTGGGCCGAGGAGATGATCAGAGCCGGCAAGGTAAAAGAGAGTGATCCCGCAAGTATTGCATCGCGTCACGTTTTGACCAGGGTGGTCGGTGTTGCATCAGAGGTTGAGCCCGATATGTGGTCCATCGTGGCCGAGGCGGGTGATCGTCTGATCTTATGTTCTGATGGGGTTACTAACGAACTTGCAGATCCTGAGATAGCAACTATCCTGGCGCAAGGCCATAGTGCTCAATCTACGGCAGAGGCGTTAGTCGCAGGTGCAGTGGCAGCTGGCGGTCTCGACAATGCTACCGCGGTTGTTATCTTTGTCGAGGGCGAAGCACAGCACCCGGATGCCAAAGTTATAAAGTCGCCGATTCCAGTTGTTAGGGTTGCTCCAGAGATACACGAGCTTCGTTCGATCGGAACCATGGTTGGTAGAAGCCATCACGGACCTATGTTGGGAGCGATTCCAACGCCCATTTCAAAGTCGTACTTTAGGTCTTTGGCGACGGCATTTCGGATATTTACATTTCTCTTGCTATTTGGATTGATAGTTGGCCTTGGTGTATTTGGCATCAAGACCTATGCCAATGGCGAGTACTTCGTTGGAGTGAACAGTACTAGCCACGTTGCGATCTATCAGGGTCGCCCCGGTGGCATCTTGTGGTTCAAGCCGAAAGTTGTATCGACTGAGTCGATTGCGACGTCGTCGCTCTCCACCGCGATCGTCACGAAACTACAAAGTGGGGTAGTAGAGACAAGTTATTCAGCGGCCATTCAATACGTCAATAACTTGAAGAGTCTGCAAGCCTCCTTTGCGAGCGGAGGTGGTGGCTGATGCGAAGTCGAATCAGGATGCTCGCAGTCTTTCTATTCAGCCTCTTTTTGATCCTGTTCCTGCAGCTAAATCATGTTCAGGTCCTTCAGGCACACGAACTCAATAACCATAAGGGCAATTACCGAGCTATCACAAATTCGCTCTCTCAGGATCGAGGTGCGATTTATACCAGTGACGGTCAAGTAATCGCCGAGACCGTGCCCTCCAAAGACGTCTATAAGTATCAGCGTTTTTACCCAAATGGTCCACTGTATGCTCAGGTGAGCGGATTTGATTCGATCAACTATGGCCTCGATGGTTTGGAGTTGGAGTACAACTCGTATCTACAGTCGACCAAGCTACCACCTAAGACCTTTGGAGATCTAGTGACTCCAAAGTACGGAGTCGACAACGTTATAACTACCATCAATTCAAATCTCCAAAAGGTGGCCCAGAGTTCGCTTGGAAAGTTGCAAGGCTCGGTAGTCGCGATCGATCCGAGTAACGGCGACATCCTAGCGATGTATTCAAATCCATCTTTTGACCCGAACCTCCTTGCATCAATCTCGGCCACCGTTGAAAAGCAGGCCTTTGATGCAAATAACTACGGTCCAACCCAACCCGGATTAGCCAGAACTTACAGGCGCAGTTATCCGCCGGGTTCAACCTTCAAGATCGTTACCTCTTCAGCGGTATACGACCATATGCCATCGTTGGCAACTAAGCAGTATCCGGTCGTTAGTTCGATACCCCTTCCCGATACAGTCAATCGCCTTCACAACTACGCCAATGAATTGTGCGGTGGAAACATTGTGCCAATGCTCGCGGTCTCATGTGATACTGGCTTTGGTCAGATCGGATTGGATCTTGGAGCGAGCAACCTAGCAAGCGAAGCCCAATCATTCGGTTTTAATCAGAGCCCACCTATCGACCTACCACTGCCAGCGAAGTCGACATTTCCGGTCGCCTCTTACTTCTCCAATCAACTACCGACACTTGCCTATTCGGCGATCGGTCAGGGAAATGTTGCTGCAACCCCACTTCAGATGGCCTTAGTAGGTGCTGCAATCGCAAACAATGGCGTCATTATGACGCCGCATCTGATGAAGTACATCACCAACAGCCAAAATGCAGTTGTAACTAAATACAAAGATCACCCATGGTTACAAGCCACATCGCCAGCAACTGCCCAATCGGTTACAAGCCTGATGGAAGGTGTTGTGACGAATGGTACCGCCCAAGGCATCGCCATACCGGGGCTCAAAATAGCCGCCAAGACCGGAACCGCTCAGCTAAGCTTATCGGCGAGTAATCAGGCGAGTCCAAACGGTAACGATAACTGGATGGTTGCGTTCGCTCCGGCAGGTAGTGGTAGTGCGAAGATTGCCATTGCGGTAGTTGTTCCAGCGCAAGCGGGCATGGCAGCAGATTCTACAGGAGCGGCATATGCCGGTCCGGTTGTCAAAGCTATTCTGAATGCATACTTTAATGCCAACAAGGCAATTGGAGGGTAGTTGAACGTGGCTCAGCCTTACGGTAGTCGCTATGAGATTGTTGAAAAGATTGCTCGCGGAGGCATGGCTGATGTCTTTAAGGCACGAGACCTCCTACTCGACCGTAGTGTTGCGTTAAAGGTACTCTTTCCGGAGCTCAGCACTTCAGATGCATTTGTTGAGCGCTTTAGGCGCGAGGCTACTGCGGCCGCCAACCTTAGTCACCCAAATATCGTCTCAGTCTTCGATTGGGGCAAAAGCGAGAACTCCTACTTCATCGTCATGGAGTTAGTTGAAGGCCAGACTCTCTCTGCTCTAATCAGGAACAACGTGAATATGGGCTTCGAGCACGCTGCTGCAATCGCAAGTGACGTCGCCTCTGCGCTTGGATATGCCCATCGCCACGGTGTTGTCCACCGAGATATTAAGCCTGGCAACGTTCTTATTACAAATGACGGCCACGTCAAGGTAACTGACTTTGGCATCGCAAGAGCCCAGAGTGCTTCGAGCGAAGATCTCACACAAGCCGGTTCAGTAATGGGCACTGCAAGCTATATCTCACCAGAGCAGGCCGAATCTAAGTCAGTCGATGGTAGAAGCGATATCTACTCCTTGGGAATCGTACTCTTCGAGATGATCTGTGGCCAACCCCCATTCAAGGGTGAATCTGCCGTATCTGTTGCCATGAAGCACGTCAATGAAGCACCTCCCGCAATCGAGTCGCTAAGGCCGGGTACACCTCAACCCTTGATCAACGTAACGATGAAGGCCCTTTCTAAAGACCCCTCCGATCGTTACGCTACGGCTCAGGATTTCCGAGCAGACCTACTCAGATTTATTCAAGGGCGCCCGGTCGAGGCAGGTTCGGGGCTGAGGGGTGGCGACGCTACCGCGGTCTTTGATGAAGTAGTTAATAGTAGACGGGGCTTCTCTGACGATAGGGCTCCCGACTACCTAGAGGCGACGACCATAATACCGTTGGCTCCAGCCCAACCAAATAAGAAGCGTGAAAACCTCGGAACTATTATCGCAGTAGCAGCGGGTGTAGTTGTCCTTGCAATCTTCTTCCTGGTTTTCTCCCTTGTAAAGGGCAATAAGTTGGCTACCCCAACTACCACTACTCTGCCAGCTATTTCGGTTCCATCGGTAGTCGGTGATCCTGTAAATACCGCCACGAGCTCACTTTCGTCACAGGGATTGGTATATAAGATCTCATACCAGCAGTCTTCCTCGGTACCCAATGGAACGGTTCTATCGCAGAATCCAGTGGCGGGATCTCAGGTAACCAAGGGGGCATCTATTGCGATCCAAGTCTCCTCTGGGGCGGCTCTAGTCGCCTTGCCGAATGTCGTCAATCAGACGATTGGTAATGCGGAGTCACAGTTAGTGCCACTTGGTTTTTCGATTTCAACGACGTACGTTAACTCCTCTACCCCTAACGGAACTGTCATAAAGCAGAGTCCAACAGGTGGCGGAAAAGCGCCGCAAGGATCCACCATAGATCTCACAGTCTCCAATGGTCCATCTCAAGTTAGTGTCCCTGACGTGAGCGGTCAACCAAGTGCTCAAGCGGCAAATGCCCTTGGTACAGCAGGGCTCTCCCTTGGTAATACCACCAATCAGCCATCTGCGACTGTGCCATCTGGTGATGTTATCTCGACGAACCCAACAGCAGGAACTCAAGTAGCTCCTAACTCGAGCGTTGATCTCGTGGTTTCGAGTGGTCCTGCACCGACTACAACGACGACCGCAGCTCCAACCACTACGTCGCCTACAACGACGACCGCAGCTACGACGACGACCGCAGCTCCAACCACTACCGCCGCCGGCTAAGGGCTAGGTTAGCTTTCGTAATTTCAATGAAATTCCGAACTAGTGCCTTGCCGTCGGTGGTGTAGATCGACTCGGGATGGAACTGGACGCCATAGAGGTCGTACTCACGGTGTTTCATCCCCATTACGAGTTCGTCTTCTGAGCGGGCTGTAATCTCTAACTCTGATGGAATCGTAGCTTCATCGACGATAAGGGAGTGGTATCGGGTAGCTATCATAGGATTTGGAACCCCTTTGAAGAGTCCTTCTCCGTTGTGGGTTATCTGAGAGGTCTTTCCATGCATCGGCTTTGGTGCCCGAATAACACTTGCGCCATAGACCTCTCCTATTGCTTGGTGGCCGAGGCATACGCCAAGGATCGGTAGCTTTGGGGCGTAATCTGTGATGATTTGCTTGGTCTCGCCCGCTTCCGATGGATTTCCTGGTCCGGGAGAGATGACGATGGCGTCGTAGTCTCCAGAGTCGATATTGCTGCGATCGACGCGATTATTGCGCACTACATCAACGTCTATTTCAAGTTCTCTAAAGTATTGGACTAAATTGAAGACGAATGAATCGAAGTTATCGACCATAAGGATGCGTGGCGACTTGTTTGTCATACATCAGAGCATAACTTGTCTGATTTAGTGACTTTATCGGAGATCTAACTTTGATCTTGGAGGGAATTTCTTGTCTGAACGGCGAGCGCGGGTAGAACGCAAACGGGAGATGCAAAAGAAGAGGGCAGCGAACAGGGGTGTTACTCCAACTGGTAGGGTCCAAGCCCCTCTTCGTCGCAAGGGGCCATCGCCTAGGTGGATGCTCTATCTCATCTTTGCCTCCCTTGCCTTAGGGTTTTTATTGATCTTTATCAACTATCTTGGCGTCCTGCCAGGTGGTGCCTCAAACTGGTACCTTTTGGTTGGTATCGTCTTGTTGGCGGTGGGATTTTACGTCGCCACTAAGTATCGCTAACTCCAAAGTGTGAATGAATGAAATGACCCTGTGCTAACGTCAATGGGGTGATTGACAGAGAGATACTAAAGTTCATCGCCAAAGAGCGCTACATAGGTACCAGGCAGTGGGTTTCACCCAAGTTCTCCCCCGATGGTAGTAAGGTCTACTACCTCTTCGGTGAAGAGGATGACCCTTCGACCCTCCATCTTTTTGCCTTTGATATCGAAGAGAAATCTTCAAAGAGGCTAAACGTCGGGGCGCAAGTCGAAGGTGGAGAGCTATCGCTAGCAGAGGAGCTTCGTCGCGAGCGACTTCGAAGTCCCTATCAAGGGGTTAGCGAATTTAGGATCTTCGGGGACGCTGAAGCCCATTTGATCTTGGTAAATACCGATGGACGCTTCTCACTCTTTGACCCGATTACTGAGCGTGTTGTCTTTGAATTTAGCGAAGACGGCGTTGTGGATGTAAAGCCCTTAGAGTCTCTTGATCGATGGGTTGCATCTACAACTAATAAGATTCTGATCTTCGAGGTCTCAAGTGGCGCCACTAACGTTGTGGCAGAGGCACCGGCGAATAACTCCCTTGGAATTGCAGAGTACATCTGTCAAGAGGAGTTTGGAAGACTAAGCGGACTCTTTACCCACTATGGCTCATCGGCGTTTGTCTATGCGAAGATTGATCACTCGCCAACTCCAGTCTTTCCAATCGTAAATCATTCGAGTGGCGAAGTTCGCCTCGAGGAGTATCACTATCCATTTGTAGGTGGAGACAATGAGAAGGTCGACCTGATCCTCAATGGGGCATCCGGCGAGGTTACCCTAGACCTCGGGGTATGTGAGTACATCCCTCACGTTGAATGGGTAAGTGATCAACTTCTAGTTGTTGCAACGTTGAATCGTGCCCAAACGCTACTTAGATGGATCTTCTTTGATGCAAGTGGACGCGTTGTCTCAACTACCGAGCGAACCAACGAGAAGTGGATTAACGTCTCGCCAGCTTTAGAGGTAGTGGATTCTACAACCATCGCGGTTATCGACGAGGAGAGCGGCTTTGGCCACATCCTATTGATCTCCTCAGATGGTGAGCTAAAACAACTTACCGAGGGCGATTGGATGGTCTCTGATATCGTTGGAGTCGCCGACGGGAGCATCTACTTTATCGGATCCCCCTTAGATCCACGGTCACGACCGATCTATCGAGTCTCGCTTGCCGGCGGCGCCATCGAGAAAGTCTCTTTTGAGCGTGGCCTTCACGCCGGTCAAATCTCACCAAGTGGCACTCACATCGTCGATCTATTCTCAACCAAGGACCAACCAGTTACTACCCAAGTTCGATCACTAACTGGAGATCTTCTCTTTGAACTTGTATCTCCGGTTGATCAGGCGCCATTTGCGATGGATCCCCCGATCGACCTCGAATACACCACTCGAGATGGGGTAACACTGTATGGCCAACTCTACCTGCCCGATGGTGACACAACTGGGGCATCGCTTTTGGTTGACGTCTACGGTGGACCTCATGCACAACTCGTCACCGATACCTTTGGTGCTACTAAAGACTTAGAGGCGCAGTATCTTCGTTCAATTGGGATCGCTACCTTGAAGGTCGATAACCGAGGGTCTGCAAATCGTGGAAAAGCATTTGAAGAGTGGCTCTTTCACTGTTATGGAACCTATGAGTTGGGTGATCAATTGGAGTTCCTTGACTATGTCATTGAGCTCTATGGCTTTGATAGCGCCAAAGTTGGCGCCACTGGATGGAGCTACGGTGGGTTTATGACCCTCTCTCTCCTTCTCAAGTACCCTGATCGCTTTAGGGTTGGTGTCGCTGGTGCCCCTGTAACTGACTTTCGCTTCTACGATACCGGTTATACCGAGAGGTACCTTGGCTCAGATCCAAGTGCAGATTCCTATGTAAAGTCCGACGTCAGGCCACTGATCACGCGCCTCAAGTCGAAGTTACTTGTAATCCATGGATTGATCGACGAGAACGTTCACGTCAGAAATACCCTCTCACTGATGCAGGAGGCGACTGAAAAGGGAGTCATGTTCGAGACCTTTTTGATTCCAAATTCACGCCACATGCCAAGAGGCGAGGGGTTGTTGATGGAGATCGCAGATCGGCGCCTTGGGTTTCTTATTGAGAATCTTTGGTAGTCCATCTAAAACAAATGCCCTAATTGGGGCGTAGTTTTGAAACGTAAACAGGGAGGGCAGATGCCCTCCCTGTTTCGTTCTGCGTAGATCTGCTCCTGCCAAGGTTCAGCGGGATAAAGGCTGAACCCTTAGACATGAACCCTGGGCTTTGAGCCCTGAACATCGAACCCTGAGCGTTGAGGCTTAAGGTTTGAACCATTAGCCGTTGGTCATGTCTAAGGGCTAATGGCAGGGCCTTATCTTATCTAGAGCCTCTCGATGATGGTGGCATTTGCCATGCCGCCACCTTCGCACATCGTCTGGAGGCCGTAGCGTCCGCCGGTGCGCTCTAGCTCGCAGAGGAGGGTCGCAAGTAGCTTGGTTCCAGAGGCGCCAAGTGGGTGACCTAGGGCGATTGCTCCACCATTGACATTCACCCTTGACATATCTGGGTGAATCTCCTTCTCCCACGCTAGAACTACGGAGGCGAAGGCTTCGTTGATCTCGACTAGATCCATGTCTTCGATCGACATCTTGGTTCGCTCCAAGATCTTTTGTGTTGCAGGGATTGGGCCGGTGAGCATGGTTATTGGGTCAACTCCGGCTAGGGAGAATGAGACGAAGCGTGCCCTTGGCTTGAGGTTTAGTCTTGCGGCCATCTCTTCGCTCATGATGAGGGCCGCAGAGGCGCCGTCGGTGATCTGTGAAGAGTTACCGGCTGTTACCTTGCCATTCTCTTTGAATGCTGCCTTTAGGGAGGCTAGAACCTCGAGCGAGGTGTCACGGATTCCCTCGTCCGATGTCTGAATCTCACCAGTCTCTCCGCCCTCTGCGCGGCGTACTGCGATCGGTATGATCTCTCGGTCAAAGCGGTTCTCGTCTCTCGCGATTGCGGCAAGTTGTTGGCTACGAAGCCCGAAGCGGTCGAGTTCTTCGCGTGAAAGGTTCCACTGGTCAGCTATGAGTTCAGCTGAGAGTCCTTGGTGTACGAGGCCACCCTGATCGCTGTAGCGCTCCATGACCTTTGGGCCAAAGGGCTTACCTGGTCCATTGGCGGCAGAGGAGCCCATTGGAACCTGGGTCATTGCCTCGACACCTGCTGCAATTACCACGTCGTGAAAGCCTGACATGACAGATTGAGCTGCGAAGGCTACTGCTTGCTGTGATGAGCCGCACTGGCGGTCAACCGTAGTTGCACAGACTGTCTCTGGAAAGCCCGCTCCTAGGACCGCGTTTCTTGCGATGTTGATCGATTGTGCACCGACCTGCATAACGCAACCCATAACCACATCTTCGATGATTGCTGGATCAATATCGTTTCTAGCTACGAGTGCCTTGAGGGTCTCGGCAGCTAGGTCGGCTGGGTGCCAACCTGATAGCTTGCCATTTCTCTTTCCGCCTGGAGTGCGGACTACGTCTACTATTACCGCATTGGTCACCTTATTGAACCCTCACTTCATAAAACAGTTTGTAATCAAACTATTTAAAGAAGGTATCAGAGTTTGGAGGGGCTATCAAGCGATAGCTAAACCTTGAGAGTCGTTTTGTCAAATGCAACGACGTCGATCAGGCCAAGGTCAGTGATTCGAAGATCTGGTATTACAGATAGCCCGAGGAACGAAAGGGTCATAAATGGCTCTTTGAGAGTTCCTTTTAGCCCACTGTGCACCGCCTCTTCAAGGGTTCGTAGCTGTGCTGCCACCTCTGGTGCACGCAATGTCGACATCAGCCCACCTACATTTAGCCTTACCTCGGCGAGGATCTTTCCATCGAGGACGGCTACTTGGCCACCGCCTATCTCTCGTAGGCGTTCAATGGCGATATTCATGTCGTTATTCGATGACTCGTTTAGACCACCAACCACCATGATGTTGTGTGCGTCGTGGGCGACTGTCGATGCAATCGCGCCTCGTTCGATACCAAAACCTTCGACAAAGCCAACGCCATATCGTCCAGTCTTATGGTGGCGTTCGATGACTGCTATTCGTGAGAGGTTATCGAGTTGTGTTGCAGGTGTGTGTCGCTCGTTCGTTAAAAGTGAATTCTCATGCACGACAATCACCCTGACGATGTCACTGTCGTCGAGGTCGATGAAAAAGTCGTAGTGCTTTTTCTGCTCGGTGTTCACCGATGACAACATCCAGTTAGGTGGGGGACTTAGATTAATTGCGGTGGGTAGGGCAATGTTGTCTTTTGCTACTTGAACACCTCTGTGAAAGACCATATTGGTCTTGAACGAGACAAGATCCTCTAAGACCACGACATCGGCTTGATAGCCAGGTCCAAGGGATCCGAGGTCGTAGAGTTGGTGGTACTCTGCGGGATTGGAAGTTGCTAAGACAAGAGCGTCTTCGGGGCGGATGCCACATTCAACGGCAATCTTTAGACAGTCGTTCATGTGGCCATCTTCGATCAGAGTCGAGGGTTCGCGATCGTCGGTGCAAAGGGCCACACGGTCGGTACCACCAACTTTGACGGTCTTTATCAACTCCCGTAGGTTCTTGCTAGCAGACCCTTCACGAATGAAGATCCACATCCCCTTTTGACGCTTTTCGTGGGCCTCTTCGAAGGTGGTGCACTCATGGTCAGATTCAACCCCAGCGGTTAGGTAGGCATCTAGATCTTTACCCCTAACCGATGGCGCATGGCCATCGACTCGACGACCATTGGCACTTGCAATCTTTGCTAATACCTCGTCGTCGCCGTAGATGACTCCGGGATAGTTCATGACCTCTGCTACACCTATAGCGCCATAATCATCTAAGAGAGACGCAACTGAATCTGGCCCAAGTGTTGCACCTGGTGATTCAAACTTTGAGGCCGGAACACAAGATGAGGCGGAGACTAAGAATTGAAAGCGCTGTTTCTTGGCTGCGTCGATCAGGGCTGAGACGCCAGGAACTCCAAAGACGTTAGCAATCTCATGGGGGTCTGCTATGACTGTTGTGGTTCCATTAGCTAGAGCTAAGGGCACAAACTCATCGATCCAAAGTTTGGTGGACTCTAAATGCATGTGGGCATCGATAAATGCTGGGACGATGTGGCGGCCGGCAACTTCGATGATCTCTTTGGCGGGGCGATCTCCCCATCCGACGATTACTCCGTCAGTTATTGCTAGTGAGGTTTCGACCCACTCTCTCGTAGCGGTGGAAAAGATCTTTCCACCGCGGATGAGTAGGTCTACTTCAACGTCGCCGCGAGATGCGGCAAGGAGTTTGGAACTTCGGGGGGTGCGTGCCATAAGTAATTATTCTACTTTCTTATGGCTTCAAACAAAGTGGCCTCTAGTTTACGGACTCCTTGAGGCTTCTTCTAGCTGAGAGCGCTGCATAATCAACGACACAAGTTGGGCAGTCGTCGCAGTTGACTAGGCCAAGGTTGAATGCTATACCGAAGATCTTACAACCAAGGCAAAAGCCTAGGAATCCCTCGAGGGAGGCGGCCACGCCGAGGGCGATCAGAACGATTAGCGCTGGAGTGAAAGACGAGAGTGTAAGGGCGAGGATTGCTGCACCGAACGAGAAGACGACGCCGATTGCTTGGGCGAAGCGCTTCGGCTTTCCTGCTACAAGCTTTTCGTACTTGCTTAGGCGTGGGGCTACAAGCTTGGTAGCGATAATGCCCAATGGCGAGATCTTTGGACCAGAAGAAACTCTCGCTAGAAAGCCGTAGCACAGAGGGATAAAGAGCAGGCGGTTGTGGGTTATCGCGAGGAAGGCGACCTGTGCTACTACGCCAATAGCAACTACTCGGGC
Source organism: Actinomycetes bacterium (assembly GCA_021826315.1). Taxonomy (GTDB): domain Bacteria; phylum Actinomycetota; class Acidimicrobiia; order Acidimicrobiales; family Acidimicrobiaceae; genus Acidithrix. Next base: position 17,363 of record JAKAZZ010000021.1, read on the forward strand.
GGCTACTTCATTTACTGGATCCGGGAAGGTAAAGAACCCTTGCTTACCCTTTGCATTTGATGCTGTATCCGTCTGTGCCTTTGCCACTGCCATCAATACTCCATCCGTGTCAGCTGCGTTATCTAACTAAAAACTTCTATTGTTGATAAACCTTATCATATTTATTCTATTTCCGTTGTGGGAAGATTTCATGCCATCTAGGGGATCTTGATAGTGTGACTCTTTTGATGAACTCTATCGAAAGGCGTTAGCGTTATCTTCAAGGAAAGTTTGTAGAAAGTAGATTTATGCCTCGATCTAGAGTGGCTTTACTTGGACTCATGGCCATTGCGGTCTCCTCCTGTGCAATTGGTGCCACTAATACACCTGGCGGTGCTGCGAGTGGTTCTGGCGAGAAGGTCACCGTCGATAATTCGCCATTTGGCAAAGCCATGGTTCTTTCAAGTGGGCAGTCGATCTACACCCCTGCTGTTCAAGGATTTGCCTGCTCCGTATCGTGTGCCGCTACCTTTCATCCGATTACTGCGAAGCACATCGTTGCAGCAGTTGGCGTTAGCTCTAGCTTTTTGGGAACGAAGAGCGGTCAACTTCTCGTAGGTGGCCACCCCGCCTATATCTACTCCGGCGATACCTTGCCCTTTGAGGTCTCTGGTGAAGGGTTGACGAAGGATGGCACCAAGTGGTACCTCATCTCTCCCAAGGGCGATCTGGTCATTGGTAAGGCTGGCGCGAGCGGCTCTGTAATTAAATTAGGCTGATCTTCCTGACGGCTAGCTACGGGAGTCATAAATGGCCAAAGTTGATACTTCGCCATCGCGCGGGATGCGAGATCTACTACCCCGTGAGGTTGCAATTAGAGACCACATGACCTCGGTCATTCTCGATACCTATAGAGAGGCGGGGTTCGTAAAGATTGAGACCCCGGCTGTAGAAGACCTCGATCGCCTCATCGGCAGTGGTGGTGGAGAGAATGAAAAGCTCGTCTTCAAGATCTTAAAGCGCGGCGAAAAGCTAGAGAGCGCCAACGAAGGTAGCCTTGCCGATCTTGGGCTGCGATTTGACTTAACCGTTCCCCTCTCTCGTTACTACGCCCACAACTTCGCCAAACTAGGTGGCTCGACATTGCGGTCGATTCAGATCGGACCAGTCTGGCGTGCTGAGCGTCCGCAAAAGGGGCGTTACCGACAATTTGTTCAATGCGACATCGACATCATCGGCGAAGCCTCCATCGTCGCTGAGTTAGCACTCATCTCAACCACGCTTAGGGCGCTCGGTCGCATAGGGATTCCATCTCTGTCGCTGCGCTTTAACCACCGGGCCCTACTCGATCAGATCCTTGACTTCTTCGAGATCGACAGCGATGCACGTTCTGGAGTTTTGATCGCCCTCGACAAGCTAGATAAGCTGAGCAAAGAGGAAGTTGCAAAGCTGATTGTAGATCTTGGGGTGATGCCCGCCGTCGCAGATGACCTATTAGATCAGATGGTAGCCCTCGGCGAAGGAGGGCTTGTAGAACGAGATCGCTTGGCCAAGGTTGGCATCGCGGATAACGTGGCCGATGACCTTGTTGCTATTGCGGCCTTGGCGCAAGATGGGGAGTTCAAAGATGTCAGCTTTGTCTTTGATCCCACTGTTATCAGAGGAATGGGATACTACACCGGTCCTATCTTTGAGCTCAGTTTGCCGCAGTTTGGATTTTCAGTTGGTGGTGGCGGTCGATACGACACCATGCTCGAGCGATTTGGAAGGCCGGCACCAGCATGTGGCTTTTCGATCGGATTCGAAAGAGTCGCCCTCTATCTAGAAGAGTCTGGTTTTGATCCACTCCTCGATCGAAACGTGGTCCACATTCGCCTTGCAGATGCTTCTCTGTTCACTAAAGCAACTCCGATTGCTGCGAGACTTCGTGAGGCCGGGTATGTCGTTGACTTCGATGGATCAGGGCGCAAGGCGGAGGCGTTGCTTAGAGGGTATCGCAAGGGGTATGAAGAGAGCGGTAGGCGCGGAGTCGAGGCTTTCATCGACTTTGGTGACGATGATATTGTGAATGTGAGTCGGGTTGGTGGGTCTGAAGGTGAGATCGACTTGGTTCGGGGATTGGTAGCAACAAAAGAGTAGCGATTGTGTTATCGTCGCTTCGATTTTGTCTGACGAAGTGGCCGTCGTCGAAGTTACGAAATTGTCTTCCCCATGATCGTATCATTGGTGCTATCAGGAGATTCAAATCCGAGACTTTTTAAGAGTTTGTGCATACCAGACGAAGGATTGTTTTTTGGAAAGTTGTTTCCAGTTCCTTTGTGGTGTATGTCTAGGAGTTGAGCACGATGTTGAGCAATCTCGATGTTTGGTAAGTATTTGTTTACATCTAAATTTTTATCTTTTGAACCGTCTAACTTGGCGCGTAATTTCACGGCGTCAGCAGTTCCAATATGAGCGTTTTGGTTTTGAAGATGCAAGATCAGCCAAAGTTCAAAACATGGATTTGATATCGCAAGATTTATGTCCTCGTTGAGGGCTAACCGAACGGCCTCATCAATCGTTTGATGATCGTCAACGTCAAAAGCGCACCAGATTTCGTCTACGCCACCAAGTCTTTTAGATTCGACGGCAGCACTTACGATACTTAGAGGATCTCTGCCAGAGCCCTTTTCAATGTTGAGCTCGACGTCCTCTCGACTCCGTAGCATCTTTTTTAGGGTATTCAAATATTTTGGTTCGGTTACTCGTCCCTCGCAGTGTACTTCGACGACCTTGCGAGGGTTTTTGTTTCCATCTTTCGCCGCAGATCTTTGTCGAGACGTGCTTTTCTGTTATCGGCGCGCTGAACCATGTGCTATCGATCGTTGCTGGCACTAAGCGCATTCAACTGCGGGCTGTCACCTAGGAACGGTATGCCGCCGTATTTACCTTTTATGTATGCCCTCTCTAGATTCTCATCTTTTCTAGCAGCCGTTCTGCCATACTCTGCTAGCGCTGTCAAAGTCGTAGCTCCAGTTTCGTCCCTTTCTGTTATCCAAACTTCATCTCGGTTGAGGGCATTCATCAGGTGAACATCGTGGGTCGTAAAAATCAATTGTGCATTTCGAGGATTGCTAATTGGGTCTCGAAAAAAGTCAACGAGTCGCTCGGAGATGTTTGGGTGTAGTCCCGAGTCGAGTTCGTCGACGACAAGAGGCGCCCCTCGTTTGAGTGCGCCAAGCATAGGCCCGATGTATTCAAACCATTTTTGTGTCCCAAGTGATTCTTCAGTTAGGTCAAATGCCACCTCTTCTCCATTGCTAGTGTGTAACATCTGAATTTGGCGGCGCTTCGTGACTCTATTGAGTTGATCTTCGGAATCTTGGGATGCTGAAATTTCTTCGATTTTCACATCATTAATGCCCAAATCCGCAAAGCGAAGTAGCTGGATTGCAGAGTCTCGGTCTCTCGCGCTCTCCGTAGCTCGGTCACCAAATAATCCGAGCTGCATTCGCTCCTGTTGCTCCAGGAAGATGGTTCCAGTTCGATCTCGCAAGTATGGAGGAACGTTAGGGCGCATTCTCGTACCGCTCGAGGCAAAGCGACCAAGGTATCGAATCTGAGCAATCGACCGAGCAAATTCCTGAATTTCGGGTGCTTTTAGCTTTAGACCGACCGAGAGTAGAAATGTTGTAGATGTAGTGAGCTCTTGAAGGGCATTGCGTTGCTTGAGGTTGCGCGATGGCTCTATGACATTTTCGAATCTCTCAAATACCGTACGTCTTTTTTTCAGGGGATAGTTGTGGAGGCTTTCGCGGACAATCTCCTTCTCGTTGAATTCGACGAAATAGTCATAGCGTACGCCTTCAAGGATCATTTCGACTTCGATAGATGTATTGCGATGTGGTCCTTCAGCGAATTTAAATTTGCTCACTGGTATCCGCTCGGAAATCGAAGTCATCGAATTCAATACTTGGTTCGAGAGCCAATAGAGCGCATCGATTACGTTCGACTTTCCCGACGCATTCGGTCCGTAGATTGCGGCAGCCGTTAGAACTTTGTGGTTCATCATTGGTACGGCGCGAGCCGCTGGTCGATCGTCGTCGACGGCAATCAGCGAAAATTCAATCGTCTCGTAGATTGAGCGAAAGTTGGATACCGCAAGTCGTAGTAACACAACCCCGATAATAGCTTAATTTGCGCATTTAAGTATAGCTTAACGTGGAAATTCTGCATAAAAAGAGGCTTAAGTGAAAGAGATATGCATTTAAGCGTTCAGATACACTTCGCGAGGCACGAGAAGAAGTCCGCGAGCGCACGAATCCCTTACCCGTCGAATTTGGCTCTCAGTGGCAGAAATGGTTCGGTGTGCGCTATTCGGGTGCGATTCCCGTTGATCAGTTGAATGAAGAGCTAGGTCGCCTTTGGCGGTAACTCGCACGCACACTTGAGAAGTCCCAAGGTGCTGATTTCGCCTTCGAACTGGCAAGAGCAACTCTTGGGGATACCCCGAGCCTGCTACAGCTCTTGCTTCAGGTGGATGACAATACAGGTTTATTTTACAAACAGAGGTTTTTCGACAGATCTAAATTTGTGATGTCGACCGAACCTTTAGCGCAGGGTCTTTGTGTGCTAAGATGAGCTACTTTGGTACCTGCTCTCGCACCCGGACCTGCGCCGGGTGAACAGTGAAAACTAGTCAAATGGAATCATCCTTCGGCATTTTTGGAGAACAGTTCTGAAGTTGATAGCGAAGGTATCGATAAGGTAGAGCGTTCCCACAAGGATATTTGGTGGTCCTAGCCAGACTCTTCTCGAACTTAACCCCGTCGACTCTAAGCCGTGCGATCACCTCCTACCGCCTACTAGACCTTACGAGGGTACATTTCGAACGAGCAAGTCGTGCGCAACCCAAGCGAGCAAAGCGGTTCAGCATGAAGCAGCGCACATTTAGCTCAGCGTTACGAAAACGACTCAGCAGCATACGAACTGGCCTCAGAATATGAAATTGACCGCCGAACCGTTTTATTGCATCTAAGGGACTAAGGAATCACGTTGTGTCGGCAGTCCCCGAATAACGAAATGGTTCGGCGCTCCTTTACAGGATTTTCCCAAGCAAATGTTGGAGAGCAAATCGTCGTCTCGGCAGATACGGTACTTAACGATCTTTGGCAACGGGGAGTCGATATGCGATCCCCCCACAGGGGGAAGTGTCCGTGAAGCGATGCGTTTGGCATTTCTTCGGCCAGTTTGGCAAGAACGATCTCAGATTCGAGCGAGGTTGTCAGTGGTTGGGTCGCCATTCTCGGCAGTCTTGGTAACGGCTTCGCAAGTGTCATTCCACGCCTCCCAACGATATATTCGCAGCCTTTGAATGCCAGCCCCAGTTTCTAAGACTGCCTCTCGATTATCAGAGTCGCGTTCCCCTGGGAAATTCAAGCTACGCAAATCTGCACAATCATTGCCACACGTTTCTGCCGCTTTTCTTCTTCGGAGTGAGTCCACGCCTTGCAGATAATAGAGCTACATCCTTCAGGCTAGTATTGCGCTCTAGCTTGGCCAGGATCGACTGTTGAGTCTCTGGCGTCCAGAAAATTCGGAGTTTCTCTCGCGCTCGCGTGATTGCCGTGTAGAAGATGCTGTGCGTCACATCCTCCTCATTCGCATCAGTTATGACGACTTTCACGGAGTCATATTCGAGGCCCTGCGCCTTGTGGATCGAGACGGCATAGGCAATCTGAAAGGGTACGGTTGCGTTGCTCTGTTCACCGTCTTCGTCGCCATCGCCGGACTCGAAGACATCGAATCGTACGGTCGAACCCTCGACCCAACTGAGGTCATCAAAATTCCAGGTGTCCAGTTCCGTGACAGGGCGATCAAGCTCGACGTCGAAGGTCACCTTCCCTATGGATGCGGAAATACTGACGATTCGACCCTTGAGGTTGTTGTAGATGAGCCGTTTGAAGCGGTCAGAATCACTAAACAACACCGGGTCGCCCACCTTGAAAGTAGTTACGCCCCAAGTCACCGCGTCACCGGTGTTGCTACTTTGCAGGAATCGGTTGATGTTGTTGATGCCGTAAAGCCCGTCATAGTTGAGACAGAGGACGATCTCGTCCTTCTCTTGCGCCTGAAAAAGAGAACCATCTAGTACTGAGGAGTAACCGTTTGACGCAAGGGCCTCGGCGATATCGTCGTCCATGTTCCGCACTTTCGACCACAGGTCTAGAAGGTCCACATTCTTTGTTCGGAACGGAATGGTTAGTTCGAACACTGAAGTTGCGGGGATAAAAGAGCTAATAATCCCGAACCAATTGCCGAACTGAATCGATTCAATCTGGAAGACGTCGCCAACAAGAACGATGAGCTTGAAGGAAGTTGATTCCATGATTTTTAGAAGATCAGCATTGCTGACGGTACTGCATTCATCTATGAAGAGCACGTCGTAATCCGTGACATCGCCCCGCCTCAACTGACTGGCAATCGTGCGGAACGTGGTGTTTTGAGAGTTCACACGGCGGCTTAGGTTGTCGATGGCCGGGTGAGTCTGTGCGAGAAATAGTTTCGGATTCTCGTTGAAATAATTGGCGATGTGATTGACCATCGTCGATTTACCTGTACCGGCTGCTCCGTAAATTACTGCAACTCTTGACTGGGCGAACAATTGCTTGAGTGCTTTCTCCTTGAATGGATCATCGATTGTGAGCGAGGTCTGACCTAGCCACGTTTCGACAGCGACCGAATACCCAGCTACCCCTGAACTCGCGTACTCCTGCATCTTCTCGATGATGGCAACGGTTCCGTCTTCATATCCTTGGACGAAGGAATGGTCTTGGGCGAGTACCAGGTCTCTAGCTGGACGGTTCGTGGAATAGAGCTTGCTATTGTGGGCCGCGACTAACTTGCTTACGTCCCCAAGGTCTTCCAATTCGGCAATGGGCGTATAGAGGATGCCTCGGTTCTCGATGCTGTTCTTCACCCGCCGCGCGAGTAGTTCGTGGGTCCGACCTGAGATGTCCAAACTTTCCGCCAAATCCGAGAATCTTGGGTTGTGACCGATGAGCGATGTGCAAAACGGCATCGTGTCGAAGGGGATGCATCCATAGGCCACCCTGAGATTCGAGAGTCTTCCACATTCATCAGTCGAGAACTGTTGCTTAATGATTCTGTTATTCATTTGCAACATCAGATAGCGAAGAACGTTGCAGCCGGGAGACTTTGCCTGAACAATCTTGCGCGCCGTGTCCAGCACACCATAAATCGGAGACTTTCGCGTCTTTTGCAACACCGCTACCTTTACCTGATCATACTCGGCATCCGGCAGATCTATCAGGTCCAGGAGACTTGATGCCGTGGTCGTGAGGTGGTTCATCAGGTTGCGATATTCGGCACTTCCGGTTTCCGCCTTTATCATCGGCCCCAGCAGTCTCGAGAAGTTGTCGAACTCGCAGGGACGAACAGAGACCTCCCACGCTCGGATGATCATGATTGGCATCGTGTTGCCGAGTACTTCAATCGAGTCACTTGCCAGGGCGATTTTCGCGGCGTAGTTGATTGTTATGTCGATGTCAGTGAATGCAATAATCCTATCAGTCTTGCTCATCCGATCAATCGGCATCGAAAACGTAACTTCATAGTAGATTCGTCCCCCCACAAAGAAGGGGCGAGCATTCTGAATGTAGTACCGCGCACTCTTCTCGCTCGTTGACGTGCTCAGAATGCGATCATCGATACGCGAGGCAATCTTTTGGTGGTACTCGCGCAGGGACGGATCAAGGTCGACGGGAAAATCTTCCAGGTTCGCGAGGATGTCCAGTTGACAGTGGCTCTTCACGAGAGTCCGGAGTCGAAGCAGATGCTCGAAGTACTTGAGCATTAGCCGTTCAGAGGAATCGCCGTCAAGCGTGTAGTGCGAAGCACTGATCTTGATGAAGTCATGAAATCGCCGAAGCTGTTTGAGTTGCCCCGTGGCGCGTACGTGGGTAAGTGCCGCTTCGATGGCTTTGTAATCAAATTCGGTTGTCCCGGCGTTGGTATGAATGCGAACTGCTATCCCTTCAACGAGGTTTCGTAACTGAGACAACACGATTTGAGACAGAAATGCTCGATCCTGCTCGTGGGCACCGATAGCCTTGGTAATCACTTCGTCGGCATTTTGGATCTGTAAATCTACCGATGCCATTGACTACTCATCTCCAGTGCGCCCATCTGAGTCGTCCGCCTAGTTCTTCGCTAGCCGGAGATTGTAATCAGAGTCGAGCAAGGCTTCCTTTGTCTTCTGGAGATGGTCGATGGTTTTGTCAATTTCCTCGATGGTAGTCTTGAACTTCTTCGATGTCAAGTTGCAGTTTCTTGCAAAGCCACTCTGATCTCATCGAGCTCGCTCTCGAAGTTAATAATGTCTATGTTCTGTTCCCGAACCCTTGCGAGCTCCGTCTTGTACGGCAGCGTACCCTGTGCCGCATTCCGCAGAAGGTTGATAATCTGAATAAAGAACCGCGGACGAAAGATATACATCTTTGAAAAGCGGTGGGAAACATCGACGATACCCGCATTGTAGAGCTCGCTGTCCGGCTCGAGGAGCGACACGAGCACGGCGTATTCGCAGCTCTTTTCGTTACGGTCTTTATCAAGTTTCCTGAGGAAATCCTCGTTTTTCTTCTTCGTTGCTGTCATATCGCTCTCGTTCTTCATCTCGAACATGATGGAAATGAATTCGGTGCCAGATTCGTCTGAATCACGGAAGATGTAGTCACCTTTGCTACCACCTCGGACACCAGAGTCCTTCTCGAAATATGCCCGTGGGAAGAGGGTCGCTCGCAGACGGTTGAACTCAATTTCGCAATGCTGCTCAAGAGTTTCGCCGACCATCTTCGTCAACAGCTTCTCCTTTATGTCCTTGAGGCGTTCAATTGCGTCATCTCGGTCCCTCAGCTGCGTTTCGTACCTGTCCTTTAAAGATTTCTCCTCAAGTTGCCCCTCTAGCACCACCCGCTCAAGGTTGTTCTTGAGCGCATCGCATTGTTTTTCGACAACGGCAACTGCCTCGTTAACAGCGAGTTGCTTCACAACCTCGGTCGACTTGAGTTCGGACTTGAGACGCTCTACCTCGTCTTTGCGTGTCGCCTCCTCGAGCGCCCCGCCAATAGTAGTGTTGCACCGTGTCACAGCTATCAGCTCGACGGCGAATGTCTTGAGCATGTCGCACCCCATCTGCATTACAGTGGCTTCGTCTTTCACAATTTCGTGAAAGCATTCGGCCTCAGAAACGCCAATTCCAAGCGGATTGCGGCGATTATCGTTGTCACACAGTACCTTCGCAAGTTTCGCAAGATCGGAAATGATCACAGCAGTCGTGAACACGCGGTTGGTACAACCGTTAATGGTTTCCTCGGACTGACCCGAAAACCGGCGAGTCTGGGCTATGTAGGTCCGTTGTACTGTATTGATCTGATCGTTTATCAGTCTGCGGTTGAAGCCAAGGCCGGAGACGGCCATTACAAAGGGTTGTCCAGACCGGGTGTTGATCGGCACTTCCTCAACCCAGACAACTGAGTGGTAGCTTTTCATGGGTCACAGCTTTCCACTGAGCGCCTCCAGGTCTATAAGTGCGCCGCGCAAGACTTGTTGCGCGATTAGCGCAGTCTCCATTCGTGGTTCAAAAGACTCCTTTAGCTGCTGACGGGGGTGGATATAGTTCCGAAAGTTTCGAACGTGCTCGGCATGACGCGCGATGTCCTCGCTCAAGACCCTGAGTTCCCGTGCGACGGCGATCAGCTCTCCAAGCTTCCACTCCTGCACCGGCTTGACCGTTCCCCGTATGCGCGGCGCCGCAGTTGCAGCCGTAAAGGTCGCAGCCTGGGCAACCGCCAGGTCCATAAGCAAGCCTTCGAGCGTCGAGCCGACGAGGAACACAACCGCCAGTGGTGCCTTCGCTTCAAGGCAGCGCTCAATCTCCCCTAGTCGCGCCGCGACGACTTGGGCTGACGTTAGCACTGAAGGCAGGGACGCCAGATCTACTCGCGTGAAGTCCTTTGCAAGGAACGCCGTATTCGCCGGATCAGCGTTTGAGGTGGGCACGGATAACTGTGCAATAAGCTCGTCGTGGATTGCGAGTTCGAATGGCTTTGGCTCTACACCAGCGAGCTGCTTCGCGACGCGCCAACACTCCAGCAGCTCCAGGTTCAACTTCGCAACCTCTTCCTGCGACTCCTATTGCCAGATGGTGCGTAGCAAGACCGCTTTTGAACCACTCCCGTATTTCTCATACGGATCAAATCCAATAGCCGTCTCCACAAAATCAGCGAATCGTGCATTGCTGAAATCCAGCACGTAGCCACCGCCCATTTCGAAAATCGCCTCAAGCTTGCGCTTAGTCGCGTTGTCGAGAACAGCCATTATTCCGCGCCTCGGAACAAGGCCGCCGCGTCATCGAAGTCGTCGACAATCTTCAAACGACGCTTCTCGAAGCGAAGCTCGCCCTTGCTGTCGCGGTCCGTCCAGTATCTGCCTGCCAGGCGATGAGCAGGCGTACCCGAAATTTCGAGCGCGACAGAGCCGTGGTGCATCGGACTACGGCTCCGCACATTAGCTCGGGGGCGATTCAAGTAGAGGTAATCAAGCACCGCTACGCCGTCTTGCTGGGCGACCCGTGCGAGAGTCGATGATGAGCACGACTCACGCGTCACGAGCCGGATGGTTACGACGGTGGAGGTTTGGCGGACGATCAGATAGGCCTCTACGGGGTCGATGGTTTTTCCGGTTGCGGGATCGACGTACATAGACGAGATGGTGCCTTGCCATGTCCCCCGAACGCTTCGAGGAACACTCGGGATTCGCTGAACGGGCGGCAAGCGCCAGAGCCAAAGGTCATACACCGTCAGCAATAGTGTCGACACCAAGACAGCTCCGGAGAAGTAACGCAACCAGACGAGATTTAACTTGCCACTCGTGCCCCACGAGCTCACGGCAAAAACCCCGATCACCACGGCCGCCGTCACTTTGACGATGATCGCACGGTTCATGACTTAAACCCCAGGTAGTTCCAACCAGCCTTCACGAAGGCTCGCGCATCCTCGCGGCTCCACTTCTGCCCAGGCGCGAAGAGGAACTTGCACTGGTTAACCTCAGGCCAACGAGCGCTCTCCTGGTCTGGCTCAGGCCCGTCGAGTTCGTGGAAGACGTGACTAATGATTCCCTTGACGGTGTCGATCCAAGTTGATTGCATGAGGATCGAGTCAGGCACGTTGTAGACGAGGCATTCGATGAAGAACGACGGCACCTCACGGTGTGCACCGTCATAGACCATCGCATTTTCAAGTCGCTTCATGGCGATGGGGCTTCCATCGGCAGCTACTACGTTGACCGTCATAGACCATCGCATTTTCAAGTCGCTTCATGACCCGGACAGCCTGCTTGTAACGCAGATTGCTGCGTTTGTTCTTGGCGACGCCGTTGGTGCGCTGCTGCTCTGGATAGTTGATCAGCGAGCCACCGTCGGTTTTGAAGACCTTTGAACCCTCGCGATAAGTACCCGAGTTGAAGTAATAACGGAAGTCGAAACAAGGCACAACATCGGCCTCCACGCGAGCGGAACTCGAATTGATCCTGAAAGCGGTTGATCCTGAGGAGTCGACCTGACCCGAGAATTTCGCCTCTAAAGCGGCCTTAAGCTCGGACCGAAGGACGCTTGGTGTCCAAGGTCCCTTGTATGACTCACCCGGCACCTTTGCGCCCGGTGTCTCTTCTTTCCAGTAGAAGAGGTTCGTGTATTGAACTGCAATATCCACGTCGCTATCGGAGCGAACATTTGTGTTGTTTGCATAAGAACCCTTCGCATAAACCTTCATTGAGCAACCCTTGAATACGGAGTGGTTTTCGACGGCTTCTCGGATCATCCGGACAGTTCGCTTTTGTTTCTCCTTCTCAGTGTCGCTTGACGGGCCAGTCCAACCCCTGAGCTTGTCTTCAAGTGCCGCCATCGTGGTTATTCCCCTGATCGCTCCACGCCTAGTACAAAAAATCGCTCGAAATATTCGCCGAGTCGTGCGAGTACATGCTGCTTCTTCGCACTGTGACCACCGTCGGAGGAAAAGCGCGAGACTGGTGGGAGGATCTCTGTAACAGCAGTTCCGGCAGTTGAAATAGTACCATCACGAAAAGCCCGCTCGATAAACTTCTTTGTCTCATCTGGTTTTAGTCCTTCTTGAGCAATGATGTCCTCAAGTTCAGCAGTTCGACTTTTATCAACATAGACACGCCACTCATCGTCAATGTTGCCGGTGGCGGTCACTGAATCAACGAATGCCATAATGAGCTCTTTCTTGTTGCGCAACGAGATACTCGAATCGATGGAACGCTTGATCTGTGAGATCGCCTCCGCCTCCTTTTCTGCATCATCACCTTGGGTATCACGCCATTTCTGGACGAGCATGAGGACATAGTCGACGTTTATCTCAACTTGTTTTATTAGCTCAATCTCAAAGACGATGTCATCGTTGATTGACTCCTTCTCGGCATCGTTGACACGCCGAAATTCTGCATAGAGGTCAAGATATACGCTGCGGTAGTCTTGGCTTTGGCGATCGGTCAGGATCTCGTGGCCGTCAAACTCGTCAAACGAGGTCAGAATGTTTTGCAAGCGGAGAATTGAACCAAAGAGCGCAATGAATTCCTTCTGTGCGGCTTCACCGATAATCTGTGTGCCTAGCGGGTACTTCGTAAGTAGTTCTTGGGCGCGTTCGGAATACTCTTCGTAATAATCTTCATAGGGTTTGAGAAGGACGATTCCGCCTGCATCTTTATTGCCAAATAAAGCGATTGCTTCATTGGTCTCTTCTTCTAAGTTGCGAAACGAGACAATGTTCCCGTAGGTCTTCACTGAGTTCAATATTCGATTGGTACGTGAATAAGCCTGTAGGAGTCCGTGGTTGACTAGGCGTTTGTCAGCAAAAAGCGTGTTTAGGGTCGTGGCATCGAAGCCAGTGAGAAACATGTTCACTACGATAACGAGGTCAATTTCGCGATTCTTCAGCCGAAGTGACAGGTCTTTATAGTAGTTCTGAAACTTATCCGATGATGTATCAAAACTTGTATCAAAGTAAGTGTTGTAGTCATTGATTGCATCGTCAAGGAAGTCCCGAGATGGCCGGTCAAGCGCATTGGTTTCGAAACCTTCTTCGTCAAGGAAGTCGTCACCGATGTCTTCATTGGGAGCATAGGAGAAGATGATACCTATCTTGAGTTTGCGATCTGAGGGCAAGTTCGTTTGCTGTCTCTTGAACTCGGCATAGTAAAGTTTCGCCGCGTCAATTGAAGCCGTTGCGAAAAGCGCGTTAAAACCATTGAGACGCTTTCCCTCAATTGCATAATGTTCGGCACGTTTTGTCTTTTGGTTAAAATGCTCAAGTATGTAGGCAACAACTTGACCGAGTCTCTCTTTTGCGAGGAGTGCACGCTCGGTATCAATTGCCGAGACCCGCTTGTCGTCTAAACGTTCAGATACCTTAATGGTGTTCACGTAGTCAATGCGAAATGGGAGGACATTTTTATCGTTGATTGCATCCACGATTGTATAAGTATGGAGCTTGTCTCCAAAAGCCTGCTCGGTGGTTTTTAGTTTGGGGTTTCCACCCTTTCCGGCATTTACGGCAAAAATAGGGGTGCCAGTAAAGCCGAACAGGTTGTAGCGCTTGAACGCCTTAGTGATAGATCTGTGCATGTCACCAAATTGTGAGCGGTGACACTCATCAAAGATAATGACAATGTGTCCGCCATAAATGGCGTGTCCTCTATTGCCGGAGACGAAGTTAGACAATTTTTGGATGGTTGTGATGATTATTTTTGCGCTCGGGTCCTCTAATTGCTTTTTTAGGACGGCAGTTGAAGTGTTCGAGTTTGCTGCGCCCTTTTCGAAGCGATCGTACTCTCTCATAGTTTGATAATCGAGGTCTTTGCGGTCCACGACAAAGAGCACTTTTTCTACATCGCTGAGCTTTGATGCGAGCTGGGCAGCCTTAAAGCTTGTAAGAGTTTTGCCCGAACCGGTGGTATGCCATATGTAGCCACCAGCGCCAATTGTACCGAGTTGTCTATAGTTCGTCGAGATCTCAATCCTTTGTAGAATTCTCTCTGTCGCAACGATCTGATACGGACGCATAACTAGTAAATGCTTTTCGGCAGTTAGTACGCTATAACGAGTCAGGATATTGAGCAAGGCGTGCTTCGCAAAAAATGTCTTAGTGAAGCCTACAAGATCCTGGATAGGCCTATTGGTGGCATCTGCCCACCATGAGGTAAATTCAAATGAGTTAGAAGTCTTGCGAACCTTCTTCGATCCAGCACTCTCGTCGAGGTGTTGGCGCCGGGTGGTGTTCGAATAGTACTTCGTCAATGTGCCATTACTAATAACAAAGAGCTGCACATAATCAAAGAGGCCAGAACCTGCCCAGAAGCTATCTCTCTGGTAACGATCGATCTGGTTGAATGCTTCTCGAATATCAACGCCACGACGTTTGAGCTCGATATGAACTAGAGGAAATCCATTAACAAGTACGGTTACGTCATAGCGATTAGAGCGCGCTGCTCCACCTTGAACTTTGTCAACCTCGTACTGATTTATGACCTGTAGACGATTGTTATGTATATTCGTCTTGTCTATCAGCATGATGTTTTTTGTTGAGTTGTCGTCGCGCTTTAGAACTTGGATATGGTCCTCTTGGATGCGTTTGGTCTTCTCACCTGGACCCTCGTTAGCCCCAGAGATTTTGTCGCTAAAGAATCTCTTCCACTCACCATCTGAGAAACTGATTGCATTTAAGATTTCGATCTGGGTGCGGAGATTACTTATGAGCTGTACTTCACTCGTAATCGGAAGGTACTCATAGGCTTGCGACTGTAGGAGTCTGATAAATTCTCGCTCTAAGTCCGCTTCTGACTGGTAGGAAGTTTCGGTTGCTACATCCGAGATGAATTCGGCGACAACTGTACTTTCTGAACTTACGACAATTGGCTCGTATCGGCTTGCCTTAGCGTCGGTCACACCAAAGCCTCTTCGAACGTCAATAGCCGGTCTCGATAATGTTCATATTGCTTTCGGCGAGCAGCTAGCTCAGCGGGGAGGCCGGTAGATAGGTCGTTTACGAGTGCATCGAACTTGTCAAGTATATCGACGATTCGGTCTTGCTCTTCTCGTGAAGGTATGGGAATCGCTATTTTGCCAAGACTCTCGCCAGATATACGACGTACCTTGGTTCCTGTGATGTAGCGCTTCTTGTGCGACTGGAATTCGTCGGTCTGAAAGAAGTACGAAACATACTTTGGCGCAAGAGTGTGACGGAATATGAATGCATCTCCGCTGACAGCAACTTGTTCCTCGCCAATCCACGCAACAGCTTTACCAACGGCCTTGTCGTCTTCGCTCGTCGTAGCAATCACAAGATCACCAGGGCGGGCTTTACGAGATCTCCCTGCCAACTCTGCGTCAACAAAAGACACAACTTCGGTAGCGGACGTACCGTAATAAGTATGTACCTGGCCATAGTGAATAGCGCCGATTCCCGAGGAGCGTAAATCTGCTTTCTGAATCCCGTTACCCCGTACAAACTTCCCAACACTACCCATCGGAATCCTCCGTACACCCCCCGTTTCAGGGAAGCTCAACAATTCATCCCGATAGTAGGCATACTGACGACGACGGGCTTCCAGCTCTGCTTCCAGCTCTGCTTCCAGCTCTGCTTCCAGCTCTGCTTCCAGCTCTGCTTCCAGCTCTGCTTCCAGCTCTGCTTCCAGCTCTGCTTCCAGCTCTGCTTCCAGCTCTGTAAACGTATCTAGTATTCGTACGATCTCGTGCTGGACTTCGATAGGAGGGACGGGGATTCGGAACTTCTTGACTGCATTGTCCGAAATAGCCGGATAGCTTGCGCCGCGCTCGTTTGCCTCGATATAGGTACTGAAATCCGAAGTACCGAGCAAGTGAAATAGAAAATTGGTCAGAATGAGGTTCGACTTTGGACGCAGGATGCAGTAGCCAGTGCTCGCAATCTGACCATCATGCTCGGCAGAGATTATCGCGTATCGTTTAAGCGTCGGTCGCGTCGTACCAAAGATCACATCTCCCTCGCGGACAATCTGCTGAGCCCGACTGGGCGCGTTTGCATTCGAAATGGTCTGGGTCTCCGTGATGGCATGGGTGTTTCGGTCGACCGAAGTGAGGTCGATGTACTGAAACGCCTCTCCAGCAACACTTGACCATCGGATCGTCGTGCTACGCTGAACGACTGAACCGATTGACTCGAAGCGAACACGCTCTGGGCACATCAGGTTGATGAGATCATCAATCCGACTCATGCCGTGACCTCGGTGATGTCGGTCGACGGGTTAGCTTGCGAAATCCGCGATTCAATCGGAAAGATAACAGCGAAGGCGAACTGATAGCGGTGCTCAGCGATGTATGCCTTGAGCTTCTCCTCGTCTGCGCTGCCATGTGCAGTACTGCTCTTTTTCGCCTCGATCACTACGAGGTTGTTCTTAGTGTTCCTGTGATGGATAACAATGTCCGGAAAGACGGTGCGGGCATCTGTGTCGTTGGTGGAGATGTTTTGAACCGACAACTGCTTCGGGATGTCTCCGTCACGGTTGTATTCACAATCCACGTGCCATTCCTGGAATTCTGACTGGAGATATTCGGCCAGCTTGTGGGTGATGCTTCGCTCATTTGCATTAAGTTCGAGCAAGGCAAAATCGTTGCGGAGCAACCTGCAGTACGCCGAATGTAACTTTCGAATCACTTCAGAGTGCTCCACGTTCAGAACCCTCCAAGTCCGCGACAATCGCATCGATCTGAGTGCGGAGCTCCGATTGCCTCTCAACAATCCTGGCTATCTCGGCGTTCAGCACAGTGATGTCAACGGCCTCGCTAGTGTCTTCTCGCACAACATACGAGGACACCGCAATGTTGTAGTCGTTAGCTTGTATCTCTTCAAAGGACACGAGCTTTGCAAAATAGTCTTCAGATTTGCGCTCCGTAAAGGCGCTAAGGACTTTTTGCCGATTGGACTCAGCGAGCTTATTCTTATTGCCTGACCGCACGAACTCAGAAGAAGCATCTATAAACAAGATGGAGTTATCCGTCTTCGACTTCTTGAGAACCAGAATACAGGTAGCAATCGAAGTGCCAAAGAAGAGATCTGGCGGGAGCTGGATAACTGTATCTACGTAGTTGTTGTCAATCAAGTATTTGCGGATCTTCTGCTCCGCACCCCCTCGATAGAGCACGCCAGGAAACTCGACAATTGCAGCCGTACCGTTTACTGCCAGCCAGTGGAGCATGTGCATAGTGAAGGCTAGATCAGCTTTGGATTTAGGCGCGAGCACACCGGCTGGAGAATAACGTGGATCGTTGATGAGCAATGGGTTGGCATCACCCTCCCATTTAGTTGAGTATGGGGGGTTAGAAACAATTGCCTCGAAGGGTTCTTCATCCCAGTGTGCGGGGTCTATGAGTGTGTCCCCGTGAGCTAGGTCAAACTTCTCGTAGTTGATATCGTGTAAAAACATGTTTATTCGAGCGAGGTTGTAGGTCGTCAGATTGATTTCCTGTCCAAAGAAGCCCTGTCGGACGTTCTCTTTTCCCAGTACCTTAGCGAACTTCAATAGCAAGGAACCGGAGCCGCAGGCGGGATCGTAGACCTTGTTTACGGAAGTTTTTCCAACTACTGTGATCCGAGCAAGTAGTTCGGAGACCTCCTGCGGGGTGTAATACTCGCCCCCAGACTTACCCGCATCCGATGCGTACATCTGCATTAGGTACTCATACGCATCGCCGAAGGCGTCGATGGTGTGATCGGAGAAGTTGCCAAGACCGAGATCGCCGATTGCGTCGAGGAGCTTTACTAGCTTCTCGTTGCGCTTCGCTACCGTTTGTCCCAGCCTTGCGCTATTGACTTCAAGATCGTCGAATAGGCCTTTCAGATCATCTTCTGAGACTGTACCAACTGCGGAACCTTCGATGTTCTTGAAGACCCGTTCCAATGTTTCGTTTAGGTTCTCGTCTTGGGCCGCATGTTTGCGAACGTTGACAAAGAGCTCGCTTGGAAGGATGTAGAAGCCCTTTTCGGCCACCGTCTCCTTTCGTCCAAACTCTGCCTCAGGGTCGCTCAGCTTGGCAAAGTCGAAGTCGGCCTGTCCAGCCTTGTGCTCGCCTAGGTTTATGTAGGCGGTTAGGTTTTCCGAAATGAAACGGTAGAAGAGGATGCCGAGCACGTAGGTTTTGAAATCCCACCCGTCAACGCTGCCACGGAGGTCGTTGGCGATGCGCCAGATGGTCTTGTGAAGCTCTGCTCGCTGGGTTTCTTTAGTTTGGCTCATTCAAAAAAATCCTCATCTACATCTACGATCTGAAGAGTACGTTTAACTTGGACTCCAACTCGGTAGCGAATCATAAGCTCGGCTAGTCTAGATCCATCTATGAGCACCACTCGGGTTGACACGCTCTTGGCGTATTCAATTGCTCCAGAGCTGAAACGGCCCGTAGTAATAAATACGCCTTGGTTGGCTTGCTGCCCTTGCAACGCGCCCACAAACGACTGAATGTCTGGGCGCCCTACTGAGCTATCCAAGGAATAGCGTTTTGCCTGGATGTAGACACGACTTAGCCCGAGCACATCTTGATCAATGATGCCGTCAATACCTTCGTCGTTAGACAGCTGTGTCCTTGTAGCCTTGGTATCAGCGCCGCCATAGCCCATGGCGACCACTAAATCAACGACGGCCTGCTCGAAGAAGGCGGGATCCTGAGAATGCGAACGAACAAGGAGATTACTCTCCACTTCGTCATTAATGCGCGCGATACCTCGTTCGACGAGCTCGTGGGGGTCAAGTTTGTCAGGTGCAGGTGCACTTACGGCTGTGGGTAAGTATTTCTTGCGGCCATCGTCATAACCCTCGATCAAGCGAAGATCTGCTTCGGTAAGTAAATTTGGATGTGTCTCGAGCAGTATGCTGCCTGATTCTGTGATCGAGTGATGGCCACGAGAGGGTCGCATGATCGCATTTGCCTTGACGAGATAGGTGATCGCCCAGCTAATTCGATTTTCGAATCTCCGCTCGCCTGAATCAAGTACCTCAGCACGCTGCTCATCATTAAGATGGGTTTCCTGAGCTACAAGATCGTAAAGCTCTCGCCGGCTGAGAATCTTTCCGTCAGAAAGAACTTTCAAGGTCGGAACCATGAACTGGTCCCATGTAGGCAGTGCACTTGTCACGGTTGTCTCCTGGCGACCGAAACAGTCCCGCCCGTAGCCCGAGAAAGCAACGCCATGTTCTTGATTAAGGTCTCCCAAGGAAGCTTAATATTGTATCTGTTGTAGTCGACATTAACGAAACCTTCAGGATTGTTCACGATGCCAGCAATGTGTTTGCACTCACTCGGCTCCTGGTTGCCCCTAAGTGCATCAGCAGTATCCCAAAGCCGTTGTTCGAGCGTCTTTGCTGGCTTCGTCGCACTCTTGCGAGGCTGGCCCGTCATCAGTGTTGTTCCTGCGGAAATTGTTCAAACTGGCGCCTTGATTTTTTCATAATTTCCCTTATTATAACATTTCATGCAGGATCTAATTATCTGAATACAACTTTACACCTGACCTGTTGCAAATGTATTAGTGCAATATGTTGGATATCTAGATTTAGATAAAATCGACTTCCTGCTACCAATCATCCTGTTCAAAGAGGCATCCTTAAATGTGCATACCTCTTAATTGATTTCTAAAGGTACCTACCGTTCCCGAGCATTACCACTGTAAAGCCCGCCATACAAATCATGGAACTCAACGCTTGCGCCTCGTTCGTCGCCAAAATCAAGCGTTTTACCAATGTGGTGAGTTCCCGCTCGTTTAAAATACGTGAGGCCACGGTGGCTCCAGATGGTATCTGGGCGATCGCCAATGAAGACTGCTCCGAAGGATGCAAATCTAGTAGGTTCGTGAAAAGCCTGACTGTGCTCCGTGAGTGCACCAGGGGTGCCAAGATCTCGATCAGCTGCTAGTCGAAAATTGAGATCATAGGTTTGGCCTCGCCGCATCGGCTCTTTGTACCAGAACTGATGAGCAAATCTTGCCCCGATACGTTTTGTCTTGACAGTAAACTCCCCTTCGGCGATTGGTCGTCCTGGATAAGAACTGCGGATAGATATCAAGTCGGCTTCATCGAACGTTGTAATCAAACGGTGCCACTCCCTATTCTCTTGCCAAGAACGGTTGCGGACAACCGTCAAAATACGAGCAGACTGTTGGTTAAAGCCGTTGTGTGATTGCGGCATTGCAAATCCAGTCGGAGATTTAGGATACCAACCCGTAACGGGTTGCTAATGAAGGTCGCGTAAGGACGATTCTTCTCCGTTGGCAACAGCTTTTACCTTGATAACGTGATTGTCGACGTAGTGTTGACGTCGATCCTTGAGATAGGACATGCTCTCGATCGCAGGGGCGAGTCCAAAGATGTTGAGCAATATCTGAGGGTATGAATTACGAGTCGACTCGCGATCTACGTGTTGAATGGTTGCTACATACGGCCGCCAAAATTTGTTGAACCGAGGAAGCTTGAACCGTTGATAGTTTCAAAAGAATGGCGGAGGGAGTGGGATTTGAACCCACGGACCTTTTGGGTCAAAGCATTTCAAGTGCTTCGCATTCGACCGCTCTGCCATCCCTCCGCGGTACAGAATAGCAGTTAATCTCTAAATTCTCTGCGCTTCAGAATCCCTTCAATCCAGAGGTGGCCGGGGTCGTCTGACGACAACGATAAACTAGCAGAGCCCTGGTACTTTGGGTAACTTCCCATAAACCTTACATCTGCCAAGCGGTCCTTGAGATTGACCAACGCATCAGCTACAAGGGGATCTCGTACGTGGCCATCGAGTTCAATTACGAAACAGTACTCTCCAAGCCCTTTTTTGGACGGCCTTGATTCGATCTTCGTTAGGTTTATTCTTCTAGCGTAGAACTCTGCCAAGATCGAAAACAAGAACCCCGGTTCGTCGCGCACTTGAAAGCAAGCAATGGAGGTTCGATCATTTCCTGTACGAGGGGGCAGTCCTTCTTTCGTGACTTCAATAAAGCGCGTTTGGTTTCCGCTGTGGTCTTCGATGTTGCTGTTGATGATCGACAGCGAATAAATCTCAGCCGCTTTGTGTGGTGCTATTGCAGCTAATGAATTATCTCCTGACTCAGATACTTCACGGGCAGCCTCTGAAGTTGACGTAGTAGCCCTAAGTATTGCGTTTGGTAGCCTTTGTGCCAGAAACTTACGACACTGTGCCAGCGGTTGCGGGTGAGAGATGACGGTTTCGATATCATCTAACGAGGTGTTGGCGAGTGCCATCAAGTCGTGGTGAATGTCGTGAACGTACTCGCCGACGATCGATAGTTCATAGTCGAAGATGAGAGAGTCAATTGTGGCTGATACGCTTCCCTCGATTGAGTTCTCTATTGGGACAAAGCCGGTGTCGACTTGACCCTCAGCTACTGCCTCTAAGACCTGGGCGATTGTCGCAAAGGGGACTGTCTCAGCCTGTGTTCCTCTCAGCCTTTGCTCCATCAACGCCTCTTCAGAGAAGGTGCCTCTTGGGCCTAGAAAACCGATCTTTTTAAGCGTTGTCATTGGCAAATAATCTAGCTTCCATTACCAAGGGCTGCCCCTCGTCTTCTAAACCGTAGCTATCCAAATTCGCCTAGCATGTCAAGCTATGAATGGTGATCAAACAACAAGTGGATTTGCCGAAATTGACCACGGTCGCTATGCCCGAATTGGAATACCTGAGGCGATCTATGCGCCCGGAAAGGCCAAGAGCCAACTCATTGCGATAGCTCGAGAGATGGATAGAAAGAATCAGGGGCCGGTTCTGGTAACACGAGTGAACCTCGAGGTTGCAGAAGAGCTTCTAAAGACATTTCCGGACTCGTTTTCTATGCCGAATCTGGTGCGCGATGCCAATCATCTCTATTCAGTAGTTATCTCGGCCAATGCTGCCCGGGATAAAAAGGTCGTTGTAGTTACCGGTGGAACAACGGACCTTCCGGTTGCAAACGAAGTAGCAGCCACCCTTATATCCTGTGGGATCAGCTGCGAGATCATCTCTGACGTTGGTATCGCCGGTTTGCACCGGATTATGGCTCGCCTCGATCACATTAAGACATTTGACGCTGTCATCGTCGTAGCTGGTATGGAAGGAGCACTCGCCTCTGTCCTTGGTGGTCTTATCCCAACACCATTGATAGCAGTCCCAACTTCAACTGGATACGGTGCATCAAATGGTGGTGCAACTGCGATGATGGCGATGTTGGCCTCGTGTGCTCCCGGCATAGCTGTGATGGGAATTGACAATGGCTTTGGTGCTGCATGTGCTGCACTTAGAGTCGTCAATCAGCTTGATGCCTCTCGAACGACCACAAAGCCATGACTAGCGATTTGCATCTTTGGTGTCCATCGGGTCTTTCGGGAGATATGTTTGCTGCCCTCTCCTTTGGATTGGGATTAGACATCGAGCTTTGTCGATTCCTAATCGATGAGATTGGCCTTGGTGAAAATATCGAACTTCACCTTGAAGATGGGGTTAATGGCGCTTTTCATGGCCCAAAGTTTTCAGTTATCCCGCACGGTGAGTTTTCAACGCGGCGCTTTGCCGACATCTTGCTCCTCTTTGAAAAGATCAGGAGGGTTGATGTAGCAGAGATGGCAAAGAGGATCCTTAGTGAGCTTGCTGCAATTGAGGCAAAGCTTCACGGCAGTGCGATTCAAGAGGTCACCTTCCATGAAGTAGGTGCGTGGGATACCATCGCCGATGTGGTCGTCGCAGCTACTGCCATCTGTGAACTTTCAATCTCAAGGGTTTTCCTTCACTACCTAGAGGTTGGCAAAGGGTTGCGGATTACTTCACACGGTGCTGTAACCATCCCAGCTCCAGCGACGATCGAGGGTTTAGTTGGTATCGAATTTCACTCGAGTGTTGAGGGCAAAGAGTTACTTACTCCAACGGCGATGGCGATCCTAGAGGCCTTGGGTGCCGTCAACTTTGGTGGCGGCGGAATCGTGCTCGATAAGGTCGCGATCGGCATCGGCGAGATGGTTCTAAGTGATAGGTCTAATCACGTTCGTGGTGGACTGTGCAAAGGGGAGAGGAAGACCGCCGAGGAGCGGGTCGTTCTTATTCAAACCAACCTTGACGATCGAAGCCCTGAGTTCGTGGCTTCTATGTTGAACGAGGCTCTTGAGGCTGGTGCGCTAGATGTATGGCAAGTTGCCATGACTGGAAAGAAATCGAGATCTGGCGTCGTTATAAACGTGCTGGCGCGAATTGAAGATCAGCAGATCATGGAGGATTTGATCCTCTCTCGGAGTGGGTCGCTAGGGGTTCGTTCTAGTTTTGTTGATCGACGTATCCTCTCAAGAGAGATCGTAGTTGTCGATCTCTCGGGCGATCAAGTTAGGGTAAAGGTAGGTCCGCACAATTCGAAGATCGAAAGTGATGACCTAATCGCCTTAGCAAGGGGGCGATCTATCTCGTTGCTAGAGGCGCAGCGGATAGTTATAAAAGAATTTATAAGACAGTTTCCAGATAAAAATCTCCCACTCTAATTAGTAGTACTTTGTAGAAGAAAACTTATAGGTAGCAAGGTAAGGCCTAATGAAATTCCGACAACTTGGCAACAGCGGACTAACCGTATCTGAGATTGGCCTTGGATGCAATAACTTCGGAGTCCGATGTGACTTCGAGACGACCCGTCAGGTCCTAGACAAAGCCATTGACTTGGGGATCAACTTCTTCGATACCGCAGATATCTACGGTAACCTCGGTGGGTCCGAGACCTTTATGGGCCAGATCCTTGAGGGACGAAGAGACGACATAGTATTGGCAACCAAATTTGGTATGTCGATGAATACAGGTGACGCATCTAGGGGTTCCCGCCGCTACATTCGCAAAGCAATAGAGGCCTCCCTTACGCGCCTTCGCACCGACTATATCGATCTCTATCAATTCCACGAGCCAGATCCCAATACCCCAATTGAAGAGACCCTAGATGCCCTGAATGAACTCGTCCTCGAGGGCAAAGTCAGGTACATCGGCTCTTCAAACTTCGCTGGCTGGCAGATTGCGCAAGCCGATCACGTAGCTCGGGAGCGCGGAACGCAACGATTTATCGCAGCCCAAAACCACTACTCGATGATTAAGCGCTTCATTGAGGATGAGGTAATCCCAGCGGCAAGCCAATACAAGGTAGGAATTCTCCCCTACTACCCATTGGCATCTGGATTGTTGACCGGTAAGTTCAAGAGAGATCAACTCGCACCAACTGGTACTCGCCTGGCATCTCGTCCATCCGAGTTGGCAAATGCCGACTTTGATCTCATCGATGAGCTAACGAAATACTCAAGTGAGTGTGGCTTTACGCTTCTTGATCTCGCCTTTGCGTGGCTACTAGCTGAGCCCACCGTCTCATCAGTCATAGCGGGTGCTACCTCAGTCTCCCAGCTAGAGGGCAACGTTGCGTCAAACCGTGTCACTTTGACCAAAGAACAGTACGATGAGGTTACGTTGATACTTTCTCAGCACACAAAATAAGTCATCGATCAATTTGGGTGGACAATGGAATTAGATCCTGGGATCCAATTTGTACTTAGTCAATTGAACCAACCTTCTGCACCGCCGTCAGGTGGTGAGGTAGTCCGCCCAAGTCTCGATGAATTTAGAGTCATGTTCAACAACGTTTCGCGACTAGCTAGCGGAAACGTTGAATCAATTGAGAGCATCGAGGACCTCGAAGTTCAACTAGTGGGACGTTCTTTAGTAGTTCGAGCGTTCATCCCCGAAGATTGCAGTCGCAATGCGTACGGAATCTTCTTCCACGGAGGAGGCTTTACTCATGGATCGATCGAATCTCACCATGGTGTCGCGGCACAATTGGCGGTAGCGACTCGTTCCAAGATCTACTCTGTCGACTACCGACTCGCCCCCGAGGCGCCGTTTCCCGCAGCAGTTGAAGATTGCGTTGAAGCAACGACTGCGATCATCGCACTTAGCGATGAGAATCGGTCTACGCCGCTGTTCTTGGCGGGTGACTCTGCCGGTGGAAACCTCTCCTTGGTAACTTCGATCGCCCTAAACAAAGACGATCCAGGTCGAATTGGGGCACAACTTCTCATCTATCCGGTCGTAACTTTTGAAGAGCGTCCCTCAGTTGAACGATTTGCTACCGGGTACTTTCTGACGCGAGATGACCTTATCTACTACCGCAAGTGTTACCTTCCCGATGAGAACTCTCTGCAAGATCCTCGGGTAAACGTTCTGCTTTCGCCGAACTTAGATGTATCACCACCGACACTTATTATCTCGGCCGATCACGACCCCCTCTTCGATGAGGCACCGTTTCTAAAAGAAGCCCTCCAAGGCGTTGGTGTCAGCGTTGAACACGCCATCTTCGAGGGCGTAATCCACGGCTTTGTCTCCATGGGTGCCTTTACCGAAAAGTCAAAGGCCGCACTAGAGCGTTGTGCCGAATTTTTAGATCGTTACCTTTCAGCTAAGTCGTAAAAACGAGAGATTTGACTATTTGATCACCGGTTGGACATGTCTTAGCTGCTTGCGTTGAATGGCGTCAAAGGCTGATCGATACCCATCCAAAATAAGTGCGTCCGAGCGAGAAAAATCCAGCCAATTCGTCTCAGCCGCTACTGGGCTTTCA
>JAKAZZ010000079.1 GCA_021826315.1 Actinomycetes bacterium
TCGTACACACTAAAGCAAAGTGGATGATCGTACACACTATAACAAAGTGGATGATCGTACACACTATAACAAAGTGGATGATCGTACACACTATAACAAAGTGGATGATCGTACACACTATAACAAAGTGGATGATCGTACACGCGACTTTTATCGCACAGTCGTCCAATGAAGGAAGTAAGAAGCGGTTGCGACACTGATTGCTATATGTCTGGCGACGTTTGACCTTGCCACAATCTTTGGACCACTTCGCTGAAATCTTTGGGGCTGATAAATTCAATTTCGCTTGGATGGGAAGAAACTATCCAATTGGCGAGTTCGAAAGGAGCGTCAAACAGCTGAATCTAACCGAAATTTGGAAATTCAAAAGGGATCTCTAAATACCCACCAAATCTCTCATGGCGCGTTGTTATAGTTGAAAGTTGAGTGGGGCCATTAACTCAAACGCGCTGGGGCCAATTCAGTCAAGCGTTTCCACCCGGTGGGCCTACGGCAAGTTGCTATTCAGTACTGAGTTATCAGTGGATAGTTAGTAATACGGGCGTTGAAAACGCAACATCGGCGTGTTCCTACGCAGCGTTCTTAGCAAGCATCCCATGGAAGTTTCAAAAAACCTCGCAAAACCAATCCAACGTTCTGCGAACCTCCAGGTTCGATGAACCATCGGATGTCTTGCAGTACCAATCACAGAATGCTCACCAAAGGCCCGGTAGTGCGAAGGATCAACTTGGAAGGACGAGCCGGTACTCTTCTCCTTCTAAAGCGCAACGCTTAAAGATACAGCGCACGCTTGTTTGCAATTATGGGGTTTTGCCAATACTGCGTCGAACAATCCAGAGGCGGCTCGCTTCGGAGTTCGATTGGCTGGAGGTTATATAGAACTTCGCTTTACCGTGGACGATTGTGCCTACAACACCCTGGGGTTTTTGTAGACACTCTTTACAAAAACCCTGGGGTTTTTGTAGACACTCTTTACAAAAACCCTGGGGTTTTTGTAGACACTCTTTACAAAAACGCTGGGGTTTAAGCTATAGTTTTTTATGGTTGTAAATGAGGGACAGGTTGCTGAGGCGGTACGTCGAGATAGTCCCTGGTGGCGAAGTCCTCATTGGGCAGCGACTGACCGAGATATGCTCGAGGCCGCCGGATCTCAGATTGACTACTATCCCTTGTCTTTGGCGAACATACGGTCCGGAGGCCTCTATATGCTCTACGGTCCCCGACGAGTTGGCAAAACTGTGCTAGTAAAGCGATCTATTCAGGCGCTTCTTGCCCAGGGGGTAAATCCGCTGCAGATCATACGTGTGACCGTGGATGGGTGGCAGGCTAATCGGCTCGGGACGCTGTACGAATATGTGGTGAGAGTTTTAACGAGTTCTGTGGGTGATGGGCCGAGGTACTGGTTTATCGATGAGGTCACGGCCTGCCGCGGGCAGTGGTGGTCGGTGGTGAAGAACCTCAGAGATAACACCCATTTCGGTGATGATTGTGTCGTACTCACCGGTTCAACGAACCAAGATCTCGACGAGGCAATTAAAGCTTTTGCTGGTCGCAGAGGTCCCGTAGACGACCCCGACAGGTGCCTACTGCCAATGAATTTTGGGGAGTTCTGTCATAGCTTGTCAATTGACTTGCCATCCGTTGCGGGACTTCGTGCAGATGAGTTGATGTCTGCTCGGGCTCGTGAAACTTGGATGGCGCTCGCTCCGTATACCGATGACTTGGTAGCCGCTTGGCAGACATACCTTGAGGTTGGTGGGTACCCCAAGGCTGTCGGTGAATGGCGTCGGACTAATCAGGTGGCGGTGCCAACGTGGCAGGCCTTGTGGGATGTAGTGAGAGGTGACGCAATCACCAGTGGAATGAACGAGGTCATCCTAGGTGCGGTGATCAATGGTATCGGGGTCCGATTGTCGAGTCCCACTGCCATAAGTGGCTTCGCCGAAGAGGTCGGGGTGGCTCGAGAGACTCTAATGAAGCGTATCGATGCTCTCGCGAGTGCATTTCTCGTCTGGAGAAACCCGAGAGCTGATAACAGCGGTAACGCGGATCTTCGCAAGCAGGGAAAGCTCTATTTTCTTGATCCGCTCGTAGCCAAACTGCCACAGCTCGTCAACGGTCGAAGCCAAGTCGACGTCACCCGCTTGAACGAGCAACAGCTTGGCGTCGCCCTTCTGCAATGGAATGAGAGAGTGCGCCCTGGCTCGGTTCGTTCCGGGGACTGGATCACTCATTATCGAAGCGCTAGCAGTGAGGTTGATTTTGTAGGTAAGTGTGCGGATTTGGGGACACGTATGACACCGATCGAGGGCAAATACGTCTCAGATTCGTGGAGACAGGAGGCCCTCGGCTTGCGCAATTCGGCTATTGGTACCGGAATCCTAGCGACTAGGGATATTCTCGACGCAACAGAGGGAGAAGCTGTTTGGGCGGTACCCTCATCTTTTCTGGCGTTTGCGCTTTCCTTCTCCGGGAAATAACCGAATTGTCCACTCAACAATCCACCCAAAAATGTGTCAGAGAACATCCCATTCAGTTCCACTGGGTTTCAATGTCCTTACTTCCCACGAGACTTTACCTCTTTTGAATGCAATTGAAAGCTCTGCATTCTCCTTCGGAATAGGGAGCGTCGTGTCGCGTATCGTGAGAAGGTTCACATCGTCTTTCAAGACGTAAATCTAATAATCACGTAGGGGTTACTTGCCAGTTATGGAGTCTTGGTGAACCACATGAGTGTTAGGAGAGCGCTATTACTCCTACGTTATAGATTTAACGTGCGCTAGGTTCCAAAGGTCAAGCGCAGATTCCCCAGAAATAACTCCTAATCCGTTAGACCCCGAAACGGCTTTTTGGTATTCACCCCGTTCTGGGATGGGAACGGCTGCTAGTCGGTAAAGCCCCCAACCTCGATGTTCGAGACGACCGACGACGGTAAGTTGACGAAGTAAGTACAGCAAATCGGCGGAGTAAGTACAGCAAATCGGCGGAGTAAGTACAGCAAATCGGCGAGTAGTTTCTAAAATCAAAACATGGTGCGAATCGCTAGAAATGCCAAGAGTCGGGTATTAGAGGCCCTTGGCGATACCAGAGTTGTTGTTATACAGGGCGCTAGGCAGGTGGGGAAGACGACACTCGTTAGGGAGATTGTCGATTCTAAGGGCGGACGGTTAGTTTCATTTGACGATCCAGTTGCGGCGAACGGCGCCCGTGAGGATCCAGTCGGGTTCCTCAACTCCGACCCAGGTCGTCTTTTGGCTATTGATGAAGTACAACGTGTCCCTGAATTAGTTTTAGCACTAAAGTTCGTAGTCGATGGCGACAATCGTCCGGGTAGGTTTCTTTTGACTGGATCGGCCAATCTCCTCAAATTACCCACTATCGAAGATAGTCTTGCTGGTAGGACAGAGAGTATCGAGTTATTCGGCCTAAGTCAGGGTGAGCTTATCGGGCATACGGAGCAATTCATCGATCGGGCTTTGTCCGGTGAAAGATTCATAAACCATACAAGTGATCTGAGCCGAAGTGACTATCTCGAACTAGCTGTAGCTGGCGGATATCCCGAGGTCTTGAATCGTGCTCCGGGACGGCGTCGTGACCTTTGGTTTGATAACTACGCTAACGCCATACTTCGTAGGGAGGCTGAGGATATCTCGAACCTTCAACGTATTACTGAGCTGCCAGTGATCCTGAGAATGTTGGCTGCAAGAAGTAGCGGAGAATTGAACATTGCCGACTTGGCTCGCGACACCAACATTCCTCAACGCACTCTGACCCCTTATCTAGAGTTGCTACAGACCTTATATCTGACGCAGAACATACCAGCGTGGACAACCAACCTTTCAAAGCGCGTTGTTTCTCGTCCAAAGGTTTCACTTCTCGATGCAGGCTTGGCTGCGCGACTTATGAATGTTTCATCTAAGGGTGCCTCTTTAGATGCCAATCCGAATCTAGCCGGCGGCTTGCTTGAGACCTTTGTCGCCGGTGAAATCAGACGCCAATTGACTTGGAGTAATGAGACGGCTAGGTTGGCACACTTCCGAGACCAATACGTCGGTGAGGTCGATCTTGTACTCGAGACACCTGACGGACGGGTGGTAGGAGTAGAAGTTAAGTCCAATTCAAACCCAACGGTCAAGGATGCAAAGGGCCTTAGCTTCCTGCGTGAAAAACTCGGAAGTAGGTTTGTTGCAGGTTTCATCCTTCACACAGGCGTTAATTCAGCTTTTTTTGGTGATCGCGTTGCCGCGGTGCCAATGGACATACTTTGGAGGGCGTGAAAATTGAAAGTTATTTAGTATCTAAGGGTCGCGGATTAGCTGTTCTATAGTCCTTAAGACACGTCTAGCAAATGCAGCCGTTATCCAAAACCCCTCGGTTTACTGGCGGTTTGCCTTTGCGTCCAAATCTACAATCGAAGGCAATTCTTTACTTCTTATTTCATCCAGCTACTGCACTTCGATATCGATTTGATCAGCTGCTCAGATGTGGGTACCCTGATAGTAAACGATTGAAAACACGTTTTCAACTGGGTCATAACGACGCAACCTAATCAGCGCTTTAGAGAGCGCTGTAGCTGGGTGGCAAAGCCCTTCAGTGGCGAGGTGGTAAGGCATTTACAGCTTCGACGGTATGAGCGCTGCCAACTTTTGAATTGATATTTGGGCTCTAATCAACCCTTAATTAATTGAAAGGTTTTACCGATGACTTATAACGTAAATATTATCTCGGAGTCTTTTTTGTAATTTGTCTTTTGCTACCAGATACCCTGGAGCGACATCTGCAAATTGTGACAGTAGTTCATCCGATCGAATGATTGGAGCAATTGGCATTGAAACAGCTATCGCTTCGTCGCGCCGATTGTTGGGCGCTTTGTGGAGTTCAGCTCCCTGTTGGCGATAGAGCTTGGTGGGATGTGGAGGCGCGCAAGGTGTTGTGCGTGAGATGCTTCGAGGGTGGGATTGCGAGCCCTCCCGTCGAGAAGCTTTATGAGAGCAGTGGCGTCTCTATCGCACCAGCACTACCTTTTATCGAAACTGGTGTGGCCGGGAAGTCTGCAATGGAAGAGTACCAAAGACGTCACGAAAGACGCGAAGCTCAAATTGAAGCGAAATTTGGGATGTTTGCTGGAATCGTTAAGTTCTTGAGCGATGACCCCCAGTCCACGATCGCTTGGAAAAAGGGTTCGATAGGTGAGCAAAAATTAGCGTCTGTCTTGGTTGAAAACCTTGGAGATAGGGTCATCCTACTAAATGACCGCAAGGTTCCAAAGAGTCGGGCCAATATCGACCATATCGCGATTGCACCGTCTGGAGTGTGGGTCATCGATGCAAAAAACTTCTCGGGTTTGGTCCAACAACGTGACGTAGGAGGATTTTTTAGTACCGATATTCACCTGTTCGTTGATGGCCGGGATAAGACCAAGCTTGCAGATGGTCTTGAATGGCAGTTGAAAGCGGTCAGGTCTGCGCTTGACTCTGATGAAATAGCTGTAAATGGGGCTCTTTGCTTCACGGACGCTGAATGGGGATGGTTCGCCAAGCCTTTTTCAGTCAGGGGCGCCTTCGTGTCTGGACCGAATGCCTTGTCTCGGAAGATGGCCGAAGTCGAAGCGCTCTCGAAAGATAGGATCTGGCAAATAGCTGAACGGCTAGCGAAAGCATTGCCGCCAAAGTAGATGAGTAGATTTACCTCTAAAGTTTGCTTGACTCATTTTCGCTAAGTAACTGATTTAAATTTACCCCAGCATTCGGTTGGTTTAGTCGACGAGGGGACGCCGAATATAAGCCGTGTTTGAGGTTGTTGACTTTTAGCCTCCAGGGGCTACCCTTGCGCAGGTTTTGTGTGGCGCATTAATCCATCGCCTTAGATCCTACGTGTCTAAGGCGATGGATTTTGCGAGATTACCTTATTCCTCAAGTGCCGCTACTGTGTTGGCTCACCCTTTCAAAATAAGACTTATGGCGACTCCAGTTCCAACTATAACAATTATTGCACGAAGGACTTTGGATGGAATATGGCGACCTACCTTCGCACCCACTTGAGCACCGATAACAGATGAAATAGCAATTAGAAGCACTGGTAAGTACGCTATGTGGGTTACTGCAATGAAGAATATTGCGGCTATTCCGTTGACGAGTCCCGCGAGAACGTTCTTCAATCCGTTTAGTCGCTGAAGAGTATCATCAATTCCTATGGCCAGGAGGGCGATAAGAACCACACCCTGAGCAGCGCCAAAATATCCTCCATAGATCGCGGTTAGAAAGACGCCACCGTAGAGTAGTCCCGAGGCCAAGCTGCTTTCGCTCCGCTTCGCAAGCGCCTTTGAAATTCGTGGCTGAAATGCCATCAAAATCACTGCTGCAAGGATAAGGTATGGAACTATCTGCTGGAAGGCGCCGGGATAGGTAACAAGTAGGAAGGCGCCGACGACTCCACCGAGTAGTGCAACGATGCCTAGTTTGATAGCCCTAGTTCGTTGCCCCTCCAACTCTTTGCGATATCCAATTGCACCACTTATGGAGCCCGGGACTAATCCGAGAGTATTGGATACATTCGCAAGTAGGGGCGAATAGCCAAGGGATAGAAGGGTGGGAAAGGTGATAAGGGATCCTGATCCAACGATGGTATTTACCATTCCGGCACCGAATCCGGCTAGGAGTATTTCGATATCTGCGGTAGTTGACATCTATATAACCTCAGAAATCAAAGCTTTTGCCCTGACCTTCGTAGAAACGAAGTAACTACGAGGCTTTGCGAATCTTTCTGACGTCGCCTCCGTGATTTGCAACGGTTCTATGGCTGAACGTCCGTAAGCTTTAAAAGTTGCAAGACAAGAACGAACTGCGAGCGATGTAGAGCGAATCGTATTCTCATAGTCTTCGTCTGGAAAATCGCCACAGAGTGTCTCTGCTTCGCAGTCGAAAGTTTTCTCAATTGTGTTATCTTTCCGCAACGGTGCCATGATGCGAGCCGACGATGGAATTATAATTCGTGATACCACGGGATGATTATTTTTGATGATCTACTCCTGATCTATAAGAGCTTGCAGCTTCGACACAACTCGGCAAGGTGAATGATTGGCTGATGAGAGCGTAAAAGCTAACTGCGGACTTAGCATTACAAAACCTTTGTGGTGGCAAATTTTCCCTCCCGTAGGGACGCTTGGTTAACAGCAGTTAACGATATTGAAACAAAAATGACAACATTGAAATCATAATACTGTATACAATGACTTCTGATGGCACTACGAATGGTGCCAGTTGAGTCAGGAGGGTGGATTGCCGTTCATTTTTAGGCATAGAGATAAGAGCGCTAAAAAAGGACGCCTTGCGGGTGTCT
The DNA here is from genome assembly GCA_021826315.1 of Actinomycetes bacterium. Lineage (GTDB taxonomy): Bacteria > Actinomycetota > Acidimicrobiia > Acidimicrobiales > Acidimicrobiaceae > Acidithrix. The sequence continues at coordinate 7,339 of JAKAZZ010000079.1, forward strand.
TGATCGGCGCGTCTCTCGTACTTGCTAGTTGTTCTAGCGGTTCGAGTAGCTCCACAGCAGCAACGACTGCTTCTACAGCCGCACCGGCGGCGAAGATTACTAACGGCGGTTCGATTATCGTCGGCCTTCCAGCTGCTCCAGAGGCGCTCGATCCGGCGACTGAAGCCACTTACTACGGACGAATTGTCTTTGCAAATATGTGCCTTGGTTTGTATGGGATCAGCTCAGGCGGTCTACCTACCCCGGTATTAGCTTCAAAGGCTCCAGTAATTTCTGATGGTGGATTGACCTATACAATTACCTTGCGCTCTGGCGTAAAATTCAATGACGGAACGCCACTCGATGCAGCAGCGGTTGTCACCTCGTTGACTCGTGATCAGACTTTGCCGACCTCAGCACGCGCATCGGCGTTGAAGGATATCGTCTCGGTCACAGCCACCGGCACTGATACTGTTCAATTAAAGCTCGCTTCGCCAGATTCCGCTCTTACGACGATTCTTGCAGGCCGCTCCGGTATCGTAGCTTCACCAACGGCTCTAACCAAAGAGGGTGCTAATTTTGGGCAGCAACCAGTTTGCGTTGGTCCATTTATGTTCTCTTCGAGGCCATCATTGGATCAGATCAACCTGGTGAAGTCGCCATACTTCTACGACGCTTCCAAAGTTCATGCAGCTAGTCTGGACTTCACTGTAATTGCAGATCCAAGTACCTGTTATTCAAACTTGTTGTCGGGTGCAATAAACGTGGCAGCCTGTCTGGCTCCTAACGACGTAGCACTCCTCAAGACAAACTCTGCCTACCAGACGCAAACAGTTATTACGAATGCGTATTCGGGACTCGATATCAATGTTGGAAATGCCAATGGCTACAATAAGCCAAGTGCCGCGCCCAACAACCCCTTCGCTCAACACCCAAGTTTGATGAAGGCGTTTGAACTGAGTATTTCGCGGAAGACTATCAACAACGTCGTCTACAGCGGCATCAACCAGCCCGGATGTACTCCGTTGGCACCTAACAGTGCATACCATACATCGATCGGCTGTACTCACCGTAATATCGCCGAAGCTAAGGCAATCATTGCTGCAACTGGAGTTGCGACGCCGATTCCCGTAACTCTAATGGAGCCGACTGGTACCCTGAATACCCAAGAGGGCGAAGTTATCGCCTCCGAGGCTGCTCAAGCAGGATTCAATGTGACTGTTCAATCTACCGAATTCACAACTGCGCTAGCAGCTGCTGAAAGTGGCAACTATGAGATGTTCGCGATCGGTTGGTCGGGGCGTATTGATCCAGATCAAAATATCACGCCGTTTTATGCCGCCGGTAGTGCTCTGAACTACACCGGTGTTCAAGATCCGACCCTTCAATCGCTTCTCGTACAGGGTCGCACCGCAACAACGGTGAGTGCTCGTAAGGCAATCTATGCACAAGTAGAGCAGCGCCTCGTGAAGGATCTAGGAATCATTTACCTCTACCACGAGGCCTTTCAGTTGGCATCGTCGGCAAAGTTGCAAGGTGTCTCCTTTACTCCTGATGGAATTATTCACTTCGCTGATGCGGGATTCACGGCTTGAAGCTCCGCATCAAATATCTGACGAACTTAGTTTGAAAGGTTTCGTTTGAAAAGATACCTTTATCGAAGAGCTGGAGCCTCGTTAATAACTTTGGTTTTAGCATCGATGGTCGTCTTTGCAGGGGTCCGGGCTCTACCGGGCAATATGGCAGTAGCGCTCTCAGGTGAGAACGGGAGCGCTACTGCTATTGCGGCTATCACAAAAGAGTATGGACTTGACAAGCCGATCGTAATTCAATACTTCGATTGGGTAAAACAGCTTCTCAGTGGAAATTTGGGGATCTCTCCCCAGACCGGTCAAAGTGTAGTCTCTGAGATTGCTCAGAGACTACCGGTGACACTCGAGGTCACGCTGCTGTCGATCCTCTTTGGGATCGTAATAGGAATACCGGCGGGAATATATGCTGCGTTAAGGCGAGGGAAGGCTGCAGATTACGCTAGTAACTCGCTTGCCATCTTCGGGTTGTCAATTCCGTCATTTTGGTTCGGCATATTGCTGATACTTCTCTTTTCGGTTCGAAGTCATATTCTGCCATCTTCGGGTTACGTATCATTCTTTTCAAGTCCGATTGGAAACTTGAAAGATATGGTTATGCCAGTCGTGGTGCTTGGTTCTGGCGTCGCTGCGATTTTGATGCGCCAGATGCGCTCGGGAATGCTCGAGACCTTGAGGTCGGATTACGTTCGTACGGCTCGCGCTAAGGGTCTCCCCGAGAGAGCCGTTATTGGAAAGCACGCACTTCGCAACAGCGTCACTGCAGTTGTAACTATCATTGGCCTTCAATTCGGAGTACTCCTATCTGGAGTGGCAGTTACCGAGCAGGTATTTTTACTTCCCGGTATCGGCCAACTCACTATTGATTCGGTATTCCAACGGGACTATCCAACGCTGCAGGCATTAGCGCTATTGATCGCGGTCTCTTACATAGTCATCAACTTTCTGGTAGACGTGGCGTACAGCTACTTGAATCCGCGCGTTCGTTTAGTGGGGGCATCAAAGTGACAGACATATCGGTTGTATCGCCCAAAGCGCGCCCTCAAAGGAGGCGCCTCAGGGTTTTTATGAGGCGGAAAGCGGCGGTAGTT